>JADMJR010000321.1 GCA_018780365.1 Acidovorax sp. | reverse complement strand
AGGTGCACAACATCATCGACGGCACGTTCACCTTCACGCCCGACGGGCTGATTGCCACGCACCGCGACCGCTTCAATTTCTGGAGCTGGTCCCGCCAGGCACTGGGCCTGCCCGGTGTGCTGCTGGGCTGGTCGCCCTCGCTCAAGCGCAAGGTGCGCAGCACGGCGGCGGGGAATCTGAAGAAGTTCCTGGCCCAGGGCGGCTGAGGGGCCAGGGGGCTTGTGCCCACGCCCGCCGACACGGGCGCTCCGTTTCGCCTGCTGCGGCACGGCAAAAACATGAAGGAAACAGGCCCTACCGCCCGTCCACCAAGCAAATAAAGCTATTTAATTTATAGCAAAATGCTTTGAAGGGCTCAGGCCCCGTGGCACTTCTTGTACTTCTTGCCGCTGCCGCAGTGGCAAGGGTCGTTGCGCCCCGGCTCGGGCGCCTTGCGCACCGTCTCCACGCGCGGGCCCATGCTCTTCCACAGCTGGCGCAGGTCGTACACGGCCCAGATGGCTTCGCCAAAGGCATCGACACGCGCCTGGCTGGTGCTGGGCGGGCCGTCTTCGTCGTACATGCAGACTTCGGGCTTGCCGGTGTCGTCTTCGGTCAGGGCAACGATGCGGTCCAGCGCGTCGTCCAGCCACTTGGCGGCTTCCTTGTCGCGCGGGGCGGCCCAGTCTTCGGGCCAGTTTTCGACCGCAAACATGAAGCCCAGGGCCCACACCTGGCCGAAGGACGGGATCTCCTGGTCGTCGCCCATTTCGGCGCGCTGCTCGTCGGTCAGGCTGGCCACGGCGCCGCGCATGTCCATGGCTTCGGGCTGGAAGGTGCGGTCGTCGTCCAGCGTCTTCACGTCGGTGTCGAGCTGGGCCACGATCTCGTTCCAGCGGCGCATCCACAGGTCCATGAAGCGGGCTTGCTGGGCGGCATCGGCAAACGCGGGCAACTGCGGCAGCGGGTCGCCTTCGGCCACATCCAGCTCGGCGCCGTCGCCCAGCAGCATGGGCAGGTACTCGGCGGGTGCGATGGGGCGGCGGCTGCAGATCAGCGCGGTCATGAAACCGTCGCAAAACTCCCACTGCGGGATTTCCTCGCCGCGCGCGCGCAGGTCGTCGAGGATGTTGTCGATCTCTTCCAGCTCCTCAGGGCCCAGCGCGGCGGCAGGGGCGGCCGTGGGGTCGAGATCGTCAGTGGCGGGGGTGGGCGATGTGGATTCGGTCATGGGGACTCCGGTCGTCAAGCGAGAAAGCGGGGGGCTGGGAAGCAAAGTTTTACTTTTATGATGCGCAGGCCTTGTGCCATGGCGATGTCACGGCAGCGGCACTGCGACGGCCTCGCGGCCATGGGCAGATAGATGCGGCGCAAAACGCGCTGCTCACCACCCGGCAACCCGATAAGAAGGCGGTCAGTGTAGCCCTCTCGCACCGCAGACCCCAACAAGGACCCCCATGCTCCACCAACTGAACTCCCTGTACCCGGTGCGCTACACGGCCTTTGCACTGTGTGTTTTCGGGCTGCTGCTGTCGCTGTTTGCGCTGGTGGCCTTCGGCGTAGGGCTGCCCGTGGTGCTGGTGTTTGCGGCCCTGGTGGCCCTGGGCGTGTACGACCTGCAGCAGTCGCGCCACGCCATTTTGCGCAACTACCCGGTCATCGGCCACATCCGCTTCATGCTCGAATATGTGCGGCCCGAGGTGCGCCAGTATTTCATCGAAAGCGACAGCGAGGCCGCACCGTTCTCGCGTGCGCAGCGCTCGCTGGTCTACCAGCGCGCCAAGGGCGACCCGGACAACCGCCCCTTCGGCACGCACCTGGACGTGGGCGCGCATGGGTATGAATGGGTGAACCACTCGCTCGCGCCCACGCAGCTGCCGTCGCACGACTTCCGCGTGTGGATCGGCGGCAGCCCCGATGCGCCGTCACCGTCCGTATCGCCCTGCACCCAGCCCTACCACGCGAGTGTGTTCAACATCTCGGCCATGAGCTTTGGCGCACTGTCGGCCCACGCCATCCTGGCGCTCAACCAGGGCGCCCACAAAGGCGGCTTTGCGCACGACACGGGCGAGGGCAGCATCAGCCAGCACCACCGCGTGCATGGGGGCGATCTGATCTGGGAAATCGGCTCGGGCTACTTTGGTTGCCGCAACCCCGACGGCACGTTCAACGAAGAGCGTTTTGCCGCCAGTGCCACCGAGCCCCAGGTCAAGATGATCGAGCTGAAGCTCAGCCAGGGCGCCAAGCCCGGCCACGGTGGCGTGCTGCCGGGCGCCAAGGTGACGGCCGAAATTGCGGCCGCGCGCGGCGTGAAGCAAGGCGAGGCCTGCATCTCGCCCGCCAGCCACAGCGCCTTCAGCAACCCGGTGGAGATGATGCATTTCATCGCCAAGCTGCGCACGCTGTCGGGCGGCAAGCCCACGGGCTTCAAGTTCTGCCTGGGCCACCCGTGGGAGTGGTTTGCCATCGTCAAGGCCATGCTGGTCACCGGCATCACGCCCGACTTCATCGTGGTCGATGGCGCCGAGGGCGGCACGGGCGCGGCACCCGTCGAATTCACCGACCATGTGGGCGCGCCGCTGCAAGAGGGCTTGCTGCTGGTGCACAACACGCTGGTGGGCGTGAACCTGCGCGACCGCGTGCGCATTGGCTGCGCGGGCAAGGTCATCAGCGCCTTCGACATCGCGCGAATGATGGCGCTGGGCGCCGACTGGTGCAACGCGGGGCGTGGCTTCATGATGGCACTGGGCTGCATCCAGGCACAAAGCTGCCACACCGGCCACTGCCCCACGGGCGTGACCACCCAAGACCCGCTGCGCCAGCAAGCCCTGGTGGTCCCCGACAAGGCCACACGCGTGGCGCAGTTCCACCGCAGCACCCTGCACGCGCTGCAGGAGCTGGTGCAGGCCGCCGGCCTGCGCCACCCCAAGGACATCACGGCCCACCACATCGTGCGCCGCATCACCGACACCGAGGTGCGCCTGTTGTCCAACCTCATCACGCGCATGCAACCGGGCGCGCTGCTGGGTCCGCTGGAGGCACAGCACAACGTGTTCCGCCTGTACTGGCCCCTGGCCAACGCCCACAGTTTTCAGGCCAGCGAACCGGCGATGGAGCCCTCGATCCCCCACCACGTGGAACTGGTGCACGCAGCGGCCGCCGGCACCGCCGCCACGGTGGCTGGAGACGCGGACGTATGACCCAAGCCCCCCCCCCGCACACCATCCCCTACAGCGCCTTTTTGCAGCAGCAACTGGCCACGCAGCCCCACAACGTGATGGCCCATGTACTGGGCAACGAGCAGATCTGGATCAAGCGCGCGGGCGCCCCCCATGGCACAGGCCGCTACCGCGCCATGGCCGTGCTGGCAACCGTGTTGCGCCTGGATGCGCTGCGCCCCGTGCCCAACCCCGGCGGCCCCACCGCCATTGCCACCGAGGTGCGGCGCCTGCAGAACCTGGCCACACGCGGCATCCGCGTGCCCGTGGTGCTGGCCGCCTTGCCCAATGGTTTTGCCATGCGCCACCTGGGCCACACGGGCGAAGAGATCCATTCGCTGGGCAACGAGATCGACCACGCCGTGCAGGCGGGCGACACGGCCACCGTGCTGGCGCTGTGGCAACAAGGGCTGGACACGCTGGCCCAGGTGCACCGCCAAGGCACCTGCCTCAGCCAGGCCTTTGCCCGCAACCTGGTGCGCTGCCCCGATGGCGAGGTGGCCTGTATCGACTTTGAAGACGACCCCGCCGCCGTGCTGCCGCTGGCGGTGTGCCATGTGCGCGATGCGCTGTGTTACGCGCACTCCACCGCGATTTATCTGCACGCCAGTGGCACGCTGGCCGAGGGGCGCGAGCGCTGGGCGGCGTGGGTGGCGCAGGGCAGCGCGGAGATGCGGGAGGTGCTGGCAACCAGTGTCCGGCGGATGGGATGGATGCGGCATCTGCCCACGAGCCGCAGGCTGGGGCGGGATTTGCAGCGGGTGCGGGCGGCGTATGACTTGCTGGCTTCTTGAGCGGTTTTGAGCTTCAGTACGCGCCAAACAACGCATCAAGGGCATTGGTGACCAAATCGGCCTGTGCCCGTAGATTCGCCACCGGGTTTTTCAACAAGGACAACGGAACGGCAGCGATGGCCGCCGTGTCGAGGATGACGGCGACGCCATCGATTTCGAGCGCCGGGTTGAGATCGCGCAGCGGTATCGTCACCCGTTCGGCACGGCGCAAAGGCAACACGACCCGCGTCTGCAAACCGCTGATGTACTCGTTTTGCACATCCAGCAAAAAGGGCGTGGTGGCACGCTGCGCAGCGTCGGGGTGCCGATAGACGTCAAAACGCGCCATCGGTCAGAAGCTCCGGTACTGGGCCAGCGGCAAGCCCTCGCTCTCGATGCGCGCGTTGTAGGCAGCGATGGCCTCCTGATTGGTGCTGTTCCAACGCTCCCAGTAGCGGCGCTGGACTTCGACGGCCAGCAGCTCGTCCACGGTCTGGGAGAGGTTCATGCCCATGTCCCGCGCGGCTTCCAGCACCTTGCTGTTGAGCGACAGGTTGGTGGACTTTTTGGGGGCGTTATCAAAACGAAGCATGGCGGCATCTCCTGCAGAGCGTATGCGCATATTTTATGCGCATGCACCATCCACTTCCAACACCAACTCCGTCGCCACATCCGCGCCCAGGCTCAACAACCGCTTGCGCATACAGATCACCGCCTTGTCCTTGCTCAGCAAGATTGCCCGGTGCGCCGCCGCCAGGTCGATGAACTTCTGGTCGTCCGCGTCCTTGCACACATAGGCCACCTTGGGCGCAA
>JADMJR010000330.1 GCA_018780365.1 Acidovorax sp. | reverse complement strand
TGGCCGCCGACCACCCCGAGGGCTACGACCGCTACAGCCCCATGGTGTCGCGGCTCATGCACCTGCTCATCATCGACGTGCTGGCAACCTGCGTGGCGCTGCGCATCGGCAGCCCGCTGCAACCGATCCTGCAGCAGATGAAGGAGAACCTGCGGGCGAAGCGGTATGCGTGATGTCAAGAGGTTTTTTGGTGCCTAGCGCGCGCTGTACAAGCGATATAAGCTATTGATTTAATAGCAAATCAATGACCAAACACCGCAGATGAGGAGCCATCGCCTCAGCGTTTCTCTCGCAAGGTGATCACTCCCACCAGCCACAAAACGCCCATCGTTGTGGCGAGGCCTGACACCCCCAGCACTGTTCTTTGCGCCTTTGCGGGCAGCAATCCAACAATGCCAGCACCCAGTTCGCAAGCCAGCTTGCGAGGCTTTGTTGGGCAAATGACCTCGACTGGCCCCGGATTCATGATGAGTGGTACAGACCCGTAAAGCCACACTCCCGCCATGGCCAAGAGCATCAGCACCATGAGACCTCTGAAGAAGGGCCGTGCTTGGGATTCTTTCGGGTCAAGTCCGCGCGGAAGCATGTGCTGCTAGAGAGGGTAGGTTAGAAGGTGTTGGTGTGGCCTGACATGCAGTAGGCCACAAAAAATGCAGAGCGCATTCAATGGCGCGGGGCGTTCTGAACCAGGATTTTCCCCGGAGAAAATTTGCAGAAAAACTCTGCAAATCGTGCACTGAGACAGCCTCCAGGCGCAAGCAGCCGCCAACCCCAGCACACTCTTGCGTGGCTGCTTCGCCCGGCGCCAATAACGCCACAGGCTCCCGAAGGAGCCTGTGGCGTTGCTAGTGCAAAAAGGGCGCTGGCGACCAGCCCCCTGCGGTCGCACGAACCAGAGTACAAGCCAGATGGGCCTCTACCGCGCGTCCATCATGCGCAAGTAGCTATATTTTTAATAGCAATCTTCAAATCCGCCCCTCTTCCACCGCATGGCACGCAATGCGGATGCCGCCAATGCTCTTGAGCTGAGGCCGCTCGGCGCGGCAGCGCTCGTTCACATGGGGGCAGCGCGGGTTGAAGGCGCAGCCGGGCGGCGGGTTCAGCGGGTTGGGCACTTCGCCCTGCACGGGGGTACGGGCCTTGCCGGTGTCGTGCATCTTGGGGATGGCATCGAGCAGCATGCGCGTGTAGGGGTGGCGCGGTGCATCAAACAGCGTGTGTTTGTCGGCCAGCTCCACCAGGCGGCCCAGGTACATCACGCCCACCTGGTCGCTCACATGGCGCACCACGGCCAGGTTGTGGCTGATGAACAGGTAGGTGAGCTGCCGCTCGCGCTGCAGGTCCTTCATGATGTTGAGCACCTGCGCCTGCACCGACACGTCAAGCGCCGAGGTGGGCTCGTCGCAGACCAGGAACTCGGGCTCGGTGGCCAGGGCACGCGCGATGGAGATGCGCTGGCGCTGGCCGCCGGAGAACTGGTGCGGGTACTTGACCATGTCCAGCGGCGACAGGCCCACGGACTTGAGCAGCTCGCCCACGCGTTGTTTCAGCTCGGCCTTGTCGGTGATGAGGCCGTGTTCCTTCAGCGGCTCGCCAATGATGTCTTCGACCAGCCAGCGCGGGTTCAGGCTCGCATACGGGTCCTGGAAGATCATCTGGATGCGGCGGCGCATGGCGCGGGCATCGTTGCCCTTGAAGGCGGCGTGGGCGTCCTGGTTGTCAAACGTGAGGCCGCCGCGTGTGGGCTCGTACAGGCCCACCAGCAAGCGGGCCACGGTGCTTTTGCCGCAGCCGGACTCGCCCACCAGGGCGAGGGTCTTGCCTTTTTCGATCTCGAAGCTCACGCCGTCCACCGCGTGCAGCAGGGTGCGCGGCTTGCGCTCGATCACGCGGTTGAGCCAGGGGGCCGAGACGTCAAAGGTCTTGGCCAGGTCGTGCGCCTGCACCAGGGCCTTGCTTTTCACGGCGCCGGCCTGGGCGGTGGTGGGGGTGGTAGCAGCGGCGCTCATGCGGTCACCTCGGCTTTAGCGGAAGCGGTGGCCGATGCACCGGCGTGCAGCCAGCAGGCGGCGCGGGTAGAGCCTGCATCCATCAGGTTGGGGCGTTCGGTCATGCAGCGGTCAAAGACTTTAGGGCAGCGCGGGTTGTAGGCGCAGCCCTGGGGAATGGCGTTCAGGCGGGGCATGGCTCCGTCGATCTGGTTCAGGCGTTCACGGTCCACCGCCATGTCGGGGATGGAGGCCATCAGGCCGCTGGTGTAGGGGTGCGAGGGTTTGTTGATCACGTCGTGCACGGGGCCAATCTCGGCCACGCGCCCGGCATACAACACGGCCACGCGGTCGCAGGTCTCGGCGATCACACCCATGTCATGGGTGATCAGCATCACGGCGGCGCCGCGCGATTTGCAGATGTTTTTGAGCAGCGTGATGATCTGCGCCTGGATGGACACGTCGAGCGCCGTGGTGGGCTCGTCGGCCACGATGAGCTTGGGCTCGGCCGCCAGGGCCAGGGCAATCACCACACGCTGGCGCATGCCGCCGGAGAACTGGTGCGGGTAGTGGTCGATGCGCTCCTCGGCCGCCGGGATGCCGGTGTCCTTGAGCAGCTGGATGGCACGCTGGCGCGCCTCGGCGGCGTTGACCGGCAGGTGGGCCAGGATGGTTTCGGTGATCTGGCGGCCCACGGTGTACAGCGGGTTCAGCGAGGTCAGCGGGTCTTGAAAGATCGCGCCGATGCGGCGGCCACGGATGTGGCGCATCTGCTCGTTGCTGAGGTTGTCGATGCGCTGGCCTTCCAGCAGGATCTGGCCCGAGGCGACGCGGCCCGGGGGCTCCAGCAGGCCGATGATGGCCGCGCCAGTGAGCGATTTGCCGGCGCCGGACTCTCCCACCACGCCCAGGATCTCGCCGGGTGCGATGGAAAAGGAAATGTCGTCCAGGGCGCGCAGGGTACCGCGGCGGCCGGGAAATTCGACAACGAGGTTTTTGACTTCTAGGAGGGACATGGAATCTGTGCCTGCTTGGGGTGGAAACGGTGCGATCAACGCAGACGGGGATTCAGGGCATCACGCAGCCAGTCGCCCAGCAGGTTCACCGACAGGGCAATCAGCACCAACATGGCGCCGGGGAACACGGTGATCCACCATTCGCCGGAGAACAGGTAGTCGTTGCCGATGCGGATCAGCGTGCCCAGCGAGGGCGAGGTGGGCGGCGCGCCCACGCCCAGAAAGGACAGCGTGGCCTCGGTGATGATGGCGGTGGCCACCTGGATGGTGGCGAGCACCATCACGGGGCCCATGACGTTGGGCAGCACGTGCTTGCGCATGATGCGCAGCGGCGAGACGCCCGTCACCCGGGCGGCCTGCACGTATTCCTTGTTGCGCTCGACCAAGGTGGAGCCGCGCACGGTGCGTGCGTACTGCACCCAGCCGGTGAGCGAGATGGAGATGATGAGCACACCAAAGGCCAGTGACTCGTGCGCGTTGGGGAACAACGCGCGGCCGACCCCGGCAATCAGCAGGGCCACCAGGATGGCGGGGAACGACAGCATCACATCGCACAGGCGCATGAGCACGGCATCGATCCAGCCACCGCGAAAGCCGGCCAGCAGGCCAAACGCCACGCCCACCACCACGGAGAGCACCACCGAAGCGAGGCCCACCACGAGGGAGATGCGCGCGCCATAGATCAGCGCGGAAAGGATGTCGCGGCCCTGGTCGTCGGTGCCCAGGGGGTATTTCATGGAGCCCAATTCGCTCCAGGCAGGTGGCAGACGGGCGTCGCTCAGCTCCAGCGTGGTCAGGTCAAACGGGTTGTGGGGCGCGACCCATCCGGCAAACACCGAACAGAACACACAGATCAGCGCAATCGCGGCGGCGACCATCGCCATGGGCGATGTGCGAAAGCTGTAGCCGACATCGCTGTCGAACCAGCGGGCAAGGGTTTTTTTCATTGTGGGAACCAGTAAACAAACACCACCGCAAGGCCCGGGTAGGGGTCGGGCGGTGGTGTGAACTTTCAAAAGAACCGGTCGTTCTCTCTTTTCTTCTCTGCGATCTACGGACGGACTTTCTGGCTTATTTGTTGATGCTCATCCATTTGAATGGCATGAAGTTGTCGGCCAGCTGCACGAGCTTCACGTTCTTGTTCACGCCCCAGGCCAGGGCCTGCTGGTGCAGCGGGATGTGGCCCACATCGGCGGAGTGCAGGTCGAACGCTTCCTTGATCATGGCGTTGCGCTTGGCCTTGTCGGTTTCAGACTGGATCTTGAGCGTCAGCTCGTCCACCTTGGGGTTGCAGTACGAACCCAGGTTGAACTGGCCGGATCCCTTGTCGTCCACGCAGCGCACCAGGGCGTTGAGCGCGTTGTGCGAGTCATAGGTGGCGGGCGTCCAGCCCAGCATGTAGAAGCTGGTGTCCCGGCGCAGGATCTTGGGGAAGTAGGTGCCCTTGGTCTCGGCCTGCAGGTTGATCTTGACGTTGATGCGCGAGAGGTTGGCGGCCACGGTCTGGCAGATGCGGCCGTCGTTCACGTAGCGGTCGTTCGGGCAGTTCATGGCCACTTCAAAACCGTTGGGGTAACCGGCTTCGGCCATCAGTTTCTTGGCAGCTTCCACGTCGTAGGGCAGGCGCTTGGCATCGGGCTGGAAGCCGTTGATGCCAGGGCCGACCAGCAGGGCCGATGGGTTGGAGGCGCCGCGCATCACGGTCTTCTTGATGCCTTCGATGTCGATGGCCTGGTAGAAGGCCTGGCGCACGCGCTTGTCCTTGAAGGGGTTCTTGCCCTTGACGCTGGAGTACAGCAGCTC
>JADMJR010000089.1 GCA_018780365.1 Acidovorax sp. | reverse complement strand
CCATGGTGCCGCCCACGTCCATCAGCAGCAGCACCTTCACGTTGTTGTGCCGCTCGGGCACCATCTTGATGTCCAGGTAGCCCGCATTGGCCGCCGTGCTGCGGATGGTGTCGGGCAGGTCCAGCTCCAGCTCATGCCCCTCGCGCGCAAACTTGCGCAGGCGGCGCAGCGCCACCTTGATGTTGCGCGTGCCCAGCTCCTGCTGGTCGTCGTAGTCCTTGTAGGCGCGCTGCTCCCACACCTTCACGGCGCTCTTGTTCTTGCCCGCGCCGCCAATGCGCACGCCCTGCGGGTTGTAGCCGCCGTGGCCAAACGGGCTGGTGCCGCCGGTGCCGATCCACTTGCTGCCACCCTCGTGGCGTTCTTTCTGTTCTTCGAGGCGCTTCTTCAGCGTCTCCATGAGCTCGTCCCAGCCCATCTTCTCGATGGCGGCTTTTTGCTCGGGGGTGAGCTCGTTCTCCAGGATCTTGCGCAGCCAGTCGGCCGGGATCTCCTTGGTGAAGTCGGCCACCATCTCCACGCCCTTGAAGTAGGCGCCGAAGGCCCGGTCGAACTTGTCGTAGTGCTTCTCGTCCTTGACCAGCGTGAGGCGCGAGAGGTTGTAGAAGTCGTCCAGGCTCCAGGCGTCATCCGACTTGGGGCCCACCACGCCGGCCTGCAGGGCTTCGAGCAGCGTGAGATATTCCTTCACGGACACGGGCAACTTGGCCGAACGCAGGGTGTAGAAGAAGTCGATCAGCATGATTTTGGCTCCTGGCGCGCATCAGGCGGCCTTTTTTCGCTCCAAAAGGTATAGCAACTGTGCACGTGCCTCCGGCCACTCGCCCGCGCGCATGCTGTACATCACCGTGTCGCGGATGGTGCCGTCACGGCGCAGCGCGTGGCCACGGAGCACGCCATCCTTGTGGGCGCCCAGGCGCTCGATGGCCTTTTGGGAGACGAAGTTGTAGTTGTCGGTGCGCCAGCCCACCACATGGCAGCCCAGGGTGTCGAACGCATGGCCCATCATCAGCAGTTTGCAGGTGGTGTTGACATGGCTGCGCTGCACGCTCTGGCAGTACCAGGTGTAGCCAATTTCCACCCGCTTCACGGCGGGAAGGATGTCGTGAAAGCTGGTGCAGCCCAGCACCTTGCCGGTGGCCTCGTCGACCACGGCAAACGCAAAACGGTGGCCTTCTTCCCGGCCCTTCAGGGCGGTTTCGATGTAGGCGCGGGTGTCCTGCGGTTCGGGCACCGAGGTCACGCGCAATTTCCACAACTCGCCGTCGGCGGCGGCCAGGCGCAGGCCTTCCTCATGCGACAGGGCCAGGGGCTCCAGGCGCACACCACGGTCGCGCAGGGTAATGGGTTCTACAAAGGCCATGGGTGTTGTTCCGGGCGCTGTGTCAGTCCTTGGCGGGCTTGCTGCGGCGGCTGGCCTGCCAGCGTTTGGCCGCATGCAGGCCCAGACCGCCACCCAGTCCGACCAGGGCAATGCCCAACAGTGCCGGGGTGCCATAGCCCGGGGCGAAGATGTCCAGGCCGAGCCACTGGCCCAGCCAGAAGCCGATGAGGGCGCCGCCGACAAAACCGACGGCGTCAGAGATGCCGTCTGCGAGGGACGGGGTGTTGGGGGCGCTCATGGTGCGGCCTGTTCAAAAAATCAGCGGTTTCGCTGGTTCATGAACACCAGCTTTTCAAACAGGCTCACGTCCTGCTCGTTCTTGAGCAGCGCACCCACCAGCGGCGGCACGGCCACCTTGTTGTCGGCGCTTTGCAGGGCGGTGAGTGGAATGTCTTCGGCCACCAGCAGCTTGAGCCAGTCGATCAATTCGCTGGTGGAGGGCTTCTTCTTGAGGCCGGGCAGGTTGCGCACGTCATAAAACGTCTTCATCGCCACGCCGAGCAGCTCGCTTTTGAGCGTGGGGAAATGCACATTGATGATTTGCCGCATGGTGTCGGCTTCGGGGAACTTGATGAAGTGAAAGAAGCAGCGGCGCAGAAACGCGTCGGGCAGCTCTTTTTCGTTGTTCGACGTGATGAACACCAGCGGGCGGTGTTTGGCCTTGATGAGTTCGCGCGTTTCGTAGCAGTAGAACTCCATGCGGTCGATCTCGCGCAGCAGGTCGTTCGGGAACTCGATGTCGGCCTTGTCGATTTCGTCGATCAGCAGCGCCACGGGGCGGTCGGCCGTGAAGGCCTGCCACAACACGCCCTGGATGATGTAGTTGCGGATGTTCTTTACACGCTCGGCACTGTCGCCGTCGTTGAGCTGGCTGTCGCGCAGGCGGCTCACGGCGTCGTATTCGTACAGGCCCTGCTGGGCCTTGGTGGTGGATTTGATGTGCCACTGCAACAGTGGCATGTCCAGCGACTGGGCCACTTCCTCGGCCAGCATCGTCTTGCCCGTGCCGGGCTCGCCCTTGATCAGCAGCGGCCGTTGCAGCGTGATGGCAGCATTCACGGCGAGCATCAGGTCTTGGGTGGCGACGTAGTTCTGGGAGCCTTGGAATTTCATGGGGGAAAACACCGGATCGTTGATGAATGGGCTTGACAGGGCGCTGGCTATAATCGACGGCTGATCAGAGCCCAGAGCTGAACTTCCACGAGATTGTGCGCGCAAAATGAACAAAACGTTGACCACGCTATTTGCCCTGGCTGTCGCTTCCGTGACCGCCTTGTCCCACGCCCAGGAAGCCAAAGGCGACGTGGAAGCCGGCAAGCAAAAGATTGCCATGTGCATCGGTTGCCACGGCATTGTTGGCTACCAGGCCAGCTTTCCTGAAGTGCACAAGGTTCCGATGATTTCGGGCCAGAGCGGCAAGTACATTGCCGCAGCACTGGTCGCCTACCAGAAGGGCGAGCGCAAGCACCCCACCATGCGCGGCATCGCAGAATCCCTGAGCGAAAAAGACATCGCCGATGTGTCCGCCTACTATGAACAACATGGCAAGACCGGTGCTGAACCGGCTGCCAAGCCCGCCCGCGAACCCAGCGTTCAAGTGGCCGAGCTGCTGAAGAAGGGCGCTTGTGTGTCCTGCCACGGCGACAACTTCGCCAAGCCCATCGATCCTTCGTATCCCAAGATCGCCGGCCAGCACTCCGACTACCTGTTTGTGGCCCTGAAGTCCTACAAGGCCGAAAAGAACACCAAGGTGGGCCGCGGCAACGCCATCATGGCCGGTGTGGCCAAGCAGTTCACCAACGCCGAGCTGAAGGCCCTGTCGAACTACGTGGGCAGCCTGGACGGCGACCTGCACACGGTGCCCCAGTCGCGTTTTCGCTGATCTGCGGCAGCAGCAGGGGTTGCACCCCGCACCCGAGCCCGCCTCTGGCGGGCTTTTTTGCGTCTGGGCGCAGGCCATAACAAGGGCTCGAATGCGCCCTGCGCCTACAAGGGGTGGGGGGCTGCGTTCTTACAATGTGCGTGGGTGTCGCAGTCACAGGGGCTCGGCAGGTTCATGCGCTGGTCGGGCCGCCTCGCGGCTTGACTGCGACCACCGATGTTCCACGCTTCTCCCACCCTGATCCAGGCCCTGGGCGCCCTCCTGTTCGGACTGGCGATCCTGCACACTTTCTCCACCCGGTACTTTCTGCGCCTGGCCCACACACGGCCCCGGCATGCGGGCTTTTTGCACCTGCTCGGCGAGGTCGAGGTGGTCTTCGGCTTCTGGGCCATGGTCCTCATGCTGTTCATGTTTGCCATCAGCGGCAAGCAGCAGGCCACGGCCTACCTGGACTCGCGCAACTTCACCGAGCCGCTGTTTGTGTTCGCCATCATGGTGATCGCTGCCACGCGGCCGATCCTGGAGCTGTCGGGCGCCATGGTGCGGCAGCTGGCGCGCGGCCTGCCCGTGCAGCGTGGCGTGGCCATGTACTTTGTGGTGTTGGCGTTCGTGCCGCTGCTGGGCTCGTTCATCACCGAGCCCGCGGCAATGACGCTGGCCGCGCTGATGCTGCGGGACCTTTTGTTCTCGCGCCCCCTGTCGAGCCGGCTCAAGTACGCGACCATCGGCGTGCTGTTCGTCAACATCTCCATCGGCGGCACGCTCACGCCCTTTGCCGCGCCGCCAGTGCTGATGGTGGCCGCCCAGTGGAACTGGGACTTGGGGTTCATGGTGTCCCATTTTGGCTGGAAGGCGGCGGTGGCCGTGCTGGTCAATGCCGCAGTTGTCACGCTTGTCTTCCGCAACCAGGTGGGGCACATGGGCCGCAAGATCGCGGCGCCCGAGGTGCCTGTGCCTGCGTCGGTCATGGCCGTGCACCTGGTGTTTCTGGCACTGGTGGTGCTGTTTGCCCACCACCCGGCGGTGTTCCTGGGCATTTTCCTGTTCTTCCTGGGGTTCACCTCGGCCTACCGGCACCACCAGAACCCGCTGATCCTGCGCGAGGCGCTGCTGGTGGCGTTCTTCCTGGCGGGGCTGGTGGTGCTGGGCGGTTTGCAGCAATGGTGGCTGCAGCCCATTCTGATGGCGATGGATGCGAACGCCGTGTTTTTTGGCGCCATGGTGCTCACGGCCTTCACCGACAACGCGGCGCTGACCTATCTGGGCTCGCTGGTCGAGGGGCTGAGCCACGAGTTCAAGGTGGCCCTGGTGGCGGGGGCGGTGACCGGGGGGGGGCTGACGGTGATCGCCAATGCGCCAAACCCCGCAGGTGCGGCCATCCTCAAGGATCAATTTGCCGGTGGGGTGGTGCACCCGCTGGGCCTGCTGCTGGGGGCTGTGCCACCCACGCTGGTGGCGGTGCTGGCTTTCCGGCTGCTGTGAGGTGCTTTGGGGGGCTCAGTCCCGCGTGGCGCGGCGCTGCACGCAGGCGATGTAGGCCTCGCCATCGGGCGGGCGGCCTGCGCGCTGGCTTTCCCACAGCAT
>JADMJR010000012.1 GCA_018780365.1 Acidovorax sp. | reverse complement strand
GACGACATCCACTTCGACAACAGCTTCAGCTTCATCTTCAGCCCCCGCCCCGGCACGCCTGCCGCCGGGCTGCACGACGACACTCCGCACGACGTGAAGCTGCGCCGCCTGCAGCACCTGCAGGGCGTCATCAACGCCAACATCAAGTCCATCAGCGAAAGCCGCGTGGGCACGGTGCAGCGCATTCTGGTGGAAGGCGCTTCCAAGCGCGATGCCACCGAGCTGATGGGCCGCACCGAGTGCAACCGCGTGGTCAACTTTGTGGGCCAGCCCCGCCTGGTGGGCCAGATGGTTCAGGTCACCATCACCGAGGCCAAGGCGTACACCTTGCGCGGCGAGGTGCTGGTGCGCGAGGGCGCCGCCCTCACGGCCTGACCCCCACGCCCCGGCGCATGGCCCCACACCCCACGAGCCCTCCGCAGGCTCGCCCACACGGCCCATCGTTTCAGCAACTGCTGCTGCTCGCCTTCTTGTTGATTGCAGGATTGCTGGGCGCCAGTGCCCTGCGGGCGGTGTTCACCCTGGAAGCGCTGATGGGCCAAAGCCAGGCCAGCGCCGCCCAGGCGGCTGCGCTGAACGTGGCGGCCCAGGCGCTGAACCAGCGCGGCCAGGCCATGGAACGCTCGGCCCGGCAATCCCTGGTGCTGAACGATTCCCTGCTGCGCCAAAGCTTTGACGACATGGCCGCCGATGCCCAGGGCATCGTGCGCCAGCTGAGCGACGCGGGCCTGCCGCCCCCTCAGGCCCAGCAGTGGCAGGCCCATATGCAAACCGTGCACGACTTGCTGCGCGCCCCGCCCTGGCAGTCGCTGGAAAACGAACGCAGCGTGGCCGAAGAATTTGTGGCGCTCGACACCCTGCACACGGCCATCACGCAATCGGTGCAAGAACTCAATGCCCGCCAGGCCAGCGAACTGCAAGCGCGGGTGGACGCCAGCCGCCGCACCGTGATGCACCAACTGGTGGGCGCAATTGTGCTGGCACTGGTGCTGGCGCTGTGGCTGGGCATCTGGCTGGCGCGCCCCTTCACGCGACTGGAGCGCGCCATTCGCCGCCTGGGCGAGAACCAGCTGGAGCAACCCGTGGCCATCACCGGCCCTGCCGACGTGCGCCGCGTGGGCCAGCAACTGGAGTGGCTGCGCCTGCGGCTGCTGGAGCTGGATGCCGACAAGGCGCGCTTTTTGCGCCATGTCTCGCACGAACTCAAAACCCCGCTGGCCGCGCTGCGTGAAGGCGTCGCCCTGCTGCAAGACGGCGTGACCGGCGAACTGAGCGAAGGCCAGAGAGAAGTGACGCAGATCCTGCACCAGAACACCCTGGTGCTGCAAAGCGAGATCGAGGCACTGCTGCGCTTCAACGCCGCCGCCTTTGAGGCCCGCCAGTTGCAGCGGCGCGAGACCGATCTGATCGCCCTGCTGGAAGACCTGGTGGAGGCACAGCGCCTGCAATGGCAGGCCCGCAGCCTGCGGGTGGAGGTAAGCGGCGAGCGCACCGTGCTGCTGCTGGATGCGGAGAAAATCACCTCGGCCATGGGCAACCTGCTGTCCAACGCCATCCGCTTCTCGCCCGAGCAAGGCACGGTGCGCCTGGCCGTGTCGCGCGCGCCCGGCCAGGTGCAGGTGGATGTGACCGACGACGGCCCCGGCGTGGCCCCCGCCGACCGGGCCCATGTGTTTGAACCCTTTTACCGGGGCGAGCGCCAGCCTGAGAACGCGGTGCGTGGCACCGGCATCGGGCTGTCCATCGTGCAGGAATACATCCACGCCCACGGTGGGCGGGTGCAGGTGCTGCAGATGCCGGGCGACGCCCCCCGCTCATTTTTCCGAATCGAATTGCCCGATGTTTCCTGAACCGCAAGCCCGGCCCCCTCACCGCTCTGTGCACCGGGCCGCCCCCTGGAGCCTGCGCGCAATCCTGTGCGTGTGTGCGGCCTGGCTGGCAGGCTGTGCCACGATGCCCGCCCCGCCAGATGTGGCCCCGGTGACCGCGGCCCACGCGGCAGGGGCAGCCCCAGAGCCCGCCACCACCACGCCCGAGCCGCTGGCCGCCGAAAACGACGAGCCCACCACGCCGCCCAAAGACCTGCTGCGCGACACTCTGGCCTATGCTGACCGCACCCTGGGCGCCAGCACCACCGACCTGGCGCGTGAGACGGCCCGCCTGTCGGACCTGGACGAGAGCAAGCCCTCGCGCGCGCTGCGCCTGGCGCTGGTGCTGGCCCAAACCCGCCAGCCCGTAGACACCGCCCGTGCCCTGGGCCTGGTGCAGCGCACCCTGGCCAACCCTGCCGCCCAAGAGCTGCACCCGCTGGCCCGCCTGCTGGAGGCACGCCTGACTCAGCAGCGCCGCCTGGAGGACCAATTGGAGCGCCAGACCCAGCAACTGCGCGAAGCCCAGCGCCGTAACGACCAACTGAGCGAGCGCCTGGAAGCCGTGCGCGCCATTGAGCGCAGCCTGACCACACGCCCGGCCCCAACAGCCAGCGGCGCGGGCAACAGCAGCAATGGCAACGGCAACGCCAAACCCTGAGGCACCACACCCCATGCCAGCATCCACGCGCCCACCCGCACTGCACAGCCCTGCCCACCGCATCCTGGTGGTGGACGACGATGCCGACATGCTGCGCCTGCTGTCGCTGCGCCTCAAAGCCGCCGGGCACGAGGTGGTGGCCGTGGGCTCGGCCGAGGCCGCGCTGGCGCAGCTGGACGTGGCCCGGCCCCAGCTGGTGCTGAGCGACGTGCGCCTGCCCGGCAAGGATGGCCTGACGCTGTTTGACGAGGTGCACGCGCGCCACCCCTCGCTGCCGGTGATTCTGCTCACGGCGCACGGCACCATCCCCGATGCGGTCGAGGCCACATCGCGTGGCGTCTTCACCTACCTGACCAAGCCCTACGACGGCAAAGAGCTGCTGGAGAAAGTCGCCCAGGCCCTGGCCCTGAGCGCCCCCGCCGTGCACCAGGCCCACGCCAACGAGGCCTGGCGGGCCGACATCGTGAGCCGCTCGGCCCGCATGACCGACCTGCTGGCCGAGACCTATCTGGTGGCCCAGTCGGACGCCAGCGTGCTGCTGCTGGGCGACAGCGGCGCGGGCAAAGAGCTGCTGGCCCAGGCCATCCACCGCGCCAGCCCCCGTGCTGGCAAGCCCTTTGTGGCGGTGAACTGTGGCGCTATCCCCGAGGCGCTGCTCGAATCCGAGCTGTTCGGCCACGTCAAAGGTGCGTTCACCGACGCGGTCAGCAACCACAAGGGGCTGTTCCAGGCGGCCGAGGGCGGCACGCTGCTGCTGGACGAGATTGGCGACATGCCGCCCGCCCTGCAGGTCAAGCTGCTGCGCGTGCTGCAAGAACGCGCCGTGCGGCCCGTGGGCGCGAGCCAGTCGATCCAGATCAACGTGCGCATCGTCTCGGCCACGCACCGCAACCTGGAGGTGGCCATGGCCGCAGGCCAGTTCCGCGAAGACCTGTACTACCGCCTGAACGTGGTGACGCTGCAACTGCCCACGCTGGGCGAGCGGCGCGAAGACATTGCGCTGCTGGCCAACCACTTTCTGGACAAGCTGGCCCGCAAGTACGACAAGCGCCTGTCGGGCTTTGCGCCCGAAGCGCTCAAGGCGCTGACTGCCGCCGCCTGGCCTGGCAATGTGCGCCAGCTCTACAACGTGGTCGAGCAGGTGTGCGCCCTGTCCACCACACCGCTGGTGCCACTGTCGATGGTGCAGCGGGCCCTGCGCATTCCCTCGGCCCAGGTGCTGAGCTTTGCCGAGGCCCGTCAGCGCTTTGAGCGCGAGTATCTGGTGGACCTGCTGAAGATGACCGATGGCAACGTGGCCGATGCCGCGCGCCTGGCACAGCGCAACCGCACCGAGTTCTACCGGCTGCTGCAAAAACACGCGCTGACGCCCGGACACTTCAAAGCCGACTCGCCCGATTCCGACGACGTCGCTGATGAGCGACACGATTAAGTCGTTGATTTTTCTGAGTTTTCCCCAAAGACACCACCCAACCGTCGCCAGATGGCGACAAAAAGACCGGTTTTTGTTGGCTATCGGAGCCCCGCACAACTGCTTACATGCAAATGACTGTGTAAGCCACTGATTTAAAACAGTTTTTTCAAGCTGGCACAGGGTTTGCCCTAGTGTCAGCATGCAAGCTGTTTTTTCCTGCCGCCTACGTGCCACTGGCCGCTCCCTGCGGGCTGCGGTGGTGCTGGCCACCACCCTGCTGACCGGGGTAGCCCAGGCACAGACACCGGGCCCGGTCTTCGATTTCGACACCGTCACCCGCATTGCACGCGAACGGGCCGAGAAGCCCTACCAAGCCGCCAGCGACAAGCTGCCTGCAGACCTCGCGCAGCTCGACTACGACCAGGTGCGCGACATCCGCTGGCGCCCCGACCGCGCCCTGTGGCGCGCCGACAAGCTGCCGTTCGAGGCCATGTTCTTCCACCTGGGCCTGTACCAGAAAGAACCGGTGCTGATCAACGAAGTCACGCCCCAGGGCGCGCGCCACATCAGCTACCGCCGCGCCGACTTCGACTACGGCAAGAACCAGGTGCGGCCCGAGGCTTGGGGCGACCTGGGTTTTGCGGGCTTTCGCCTGCACAACCACCTCAATGCCAGCGCCTACAAGGATGAGCTGGTGGTCTTCCAGGGCGCCAGCTACTTTCGCGCTTTAGGCAAAGGCCAGCAGTACGGCCTGTCGGCCCGGGGGCTGGCCATCGACACCGTGGGCGGCAGCGGGGAGGAATTTCCGCGCTTCACCGAGTTCTGGCTGGTGCAGCCCGACCCGCTGGCGACCCAGGTCACGGTGTATGCGCTGCTGGATTCGCCCCGCGCCACCGGGGCCTACCGCTTCGACATCC
>JADMJR010000084.1 GCA_018780365.1 Acidovorax sp. | reverse complement strand
GGCATGGTCACCAAGGAGTGGGTGGCCATCCACCGCAAGCACCACGCCAAGTGCGAAACCGTGGACGACCCCCACAGCCCCCAGACCCGGGGCCTCGATACCGTGATGTGGCGCGGCGCCGAGTTGTACCGCGCCGAGTCCAAGAACATGGAGACCATGAAGAAGTTCGGCCATGGCACACCCGATGACTGGATGGAGCGCAACGTCTACACCCGCTACGGCTGGCAGGGCGTGGGCCTCATGCTGATCCTGAACCTCGCCCTGTTCGGTGCGTTGGGAGCCGCCGTGTGGGCGGTGCAGATGCTCTGGATTCCGTTCTGGGCGGCCGGTGTGGTCAATGGTGTGGGCCATTACTGGGGCTACCGCAATTTCGAGGCGCAGGACGCCAGCACCAACCTTTCGCCCTGGGGCATCATCATTGGTGGCGAAGAACTGCACAACAACCACCACACGTACCCCACGTCGGCCAAGTTCTCGGTCAAGCCTTATGAGTTCGACATTGGCTGGGTCTACATCACGCTGATGAAGAAAATCGGCTGGGCTACGGTCAAGAAGGTGCCGCCCAAGCTGCAGTTGGGTGACGTCAAGCCTGTGGCCGATGAAAAGACGCTGGAGGCCCTGATCGCCAACCGGTACGAGGTGATGGCCGGCTATGCGCGTGGTGTGCGCAAGGCTTGCAAGGAAGAAATTGCTGCGCTGCAGGCGCGCCAGGCCGACGTGTCTGCGCTCAAGGCAGCCAAGCGCTGGCTGCACCGCGATGCCGAGAAGGTGCCCGCTCTGGCCTTGCCGCAGCTGGCACAGGCCCGCGCTGCGCACCCGGCACTCGACAAGATGGTGACCATGCGGGAAGAGCTGCGCCAGCTGTGGCTCAACACTTCGCAATCCCGCGAGCAGCTCACCGCCGATTTGCAGGCGTGGTGCCGCCGGGCGGAGGAAAGTGGCATTGCCGCTCTGCGCGAGTTTTCGATCAGCCTGCGTGCTGCGCGTGCCTGAGATCCCCTGAACCCCCTGAGGCGGTTACTTGCAAGGCCTTGCCCTCCCCGGCAAGGCCTTTGTCTTTGTAGGCACCCTTTGTTCATCGTGCGGCGTGCCATGCGCCGTATGTTCCAGCCGGCTGTTCCTTTTTGCGGCCTGCGAAGTTCGTCCGCAGAAGCGACCAGGCTCTCCGCAGCAGCCCGGGCTCAGGCGTGTTCTCCACAATGTGGACCTCTGCGGGGCCTCGTGTGGCGCTGCCAAGTTGCACCCAGGTGGCCTGGTCGTGTCTGGGCAGTGGCCATGGGGCACCTGCCTTCAGGATGGCCTGTGGTGGTGAGTGCACTGCGTGTCCGCAAGCGCTGGGCGTAGAACGTACAGTGGCCTCCCCCCGGATGGTGTGCAAGGTGCTGCCGGGTGGAAGGCAGACCCACAGGATCTGACCGGATGTGATGTGTACCGTGACGGCGGTGGTAGCCGATTGGGGTGGGATGTGCGGTTTCATGGTGCGGGCGCTCCTGGGAAAAGGCGGTGGCGAGGGCTTTAGCGTAAAAAATACTGTCCAGCGACAACAGGTACACGCGCTTGCGTGATGGGGTAGAACAGCAACGATTGTGGGTGTGCTGTTATGGTTCCTTCTGTCCTTATCTGTATCTGTACCCGCCGGCGGTGTTAGGCCACCATGCGCTCGCTGGCTATATCACCCGCACCCGGGCCGCAGCAGTTTTCCCAGTTACAAGCCATGCCACGTCTCTCCGATACCCACGTCACGCCCCTCTACCAGCAACTGGCGGCCTTGTATGAACAGGCCATCGCTGCGGGCAGCCTGATGCCCGGCATGCGCATGCCGTCTGTGCGCGAGTTGTGTCAGCGCCACCAGGTGAGCCTGACCACGGCCCTGCAGGTGCTGCGCCACCTCGAATCCCTGGGCTGTGTGGAGGCGCGCGAGCGCGTCGGTTACTTCGTGCGCGAGCAGGGTGGGGTGGTGTTGCCGGGCGCGCGTGAACCCGAGGTGCACGAACCCCTGGCCAGTGATTCCCACGCCTTTGCGGGCATCAATGAGCGCATTTCGGTTTTTCTCGACAAGGCCCGCCGTGCGGGCCCCCTGCCGCTGGACCTGGGCAGCGCGATGCCAGCACCCAGTCTGTTCGATGCGAAGGCGCTTAACCGGCTGGCACATGGCTTGTTGCGGGAGCAACCGGACATCCTGGTGTATGGCCCGTCTGCACCTACGACACATCCCGAGTTTCAGCAAGCCATGGCGCGGCATGCGCTCACCTTTGGTGTCTGTGTGGCCCCTGCAGACATTGGCGCGACCCATGGGAACTCCGAGGCGGTCAATCTGGCCCTGGATGCGGTGGCCGAGCCGGGCGATGTGATTGCCGTCGAATCGCCCACCTTCTTCGGCATCCTCCAGGCCATCGAGGTGCGTGGACTGCGCGCGCTGGAGATTCCCTGCAGCCCCCACACCGGCATCTCGCTGGAGGCGCTGGAGCTGGCTGCACGCAACGAGCCCCGGCTCAAGGGTGTGGTGGTGGTGCCCCATTTGCAGATGCCGCAGGGCAGCGTGATGCCCGACGCGCACAAGGAACGCCTGGTGGCGCTGTGCGTAGAGCACGGCCTGGCCCTCATCGAGGACGACATCTACCGCGAGTTCGTGGAGTCCCCGCACGTTCTGCGTCCGGCCAAGGCCTGGGACCGCCAGGGGGATGCGGGCCAGGTGATCTACTGTGCCTCGCTCAGCAAGAGTTTTGCCCCGGGCCTGCGCCAGGGCTGGATGAGTGCGGGGCGCTGGCAGGCCCGGGTGCAGATGCTCAAGTTTGCCCGCACGCGCAACATGCAGACGTGGTCGCAGCTGCTGGCCGCGCGCAGCGTGGATTCCCCGGCCTACGAACGCCATATGCGCCGCATGCGCCTGCAGCGGGAGCAGTCCGCGCGGGCTGTGGCCCGCTACTTTCCAGCGGGCACGCGGCTGAGCCTGCCGCCGGGTGGGTTGAGCCTGTGGCTGGAGCTGCCGATCGGCATCTCGTCCACACGGCTTTACGACCAGGCGCTGCTCCGCGGCATACGCATTGCCCCTGGGCCCATGTTCACCAACACGGGGCGCTATGAGCGTTTTCTGCGCCTGAGTTGCGGCATGCCCTTCACGGCGCAGGTGGAGGAGGGCTACCGCACGCTGGGCGCCTTGATGGCGGATCAACTGGCCCCGCAGCAGCCCTTTCCGTCACGCAAGGCTGCATAGGGCAATCAGGCGCTGGCAAAAACAGGCATAAAAAAACCGCCCGGGGTGCGGGCGGTTTTTTGGGGGGAAACGAGGCTGAAAGATTACTTCAGCTTCATTTCCTTGTATTCCACATGCTTGCGAGCCTTGGGATCAAATTTCATGATCAGCATCTTCTCGGGCATGGTCTTCTTGTTCTTGGTCGTGGTGTAGAAGTGGCCGGTACCCGCAGTGGATTCCAGCTTGATCTTGTCGCGTCCGCCTTTGCTTGCCATGGTGCTACTCCTTAAGCCTGGCCACGGGCACGCAGGTCTGCGAGCACCGAGTCGATACCGTTCTTGTCGATCAAACGCAGGGCAGCGCTCGAAACGCGCAGGCGAACCCAGCGGTTTTCGGTCTCGACCCAGAAACGGCGGTATTGCAGGTTCGGCAGGAACCGGCGCTTGGTTTTGTTGTTGGCGTGGGAAACATTGTTCCCGACCATGGGCTTCTTGCCCGTTACGTCGCAGACGCGTGCCATGAGGACACTCCGATACTGATTAACGGCCGTTCGCTGGGCCCCGGGTGTTGATACCCCGGGTTGGCTTGCGGCCTCACCTCGCCAGAAAGGGTGGCGGTAACCCGATTTGCCTGTTTCGGAGGACCGCAAAAACGGGCCGAATTCAGCAAAGCCGCAGATTATAGCCTGCGGCTTAATTTTTCATCAAGACTCTTGTTCCAGGAAGCGCTGGGCGTCGAGCGCGGCCATGCAGCCGGTGCCTGCGCTGGTGATGGCCTGGCGGTACACGTGGTCCTGTACATCGCCGGCGGCAAACACGCCGGGCACGCTGGTCTGGGTGGCAAAACCCTTGAGGCCGCCCTGGGTGATGATGTAGCCGTTCTCCATCTCCAACTGGCCCTGGAAGATCTCGGTGTTGGGCGCATGGCCGATGGCGATGAAGCAGCCTTGCAGCTTGATGTCTTCGGTGCTGCCGTCCTTGGTGCTCTTGATGCGGATGCCGGTCACGCCCGTGTTGTCGCCCAGCACCTCGTCGAGCGTGTTGAACAGCTTGAGCTCGATCTTGCCGGCGGCGACCTTCTCGTGGAGCTTGTCCACCAGGATGGGCTCGGCCTTGAACTTGTCGCGGCGGTGCACCAACGTGACCTTGCGGGCGATGTTGGACAGGTACAGCGCTTCTTCCACGGCCGTGTTGCCGCCGCCGACCACGCAGACATCCTGCTCGCGGTAGAAGAAACCGTCGCAGGTGGCGCAGCCGGACACGCCCTTGCCCATGAAGGCTTCTTCCGAGGGCAGGCCCAGGTATTTGGCCGATGCGCCCGTGGCTAGGATCAGCGCGTCGCAGGTGTAGGTGCCGCTGTCGCCGGTGAGCGTGAACGGGCGCTGGCTGAAATCGACCTTGTTGATGTGGTCGAAGATGATCTGGGTCTTGAAGCGCTCGGCGTGCTCCAGGAAGCGCTGCATCAGGTCGGGGCCCTGCACGCCGTGTACGTCGGCGGGCCAGTTGTCCACTTCGGTGGTGGTCATCAGCTGGCCACCCTGGGCGATGCCGGTGATGAGTACCGGATTCAGGTTGGCGCGGGCGGCGTAGACGGCTGCCGTGTAGCCTGCGGGGCCGGAGCCAAGAATCAGAACTTTCGCGTGTTGGGTGGTGGACATGGTAAAAGCCTGTGTTTTGCGCC
>JADMJR010000007.1 GCA_018780365.1 Acidovorax sp. | reverse complement strand
TCCACCAGGGGCTTGATGGTCTGGCGGCGCAGGGCGGCCAGGGCGTCGTCGCGGGCGCGCTCCAGTGGGCGGGCGGCTTCAAGAAAACGGGCGATCTCGGTGCGCACTTCCTGCTCGGCCACATCGATCTCGGCGCGGCGCTCGCGCGGCAGGGCGCGGGCTTCGCTTTCGGTCAGCGGCTGGCCCTTGGGGCCGGTGAGGGTGAACACCATCTGGCCGCCGTCGCGCGTCAGGCGGAACTGGCGGGCCTCGGCGAATGCGTCGAGCACCGCAAAGGCTTCGGCCTCTTGCGTTTGCCAGGTTTTTTCGATGCGCTCGGCCTCGGCCTTGAAGTCGGCGGCGGCCAGGCGTTTGGGGATGTCGGCCTGCAGGTTCTTGGCCATGTCGGCCAGGCCTTGGCGCAGCTGGCGGCCCTGGCCCGCTGGCAGGCGCAGGGCGCGGGGGCGGTCGGGCATGTCGAAGTTGTGCAGGTAGCACAGGTCGGGCGGCACGGCGCGCTGGCTGGCCGCCGCCTGCATGGCTTGGCGCAGCAGCGAGGCGCGGCCGCTGCCCACTTCGCCCAGCACAAACAGGTGGTAGTCGGGCTGGTGCAGGCCCAGGCCAAACTGCGCGGCGGCCTGGGCGCGCTCCTGGCCGATCCAGGGCAGGGGCAGGTCTTGCAGTTCGGCCGTGCTGGCAAAGCCCAGCGTTGCGGGGTTGATCGTCAGCCGCAGCTGGTGGGGGGCGAGGGCAAAGGCGGGCATGGGGGCGGAATGTGGGTGGGGGCAGGCCGCAGCGCCAGGCGGTGCACATGGCGTTGTGGCTGGGCGCGGTGGCGGGGCGTTGTGGCCTTCAAAAAATGAATAAAAAAAGGCCGTCTGCGCTTGGTGGGTATGCCTTTTAAGCTATCAAAATAATAGTAATTGATCAATGGGCCACGGGGCAGGCCCCGGTGGGGGCGCCCCCGGCTTGCGCGTGGCTGCGCGCATCGGCCAGTGCGGCGGCGGTGGGGGCCTCGGTGGGCCAGCCCGCCAGGTGCTGCTGGGCCACGCGGCTCAGGGCGGTGATCCAGTGGTTGTTGTCGTTCAGGCAGGGGATGTAGTGAAATTCCTTGCCGCCCGCGTGCAGGAAGGCCTCGCGCACTTCCATGCTGATTTCCTCCAGCGTCTCCAGGCAGTCGCTGGTGAAGCCGGGGCACACCACGTCCACCCGCCGCGTGCCCGCCTTGCCCAGTGCCTCGATGGTGGGCTGGGTGTAGGGCTCCAGCCACTTGGCCTTGCCAAAGCGCGACTGGAAGGTGATGCGAAAGCGCTCCTCGCGCAGGCCCAGGCGCTCGGCCAGCAGGCGGCCGGTCTTTCGCGACTCGCAGTGGTAGGGGTCGCCCAGGTGCAGGGTGCGTTCGGGCACGCCGTGAAAGCTCATCACCAGCTGGTCGGGCTGGCCGTGGTGCTTCCAGTGCGTTTCGATGGTGCGGGCCAGGGCGTCGATGTAGCCGGGGGCGTCGTGGTAGCGGTTCACAAAACGCAGCTCGGGCACGTTGCGTGTGGCGGCGGCCCAGGTGTAGACGGCGTCAAACACGCTGGCGGTGGTGGTGGCCGAGTACTGCGGGTACAGCGGCAGGATGAGGATGCGCGTGGCGCCCTCGGCCTTCAGGGCATCGAGCTGGCTGGCGATGGAGGGGTTGCCGTAGCGCATGGCGTGGCGCACCAGCACGTTGTGGCCCGCTTCGCCCAGCCAGCCGCGCAGCAGCGTGGCCTGTTTGGCTGTCCACACCGCCAGGGGCGAGCCTTCGGGCGTCCACACCGTGGCGTATTTGGCGGCGGATTTGGCGGGGCGGGTGCGCAGGATGATGCCGTGCAGGATGGGCCACCACGCCAGTTTGGGAATCTCCACCACGCGGTGGTCGCCCAAAAACTGCGCCAGATACCGGCGCACGGCCGGGGCCGTGGGTTCATCGGGCGTGCCCAGGTTGCACAGCAGCACGGCGGTGCGGTCGGCCTGGCCGTGGGTGTAAGGGGGTTCTGGGCGGAAAGAAGGCATGCGGCATTTTCACCCACGCGCCCGGCTTGGGCGAACCAGGGC
This sequence comes from Acidovorax sp., assembly GCA_018780365.1. Taxonomy (GTDB): domain Bacteria; phylum Pseudomonadota; class Gammaproteobacteria; order Burkholderiales; family Burkholderiaceae_C; genus Acidovorax. Next base: position 2,841 of record JADMJR010000007.1, on the reverse strand, counting down.
TTTTGCAACCAGGGGGCGGCACTTTTGCCACCCATCGGGTAATCCCCGATGTGGCAATGAAACCGGTTTCATACACTGCGTTCACCTTGGAATAACGCCTGTTCACCGTGAATTACCAGTTCCAGTTCGATGCCGTTTTTGCTGCGTGGCCCCTGTTGCTCAAGGGCACGTGGATCACCGTGCAGTTGTCGCTCACGGCCACGCTGCTCGGGCTGGTGGTGGCCATTTTTTGTGCCTGGGGCAAGACGGGCGGGCCGCCCTGGCTGCGGTTTCTGATCAATGCCTACATCGAGGTGATCCGCAACACGCCGTTCATCGTGCAGCTGTTTTTCTTTTTCTTTGCGCTGCCCTCCATTGGCCTGCGCTGGTCGCCCTACACCGCGGCGCTGACGGCCATGGTGGTCAATCTGGGCGCGTATGCGGCCGAGATCGTGCGGGCGGGCATCGAGTCCATCCCCAAGGGGCAAATCGAGGCGGGCAAGGCGCTCAACCTCAAGCCCTGGGAGATCTTCCGCTTCGTCATCCTCAAACCCGCGCTCAAGGCCATCTACCCGGCGCTCACCAGCCAGTTCATCCTGTTGATGCTCAGCTCTGCCGTGGTGTCGGTGATCTCGGCCGACGACCTGACCTCGGTGGCGGCCAACCTGCAGTCGCAGACCTTCCGCAGCTTTGAGATCTACATCGTGGTGGCGGCCATTTACCTGGTGCTGGCGCTGTCGTTCTCTGCGCTGTTCAAGCTGATCTACCAGCGCGCCCTGAACTACCCCGACCGCCGCTGAGGAAACCAGGCCATGCGTACCTTCGGACTCTCCGAGTTTCTATTCATCCTGCAGGCCGCGCAGTGGACGCTGGCGCTGTCGGCCATCGCCTTCGTCGGCGGGGCGCTGCTGGGCCTGGTGGTGGCGCTGTCGCGCACCTCCGAGAACGCCGTGGCGCGCCATGCGTCGCGGGTGTTCATCCAGGTCTTTCAGGGCACGCCGCTGTTGCTGCAGTTGTTCCTGATCTTCTTTGGCGCGCCGGTGCTGGGGCTCGACATCAACCCCTGGGTGGCTGCGGGTGCGGCGCTGGTGCTCAACAGCGCGGCTTTCCTCGCAGAGATCTGGCGCGGCTGTATTGAAGCGGTGCCACGCGGCCAGTGGGAGGCCGCGCAGGCCCTGAACCTGAGCTACATCAACCGCATGCGGTTTGTGGTGCTGCCCCAGGCTTTCAAGATCGCACTGCCGCCCACGGTGGGCTACATGGTGCAGATCATCAAGGGCACCTCGCTGGCGGCCATCATCGGCTTCACCGAGATCACCCGCGCGGGCCAGATCATCAACAACGCCACGTTTCAGCCGCTGCATGTGTTCACCACCGTGGCCGCGCTGTATTTCGTGATCTGCTGGCCGCTGTCGCTGCTGGCAGCGCGCATGGAGCGCCAGCGGGCGCGGGCCTTGGCGCGCTGACCGTTCAAGCCGGGCCTGTTCTTTTCTTTCTTTCTTTCTTTCTCGTTCACACCAACCACCAGGAGACATGCCATGACCTTTTCCCTGCACCGCCGCTCTGCCACCGCCGCACTGGCCGCCCTGGGCCTGGGCGCTGCGCTCACGGCCTTTGCACCGCTGGCCTCGGCACAGAGCGTGGCCGACATCAAGAAAAAGGGCGAGCTCACCATCGGCATGCTGGTGGACTTTCCGCCCTACGGCACCACCAACGCGCAGAACCAGCCCGACGGCTACGACGCCGATGTGGCCAAGCTGCTGGCCAAGGAGCTGGGCGTGAAGGCCACCATCGTGCCCGTCACCGGCCCCAACCGCATCCCCTTCCTGCTGACCAACAAGGTCGATGTGCTGGTGGCCTCGCTGGCCATTACGCCCGAGCGCTCCAAGCAGGTGCAGTTCTCGCAGCCCTATGCAGCCGCCACCATCGTGCTGTACGGCAAGACGGGCGCCAACATCAAGAGCGCGGCCGACCTCAAGACCGTGCGTGTGGGCGTGGCCCGTGCCAGCACACAAGACGTGGCGGTGACCAAGGCCGCGCCCGAGGGCACCGAGATCCGCCGCTTCGACGACGACGCATCGGCCATGCAGGCACTGATCTCGGGCCAGGTCGATGCCATTGGCTGCTCGGTCACCGTGGCGGCGCAGATCGCCAAGCGCGTGCCGGCCAACACCTTTGAGAACAAGTTCAACCTGCTGCAACAGGCCATGGGCATTGCCCTGCGCCCAGGCCAGGACGAGCTGACCCGCGCGGTGAACGACTTTGTGGCGCGCAACACGGCCAACGGCGAGCTGAACAAGCTGTACCAGAAATGGCTGGGCGCCGACCTGCCCAAGCTGCAGTAAGACACCGCCAGACAGGACAGCACAAGGAGCCATTGATGAGCGACGCAGTCACGACCCCGGCCGGCACCCCGCCGATCATCCGCATGGAAGGGGTCAACAAGTGGTACGACAGCTTTCAGGTGCTCACCGACATCCACCTGTCGGTGCGGCCCGGGGAGCGCATCGTGATCTGCGGGCCATCGGGCTCGGGCAAGTCCACGCTCATCCGGTGCATCAACCGGCTGGAGACGGTGCAAAAGGGCCGCATCGAGGTGGACGGCATCGACCTGACTGCTGGCGGCAAGAACGTGGATGCCGTGCGCGCCGAGGTGGGCATGGTGTTCCAGCAGTTCAACCTGTTTCCGCACCTGACCATCCTGGAGAACTGCACGCTGGCGCCCATGCGCTCGCGGGGCATGGGCCGCGAAGAGGCCGAGGCGGTCGCCATGAAGTACCTCACGCGCGTGCGCATTCCCGAACAGGCGCACAAGCACCCCAGCCAGCTGTCGGGCGGGCAGCAGCAGCGCGTGGCCATTGC
>JADMJR010000272.1 GCA_018780365.1 Acidovorax sp. | reverse complement strand
TGTTGTAACAGCAGATTGATTCATAAGGGTTTTTTGGGATGTCTAGACAGCATGCGCCGCTATACTTCAGCCCACATTGCAGAGGCGGATTCTAGTGGGCCCGCCGTTTCGACCTGTTTTTATCAACCTGTCGAATGGCTGCAGCCTGACAGTCTGTGCTCCTGGCCCCGCCCCGCATTCACACCGGGGGTGTGCCACGGAACCGCAATCACCCTGGGGATAGACCTTTGATTCACGGCCTCACTACGGTCCGCACCGCCAGCATCGCTTTGCTTGACCGGCTGTCCCGCACGATCCAACAACACCCCAAACGCATCACCGCCGCCATTGCCGCCCTGCTGCTCACGGGCGGCGGCGGTGCTTTCGCCGTGGCATCTTTTGCCCCCGACCCGGCCGAGTTGCCGGTGCGCATGGTGAACTACCCGGTCGAGTCGCTGGCCGACAACCTGGTGCTGGGTCAGCTCGACGCGCCCGGCTTTTCGCTGTTCCGCTCCGAGCAGGTGCGCTCCAGCGACACCCCTGAGTCGCTGCTGCAACGCCTGGGCGTGGCCGACCCGGCCGCGGCCGCCTTCATGCGCGGCGACACGCCGGTGCGCCAGAACGTGCTGGGCCGCTCGGGCCGCACCGTGTCGGCAGAAACCACCGACGACCACCGCCTGATCCGCCTGAAGGTGCGCTGGGTGCCCGACGACAGCGGCAACTTCCGCCGCCTGGTCGTGGAGCGCACGGCCGACAACAAGTTCACGTCGCGCGTCGAAACCGCCAAGCTGGCCACCAGCAGCCGGCTGTCCGGCGGCATCATCCACAGCTCGCTGTTCGCCGCCACCGACGCGTCCAACATCCCCGACGCCGTGGCCGTGCAGGTGGCCGAGCTGTTCTCGGGCAACATCGATTTCCGCCGCTCCCTGCGCAAGGGCGACCGCTTCTCGGTGGTGTACGAAACCCTGGAAGCCGACGGCGAGCCGCTGAGCAGCGGCCGCGTGCTGAGCGCCGAGTTCGTCAACAACGGCAAGACCCACCAGGCCATCTGGTTCCAGGAACCCAACGCCACCAAAGGTGCCTACTACACGCTGGACGGCGAAAGCATGCGCCGCGCCTACCTAACCTCGCCCGTCGAGTTCTCGCGCGTGACCAGCGGCTTCAAGATGCGCCTGCACCCCATCCTGCAGACCTGGCGCGCCCACCTGGGCACCGACTTCGCCGCCCCCACGGGCACGGCCGTGCGCACCGTGGGCGATGGCGTGGTGGAGTTCTCCGGGGTGCAGAACGGCTACGGCAACGTGGTCTTCATCAAGCACCGCAACCAGCATGTCACGGTCTATGCCCACCTGAGCCGCATCGACGTGCGCCAGGGCCAGTCGGTCGAACAGGGCCAGACCCTGGGCGCCGTGGGCGCCACCGGCTGGGCCACGGGCCCACACCTGCACTTTGAATTCCGCGTGAACGGCGTGCACCAGGACCCCATGACCATTGTGGCCAAGAGCGAAGCGGCTGCGCCCGTCTCGGCGGCCGCGCGCCCGGCCTTCAACCGCCTGGCATCCACCATGCGCGTCCAGTTGTCTGCTGCAGCCCTGATCGAGCAGGCCAGCGCAGACTGACCCCAGCCCGCCACGACACGCCATCCCACGGGCCATGTCCGATCTGTACATCGGCCTGATGTCGGGCACCTCGCTCGACGGGATTGACGGGGTATTGGCCGACTTCTCAGGCCCGCGCATGCGGGTCACACACCATGCCAGCGCCGCCTTTGCGCCCGCGCTGCGCGCCGAGCTGCTGGCCCTCAACACCCCGGGCGACAACGAACTGCACCGCGCCGCGCTCGCAGGCAATGCGCTGTCGCGCGCGTACACGGAGGTGGTGCAAGAGCTGCTGGAGCACAGTGGCCAGCCCCCCAGCGCCATCCGCGCCATCGGCGCCCACGGGCAGACCGTGCGGCACCGCCCCCAGGAGTTCGACGGCACGGGCTACACCCTGCAACTGCTGAGCCCCGCCCTGCTGGCCGAGCAGACAGGCATCGCCGTGGTGGCCGACCTGCGCAGCCGCGATGTGGCGGCCGGTGGCCAGGGCGCGCCGCTGGTGCCAGCCTTCCACCAGGGCGTCTTCGGCCGGCCGGATGAGACCGTGCTGGTGCTCAACATCGGCGGCATCTCCAACCTCAGCGTGCTGAGCGCGGAGGGCAGCGTGCTGGGGTTTGACTGTGGGCCCGGCAATGCGCTCATGGACCACTGGTGCCAGCTGCACACCGGCCAGCCGTTTGACAGGGATGGCGCTTGGGCCGCCACCGGACAGGTGCTGCCCGGCCTGCTGGCAGCGTTGATGCAAGAGCCTTTTCTGCACAAGCCGCCCCCCAAGAGCACGGGGCGCGACCTGTTCAACCCCCCCTGGCTGGCCGCCCACCTGGAGCCCTTCGGACATGCCACGCCGGTGGATGTGCAAGCCACATTGACTGAATTCACCGCTACCGCCTGCTCAGCATGCATTGATAGCTACAAAATGGATAGCAAAACCCTGGCCATTTGTGGAGGTGGCGCCCTCAACACCCAGCTGATGCGCCGCCTGCAGGCCGGTTGCCCCTCGTTGCAAGTGGTGGCCACCGATGCCCTGGGGCTGCCCGCCCTGCAGGTGGAGGCGGCCGCCTTTGCCTGGCTCGCGCGCCAGGCGCTGCACCACGCCCCTGGCAATCTGCCCAGCGTGACCGGTGCAGCGGGGGCACGCGTGCTGGGTGCGGTGTACCCAGCCTGAGCATGGCGAGGTCCTCCCGCCCATGAAAAAACCGCCCGAAGGCGGTTTTTGCTTCTGCTCCATCCCGAGACACCAGCCACAGGGCCAGGCCCCACGGACCCGTCAGGCCGAGAAGCTGGAGCCACACCCGCAGGTGGTGGTGGCGTTCGGGTTCTTGATCACAAACTGGGCGCCCTGCAGGTCTTCCTTGTAGTCGATCTCGGCGCCCACCAGGTACTGGTAGCTCATGGCGTCGATCAGCAGCGACACGCCATTTTTGGTCATGGTGGTGTCGTCTTCGTTGGTGATTTCATCAAAGGTGAAACCGTACTGGAAGCCGGAGCAGCCACCACCCTGCACAAAAACGCGCAGTTTCAGATCAGGGTTGCCCTCTTCGGCAATCAGGTCTGCCACCTTGGCCGCCGCACTGTCGGTGAACAGGATGGGGGCGGGCATTTCGGTCTGGATGTTGTCGGCAACGGCGCTCATGGGGTACTCCGGGTTCAGTATTTGGGGTTAATACTACTGCAAACCGCTCGGGAATTCAGATCACGGGTTGTTTGACGCCAACTTCAGTGGGGGCTTTTCCTCGATCAGCACGGCCGTCGGGAACAGCTGCCCGGCAATCACGGCGCCCTGGTGCATCTCCAGCGCCTTGTAGTGCACATTGCCCGTGATCTGCGCCTTGGGCTGCAGCTCCAGCAGTTCACCCGCATGCACGGGGCCCAGCACCTGGCCATTGATGATCACGTGGTCGGCATGGATGGCCCCCTCAACACGCGCGGTTTCCGAGATCACCAGGATGCTGGGCTGATCCGATCCCGCCCGGATGTCGCCCACCACCTCCCCATCAATGCGCATGCCTTCGGAGAAATGCACATGGCCTTCGATCTTCGTGCCCTGTGCAACGAGGCTTTTGATGGGTGGCTGCTTCTTACGCGAAAACATGGATAGGACTCCTGGAGAGGCAGACGGGCCCAGGGGCGAGCTGCGGGTGGAATGGGAAAAAGCCCCGGGGTGGAGCCTCAGCCCTGCGGAGCCCTTTCAGGCGCAAGGGCGGCTCGTTGCACAGGGCTGCGCAGGTGGATGGCCGCAGCATGGCGAGGCCACCTATTCGATGGCCATGGCTTGCGTGGCACGGACGGTGGTTCCATCCAGCACCCGTGCGGTGACGGTTTTTACCACGGCATGCGGAGGCAGATCGAGCACCCCTTCGATACGGCGGTACTGCTTGACCTGCAGCGGCTGCCCCTGGGCAGGCAAGGTCTGCGTCCAGGGCTTGCCATCTTGCGTGCCCGTCAGCACCAGCTCCAGACGCCCATTGAAATCAGGCGCATTGCGGGCGGCCTGGATGACCAGCACCTGCCAGCGCAGCTGCATCCCCCCCAGCACTTCGGCCTGCAGGGCGCGGATCGCCAGGCCGTCGGTTTTGGCTGCCGGTATCAGTTTTTCAAAGAAGCCCAGGTCTTCACGCAGCGTCCGGTTGTCGGCTTCGAGCTGGCGCACCTGGGCCATCAGGCTTTCCTTGGCCGCGCGCTCGGTGGCGAGCAGGCTTTCGGCGGTCAGCGCCACGGTCTGGCGCTCCTGGCCTTCGTCACGCAGGCGTGTGACCTCCGCCTTCATCCGCAGCATGTCGTCGCGCGAGACCGTGTCCAGCCCTGCAATGGATTTTCCAAACTCGAACGCCCACAGCGCCACGGCCGCACAAAAACCCAGCACCACAGCCAGGGCCAGCCAGCGAAAGGGCCAGGGCAAGGCACTGCGGATGGCCACCCGGGGGGCACTGATGGTCAGCCGACGGCGCAGCAGGCGAAAGCGCATAGGGTCAACAGGCCTGTCATTGGACGAACGGCCCCAAAAGAAAAGAGCGCACCATAAACGAAAAAACCGCCCGAAGGCGGTTTTTCTCTGTAAAGCACCCCAGGAGTGCTTCGCAGCAGATGCCGCACAGGGCGGCATCCGGGCAGGGCCACAGCTTAACGCTTGGAGAACTGCTTGGCGCGGCGTGCAGAGTGCAGACCGACCTTCTTACGTTCCACTTCGCGCGCGTCACGCGTCACGAAGCCGGCTTGGCTCAGTGCGGGCTTCAGCGTTGCGTCGTAGTCGATCAGAGCACGGGTGATACCGTGGCGGGCAGCGCCAGCCTGGCCGGATTCACCACCACCGTGCACGTTGATCTGGATGTCGAAGGTTTCGA
>JADMJR010000334.1 GCA_018780365.1 Acidovorax sp. | reverse complement strand
TTCTTGGGGTCGTAGCCCGAGTCTTCCACCTTCAGGTCGAGCTTGCGGCCGTTGATGCCGCCCTGCTCGTTGGCCTCGTCCACGCGCAGCATCATGCCCAGGCGCACCTGCTTGCCAAAGCCCGCCAGCGGCCCGGAAAGATCCTGGATGGAACCCAGGTTGATGGTGTCCTTGCTCACACCCTGGCTGGGCTGGGCCTGCGCAGCACCGCCGGCCATGGCCACGAGGGCCAGCGCGGCAATGTGATGAAGTTTCATGGCACGTCTCCTTTGGTTGGATCGAACTCGGTTGCCCGTTATAGAACGATGCCCAGGGTGGGGCACCAGCACTTTCCCTATCTCGGGCGGGCATCGGGTGGCGGTGGGCCCTGGCTTGGACAAGCTCAGCCCGAGCGGTTTCTGGGTGCGCACCCAAACCGCCCCCCATCCCCGCCCCTACCGGTACATCGCCTCAATCTGCGGCGCGTACTTCTGCTGTACCAGCTTGCGCTTGAGCTTCATGGTGGGGGTCAGTTCTTCATCCTCGGCCGTGAGCTGCGTGTCCAGCAGGAAGAACTTCTTGATCTGCTCCACGCGGGCGAACTTGGTGTTGACGCGGTCGATCTCGGCCTGGATCAGCTCCTGCACCTCGCGCGTGCGGGTCAGGCTGGCGTAGTTGGAGAACGGCACGTCGTTGTCCTGTGCGTACTTCTCCACGTTCTCCTGGTCGATCATGATGATCACCGTGAGGTAGGGCAGCTTGTCGCCAATCACCACGGCGTCGGTCACGTAGGGGCTGAACTTGAGCTCGTTCTCCAGCTCGCTGGGCGTGATGTTCTTGCCGCCCGCCGTGATGATGATGTCCTTCATGCGGTCGGTGATGCGCAGGTAGCCGTCGGTGTCGATGGCGCCCACATCGCCCGTGTGCAGCCAGCCGTCGGCGTCTATGGTTTCGGCCGTCTTCTCGGGCAGGTTGAGGTAGCCCTTGAACACGTTGGGGCCGCGCACCAGGATCTCGCCCGTGGTGGGGTCGATGCGCACCTCGTTGTAGCTGGCCGCCGGGCCGATGGAGCCGGGCTTGATGCGGCTGGCGGGCACGCCGGTGGCAGCGCCGCAGGTCTCGGTCATGCCCCACACCTCCAGCATGGGCACGCCCAGGGCCAGGTACCACTTCACCAGCTCGGGCGAGATGGGTGCGGCCCCCGTGACGAGAAAACGCGCGCGGTGGATGCCGATGAGCTTGCGCACATTGTTCAGCGCCAGCCAGCGCGCCAGCTGGAACTGCAGCTTCAGCAGCCCGCCCACCGGCTGGCCCGCCAGCACCAAGTCAGCAATGCGTGTGCCTACGCCGATGGACCACGCATAGGCCGCCTGCTGCATGCGCGTGGATTCCTTCAGGGCAATCATCACGCCGGAGTAGAACTTCTCCCACACGCGTGGCACGGCGGTGAACACCGTGGGCGCGATCTCGCGCACGTTCTCGGGCACGGTGTCGGGGTTCTCCACAAAGTTCAGGCGTGCGCCGGTGTAGAGCGAGAAGTACTCGCCGCCCATGCGTTCGGCAATGTGGCACAGCGGCAGAAAACACATGGTCTCGTCGGCCTCGCTGCGCGAGATGAGGGTGTTGTAGCCGCGCACGGTGTAGGTGAGTGCGGCATGGGTGTGCATGGCGCCCTTGGGCTTGCCGGTGGTGCCCGAGGTGTAGACCAGAATGGCCACGTCCTCGGGCCTGCACGCTTGCACGCGGCGCTGCATTTCATCAGGGTGCTGCTGGTTCCAGGCGCGGCCGAGCTCGCGCAGGGCCGTGAGGCTCAGCACATCGGCGTCGTGCAGGCCGCGCAGGCCTTCCATGTCGAAGACCACAATCTTGCGCAGCAGGGGCAGGCCGTCGCGCACTTCCAGCGCCTTGTCGAGTTGCTCATCGTCTTCCACAAACAGCACGGTGGTGCGCGAGTCTTCGCTCAGGTAGTGCACCTGCGCCGCCGCATCGGTGGGGTAGATGCCGTTGGCCACGCCGCCGCAGCTGAGCACGGCCAGGTCGGCCAGCACCCATTCGATGTTGGTGTTGGACAGGATGGACGCGCATTCTCCGGGCGCAAACCCCAGCGACATCAGGCCGCCCGCAATCTCCCGCACGGCCTCGGCCGTCTGGTTCCAGGTCCAGCTCTTCCAGATGCCCAGTTCCTTCTGGCGCATCCACACGCGCGGGCCGCGCTCGGCCACGGCGTTCCAGAACATGGCGGCGATGGTGTCGCCTGCGAGCACGTCAGTGCCTGCGGGCTGGATGTGAGAAAGGTCCCAGAGATTGCTCATACCGTCCTCATCGCCATGTTTTCTTCTTTTTCCAACGCCGCTCGCCGCGCACGCCGACATCTTTCATCCCAAGGTAGAACTCCTTGATGTCGTCCTTCTCGCGCAGGCGCTCGCAGCTGTCTTCCATCACGATGCGCCCGTTCTCCAGCACGTAGCCGTAGTCCGACGCGTTGAGCGCCATGTTGGCGTTCTGCTCGACCAGCAGGATGGTGGTGCCGCGCTCGCGGTTGATGCGCACCACGATCTCGAAGATCTCCTTGGTGAGCTTGGGAGACAGGCCCAGGCTGGGCTCGTCGAGCAGGATCAGCTCGGGGTTGGCCATCAACGCGCGCGAGATCGCCAGCATCTGCTGCTGCCCACCCGAGAGCAAACCAGCATCCTGCGCGGCGCGCTCCTTCAGGATGGGGAAGTAGCCATACACCGTTTCAATATCCCGAGCCACGGCATCGGCGTCGCTGCGGGTGTAGGCGCCCATGAGCAGGTTGTCGCGTACCGAGAGCAGTGCAAACACCTCGCGCCCCTCGGGCACATGCATGAGGCCCCGGCGCACGATGGCCGCCGGGTCGTTGGCGGTGATGTCGGCGCCCGCGAATTCGATGGAGCCCTTGCGGGGGTCGATGATGCCGCTGATGGTCTTCAGGATGGTGGTCTTGCCTGCACCGTTGCTGCCCAGCACGGCGGCGATCTCGCCGCGCCGCACCTGCAGGCTCACGCCCCGGATGGCCTTGATGGGGCCGTAGGCGCTCTCCACGTTCTGCAGGCGCAGCAGGGGCTGGTCAACCGCTGCTGCAGTTGGTGTGTGGGCGGCTGCAAGTACGGCGCTCATGCCCGAACCCCCAGGTTGGAACCCGCCGGGCGGCGCAGGTTGCTCACATCGTCGATGGTGCCCAGGTACGCCTCGATCACCCCGGGGTGCGACTGCACCTCGCGCGGCGTGCCCATGGCCACGACCTCGCCCTGGTTCATGGCCAGCACGCGGTCGGACACCTTGGAGACCAGCGACATGTCGTGCTCCACCATCAGCACGGTGATGCCCAGCTCGTGCTGGATGTCCTGGATCCAGAAGGCCATGTCGTCGGTCTCCTCCACGTTCAGGCCCGACGATGGCTCGTCGAGCAGCAACAGTTGTGGCTCGGTGCACAGGGCGCGTGCCAGCTCCACCACCTTGCGCACGCCGTACGGCAGGCCGGCCACCATGGTGTCGCGGTAGTGCTGCAGGTCGAGGAAGTCGATGACCTGCTCGGCCTTTTCTCGGGCGCGGATCTCCGCATCGCGCACCTTGCGGGTAAAGAGCATGTCGGCCCACAGGCCCGTCTCGCGGCGCGTGTGGCGGCCGATCAGCAGGTTGTGCAGCACGCTGGCATGCTCGAAGAGTTCGATGTTCTGGAAGGTGCGCGCTATTCCCAGGCCCGCGACTTTGTGCGGTGGCTGGTCGGTCAGCGGCAGCAGGGCACCGCCCGGGCCCGCATAGGCGATGGTGCCGGTGGTGGGCGTGTAGATGCGGCTGATGAGATTGAACACCGTCGTCTTGCCGGCACCGTTGGGGCCGATGAGGGTGAACACCTCGCCACGGCGCACATCGAAGCTCACGTTGTTGACCGCCAGCACGCCGCCAAAGCGCACGCTGAGGTTCTGGGCGCTGAGCAGTACATCTACGTTGGTCATGGGCGAAGCAGCGTTGGTCATTCAGTTGTCAAGGGCGCTAGTACACAGCGTTTGAAACGGGCGCGGCCAAGGCCAATGCCCCCGCGCAAGGGCCGCCCCGCCGCGCTGCTGGGGGCGTCCCCCTCCCGCATTGCACAGCAATGCGAGAGAGGGGGAAGGCGCGAAGCGACTCAGGGGGTGATTCATTTCAACCTGTCCGATTTCTGGAAAGACTTCTGCCGCTTGAACAGGCCCCTGCGGTAGAACGGGAACATCTGCAGCCAGGTGCGCACCTTGAGCCAGCGGCCGTACAGCCCCATGGGCTCGAACAATACAAAGGCGATCAGCACCACCCCATAGACCACGGCCTGCAGGCCCGGCGCCTGGCCGATGGCGGCGGGCAGCCAGTCCTTGCTGAGCGAAATCATCTGCGGCATGGTGATGAGGAAGATGGCCCCCAGGAACGCGCCATGCACCGAGCCCAGCCCGCCGATCACAATCATCAGCAGCAGGTCGATGGACTGCAGGATGTTGAACTGGTCGGGTGAAATGAACTGCAGCTTGTGCGCATACAGCGCGCCGCCCACGCCGGCCAGGGCCGCCGAGATCGAGAACGACAGGGTCTTGTAGCGCGCCAGGTGGATGCCCATGCTCTGCGCCGAGATCTCCGAGTCGCGGATGGCGACGAAGGCCCGGCCCGTGGGCGAGCGCAGCAGGTTCAGGATGGCCAGCGTGCTGACCACGGCGATCACGAGGCACAAAAAGTAGAACGACTCGGTGGATTCAAACTTGAAACCCCAGATTTCGGGAGGCACCAGGTGCTTGCCCGAGTTGCCGCCTGTGACCGATTCCCAGCGCGCGAACACCTCCTCGACGATGAAGCCGAACGACAGCGTGGCCATGCCCAGGTAGATGCCCTTGACGCGCAGCGCAGGCAGCCCCACCACCACGCCCACGGCGGCCGACAGCCCCGCCGCGCAGGCCAGCGACAGCGCAAACGGCCAGCCCATGCC
>JADMJR010000232.1 GCA_018780365.1 Acidovorax sp. | reverse complement strand
CCGAGCCCACGATCTCGTCCATGGTGCTGCCCGCGTTCTGCACCAGGCGCGCGCCGGATTCCACCCGCTCCACCGAGGCGCCGATGAGCGCCTTGATCTCGCGTGCGGCCTCGGCACTGCGCCCGGCCAGGCTGCGCACCTCGCTGGCCACCACGGCAAAGCCCCGGCCCTGTTCACCCGCGCGGGCGGCCTCCACCGCCGCGTTCAGCGCGAGGATGTTGGTCTGGAACGCGATCGAGTCGATCACGCCGATGATGTCGGCGATCTTGCGCGAGCTCTGGTTGATGTCGCCCATGGTGGTGACCACCTGGCCCACCACCTGGCCACCGCGTGCCGCCACTTCGGCGGCCGTGCTGGCCAGCTGGTTGGCCTGGCGCGCGGCGTCGGCCGACTGGCGCACCGTGGAGGTGAGCTGCTCCATGCTCTGCGCCGTCTGCGCCAGGCTGCTGGCCGTGGCTTCGGTGCGGGCCGACAGGTCCTGGTTGCCACTGGCGATCTCGGCGCTGGCGGTGGTGATGCTGTCCACCGCCGTGCGCACCTGCTGCAGCATCTGCGTGTAGCGCTGGCGCATGCCTTCCACCTCCTGCACCAGCGCGCCGATTTCGTCGCGCCGGGTGGTGTGGAAGGCCTCGGTCAGGTCGCCCTGCGCTACCAATGTGATGGCCTGGGTCAGGTCCTGCAGCGGGCGGCTCACGCCCCGGCGCAGCATCACGAACAGGCCAATGGCCAGCAGCACCACGGCCACCGCCATCAGGCCCCACACGGCCAATGTGACGCGGCGCTGGCTGGCCATGGCTTCGCCATCCGCCACCTCGGCCACCACCCACCAGCCGCCGCCGGTCTTGCGCACCAGGGCCCAGGGGTCGGTGGCGCCTGCGCCCAGCACAGTGGTGGCTTCACGCACAAAGCCATCCGGCGATGCGGCCAGCGCCTCGAAGAAGGGACGGGCCTGCGGGTACGCCTCCAGCACCCGCTTGCCACGTGCGGTGGGGTGGTACACAAACACCGCCTTGTCGAGCGAGGTGCCGGGGTTGATCACGTAGGTGCCGCCATGCTCGAAGAACTTCGTCTGCGCCACCTGTTTTTGCAGCATGGCGTGGAACACGCTGATGTCGTTGCCGATGAACAGCAGCGCAATCACCTTGCCGGCGGCGTCCTTGGCGGGCAGGTAATGCCCCATATAAGGCTTGCCGCCCGCCACGGTGACGCCGGTGTAGGGCTCGCCTTTGGCGATGGTGGCATAGGCCGGGTCGTCCTTGCCCAGCGGCGTGCCCTGCTGGCGCGCGCCCTGGTCGTTCTTGACCGAGGTGGTGATGCGGATGAAGTCGTCGCCCTTCTTGGCGAACACCGTGGCGATGCCGCCGGTTTCGTTGGCGAATTTGTCGACCGAGCCGTAGTCCTCGTTGACCAGCGCACCGTAGCTGCGCAGCTCGCCCGTGGCCTCGTCGAGCTGCATGGTGGCCTCGAAGTAGCGCTGGAAGCCCTTCATGGTGAGCTGCACCAGCTCGCGGTTGGTGTTGTCGGCAGCGTCCAGCGACTGGGCCACGCTCTGCGCCGTGTCGCCCACGCTGGCCGCCACCTGGGCGCGCGTGCTGCGCTCGGTCAGCACCGCAATCGCCAACCCCACCAGCACCAGCACCAGGGCCACCAGCGCAATGGCGGTCAGCGTGACCTGGCGCGCGACGGAACGGTTGTTGGCGAGGGATACGGCCATGGGAAATGTCTCCTGGGAAAAAATGCACAGAGCCAGCGGGGCCGGTCTAAGAAAAGGTGCTCACCACGCGGGAGAACACGCTTATTCACTCTAAGTCCAGAGGCTTGTTACATTTATTCACGCATTCCCTTACGCATTCGCGCGTACTGGAAGCGCCCGCCAAAACCCTTTATCCCCCTCACCCCCGCGCTGAGAGCACCCGGTCGCGCCACCCCAGGCCATCCGCCGTACCCGCAGCGGGTTGGTACTCGCAGCCCACCCAGCCCGTGTACCCCAGGGCATCGATGGTGTCGAACAGAAACGGGTAGTGCAGCTCGCCCCGGTCGGGCTCGTGGCGGCCGGGCACGCCTGCGATCTGGACATGCGCCACGCGGCCCGTGGGCAGATAGCGCTGCAGCTTGGTGGCCACGTCGCCCTCCACGATCTGGCAGTGGTACAGGTCCATCAGCACCTTGAGGTTGTCGGCCCGCACCGCGTCGAGCAGCTCGTGGGCGTGGTCCTGCCGGTTCAAAAAATAGCGCGGCATGTCGCGCAGGTTGATCGGTTCAATGAGGATGTCGCGCCCGGCGCGCGCCGCCTCGGCCGCCGCCCAGCGCAGGTTGCCCGCACACAGGTCCTTGAGGGACTCGCGCTCCACCCCCGGCGGCACGGTGCCCGAGAGCACATGGATGCGGGGGCAGCCCAGCGCCTCGGCATAGCGCAGCGCCTCGTGCACGCCCGCGCGGAACTCGGCCTCGCGCCCGGGCAGTGCGGCCGTGCCCCGCGCACCTTGCTCCCAGGCCGTGGCCATGGCGGTGCGGTCGGCGCCACCGGCCGGGGCATTCATCAGCACCAGCTGCAGGCCGTGGTCCACCAGCCGCGTGGCCAGCTCGGCAGGGGCGAAGGCGTAGGGGAACTGGCATTCCACCGCTGTGAACCGGTCGCGCGCGGCGACGGCAAAACGGTCCAGGAAAGGCAGCTCGGGGTACATCAGGCTCAGGTTGGCGGCGAACTGGGGCATGGCGGGCAGGGGCGGGGGCGCAAGACAAAGAGGAACGGCAGCAGAACGCGGCAGCTTATCCTGCACAGCGCAACCGCCCTCCTGCACCGTACCAAAATACAAGCAAAAAAGGCCGTTTGCGCGCTATGGATATGCCTTTATAGCTATATATTTAATAGCATCACATTCAACCCAGCAAACGTCCCACCCACCATGCGCATCGGAGAACTCGCCCGCCGCACCGGCACCACGCCCAAGGCCATCCGCCTGTACGAAGCGCGGGGCCTGATGGGCGCCGTGGCGCGTGCAGGCAGCTACCGCCACTATGGCGAGGCCGACGTGGCCCGCGTGTTGCTGATCCGCCAGGCCCAGGCGCTGGGTTTTCGGCTGGCGGAGCTGGACGGCCTGCCCCACATCGACACCACCGCGGGCTGGGAGCGCATGGCCCAGCTGGTCGCCCAGCGCCGCACTGCCGTGGCGCAGGAGCAGGCCCGCCTGGCCGCGCTGGACGCCCAACTGGCCGTGCTGGAGGCCGAGCTGCACACCTGCGATACGCTGGCCGTGCCCGCCACGCCCCAGGCCTGCGCGGCGCCCCATGCGTTGGTGGACCAGCCGCCATCTGCACATTCCGCACGTCGTTCGACACCCCATCGGCATCTTTTGACCTGACCGCTTGACTCTGCCCCACGGGGCAAGGTGAGCATGCCTCCATCAACAACTTCTGTGTGATGGAGATTCCGTGGCAAAACAACACATCCTGGTCATCCTGGGCCACCCCGCCGCCGACAGCCTGTGTGCGGGCATGGCGCACGCCTATGCCGAGGGCGCTCGCCAGGCGGGCGCCGACGTGCGCTTTCTGGACCTGGGGCAGCTCGCGTTCAACCCGCTGTTCCAGGGCTACGGCGCGGCGCAGCCGCTGGAGCCCGACCTGGTGGCCGCGCAGGCCGACATCCGCTGGGCCGACCACCTGGTGTGGGTCTACCCCCTCTGGTGGGGTGCCATGCCCGCGCTGCTCAAGGGTTTTATCGACCGCGTGTTCCTGCCCGGCTATGCGTTCAAGTACCGCCAGGGCTCATCGCTGTGGGACAAGCTGCTGGCCGGCCGATCGGCCGAGCTGCTGGTGAGCATGGACTCGCCGCCCTGGTACTTCCGCTGGGTCACGCGCATGCCGGGCCACCACCAGATGAAGAAGGCCATCCTGGAGTTCTGCGGCATCCGGCCCGTGCGGGTGCACAGCTTTGGCCCGGTGCGCAGCGCCAGCACCGAGCGGCTGGCGCAGTGGGTGAACGCCGCGCGCCAGCTGGGCAACCGGCAGGCCCGCCGCGCGCCACCGGACCGCAGCGCGCGGCCTGGCGCGCTGCCTACCGGGACCACTACTTCTTCAAAGACGACGTGAAGGCCCCTACCGCCGCGCGGCCCACGGCCGGGTCGTCGGTGAAGAAACCATCGATGCCGGCCTGCAGGTAGGCGGTGATCTCGGCCACGCTGTCGCCGCGTTGGGTGCCGTCGGTGGCGGGTGCCTTCTTGAGGCCGGCGGGCAAAAAGGCGTTTTCGGGCCGCAGCGTCCAGATGTGCACACCCAGGCCCGCAGCACGGGCGCGCTCCACCAGGCCCGTGGGCGTGCCAGGCAGGCCGTCCTTTACCGGCACCACCAGCGTCTTGAACGGGCCGATGGCATTGGCATAGGTGGCCACCTGCTTCAGGCCTTCGGGGGTGATCAGGTCGGCATAAGCGCGCGTGTTGGCCGCGCCCTGCGCCACAAAGTCATAGGGCCGGCCCGAGGGCGCCACCAGTTGCACCAGGCGCACGCTGCTCAACTTGCGGATCGCCTGGAGGTTAGCCACCTCGAAGGACTGCACGAACACGGGCGCGTCCTGGTGGTTCCAGCCGTTTTTCTCCAGCACAGCAAGGAGCGGCGCCTCCAGCGGCAGGCCGATGGACTGGAAGTAGGTGGGGTGTTTGGTCTCGGGGTAGATGCCGATGGTCCTGCCCGTCTTCGCACTCTGGGCCTTGGCCAGGTCGATGACTTCCTGCAGCGTGGGCACCTCGAACTGGCCGTTGTAGGCCACGTTGGCCGGGCGCTGCGCGGGGATGCGCTCGCGGGCGCGCAGGGTTTTCAGCTCGGCCAGGGTAAAGTCTTCGGTGAACCAGCCGGTGATGGCCTGGCCGTCGATGGTTTTTGTGGTTTTGCGGCCTGCGAACTCAGGGCGGTCCACCACGTCGGTGGTGGCTTCCTTCACCGAGCCGTCGGCGCCCAGGATGGCAATCGCGTTCTCGTGCCGGGCCACCAGCACGCCGTCCTTGGTGATCACCAGGTCGGGCTCGATGATGTCGGCGCCGTCGTCAATGGCCTTCTGGTACGCGGCCAGCGTGTGCTCGGGCCGCAGGGCCGAGGCGCCCCGGTGGGCAATGACGGTGGGGGTGGGCGGCCAGGCCTGGGCCACGGCGCCCAGCGCCCAGGTGGTGAGCAGCGCGGCGGCAGTCACGGCGCGCAGAGCAATGCGTTTCATGCGGGTCTCCTCCATACGGAGCCCGCACCTTAGCGGGTGCGCTTGACAGTGGCGTGTCGCGCCGGTCGGGAGCCGCTACGGCGTTGGCCTCTTTGCACTGGCACCCACCGTTCGGGCTGAGCCTGCCTGCGCCTTGCGCGGCGCTTCGACTGCGCTCAGCGTGAACGGTACAAAGGGAGGGGTGGAGACCCCTCAAGCGTGTTCAAAATGGAAGACGGCCGTGCTGGCGCGAACGTTGGGCAGCCAGCGCACTTCCTGCCCATCCTGCAAACCGAAAGAGTCGAGGATGCGCAGGTCGTTCTTGGTGGCCAACACCTCGAAGTCCTTGTAGGTGCCCACGCGGATGTTGGGCGTGTCGTACCACTGGTAGGGCAGGCGGCGCGTCACGGGCATGCGCCCGCGCAGGATCGACAGGCGGTTGGGCCAGTGTGCGAAGTTGGGGAAAGCCACCACACCGGTGCGGCCCACGCGGGCCGTCTCGCGCAGCATGGTTTCGGCATTGCGCAGATGCTGCAGCGTATCGATCTGCAGCACCACGTCGAAGCTGTTGTCGTCGAACATTGCCAGCCCCTCGTCGAGGTTGAGCTGGATCACATCCACCCCGCGCTGCACGCAGGCGAGCACGTTGGCGTCGTCAATCTCCACGCCGTAGCCGCTGCAGCCGCGTTCGCGCTGCAGGTAGTCGAGCATGGCGCCGTTGCCGCAGCCCAGGTCGAGCACACGGCTGCCTTGCGGCACCAGGCGCGCCAGCGCCTCCATGGCGGCTTTGTCGGTCATGGCTGCACCTCCTTGGCAATGCTATCGAAGTAGGAGCGCATCACGCCCATGTAGCGCGCGTCATCAAGCAAAAAGGCATCATGCCCGTGGGGTGCGTCGATCTCGGCGTAGCTCACGCTGCGGCGGTTGTCGAGCAGGGCCTTGACGATCTCGCGGCTGCGCTGGGGCGAAAAGCGCCAGTCGGTGGTGAAGCTCACGAGCAGGAACTTCGCCGTGGCGCGGGCCAGGGCGCGCGTGAGGTTGCCGCCGTGGGTGCGCGCGGGGTCGAAGTAGTCCAGCGCGCGGGTGATCAGCAGGTAGGTGTTGGCGTCGAAGTAGTCGCTGAACTTGTCGCCCTGGTAACGCAGGTAGCTTTCAATTTGAAATTCGATGTCCTGGGTGCTGTACAAATAGTCGCGGAGGTCCGGCGCTGGGCCGCCCCGAGCCGGACCAGCCCCCTCGGGGGGCAGCGAACCACGCGAAGCGGGGAGCGTGGGGGCACGCAAACTGCGGCCGAATTTCTCGTTCATCACGTCGTCGGACAGGTACGTGATGTGGCCGATCATGCGGGCGATGCGCAGCCCGCGCTTGGGGATCACGCCATGGCGGTAGAAGTGGCCGCCGTGGAAGTCCGGGTCGGTCACGATGGCGCGGCGGGCCACTTCGTTGAAGGCGATGTTCTCAGCCGTGAGGTTGGGCGCGCTGGCCACCACCACCGCATGGCGCATGCGCTCGGGGTACTGCAGCGTCCAACTGAGCGCCTGCATCCCGCCCAGGCTGCCGCCCAGCACAGCGGCCAGTTGCTGGATGCCCAGGCGGTCGAGCAGGCGGGCCTGGGCGTCGACCCAGTCTTCCACCGTGACCACGGGGAAGTCCGCGCCGTAGACCTCGCCCGTGTCGGGATGGTTGTGCATGGGGCCGGTGGAGCCGAAGCACGAGCCCAGGTTGTTCACGCCAATGACGAAAAAACGGTCGGTGTCCACGGGCTTGCCGGGGCCGATCATGTTGTCCCACCAGCCCTCGCTTTTGTCCTGCCCAGCGTAGACGCCCGCGACATGGTGCGAGGCATTGAGGGCGTGGCACACGAGCACGGCGTTGGAGCGGTCGGCATTGAGCGTGCCGTAGGTCTCGTAGGCCAGGTGGTAGTCGCGCAGGGACGCGCCGCTTTGCAGCGGCAGCGCATCCGGGAAATGCATGGTCTGGGGTGTGGCGATGAACGACATAGTTGGAACTGGTAAGCCCTCACGTTCCACCGCTTACGCACGCCGTAGCTCCCTGGTGAGCCGCTGTTGCCGAGGGCGAAACCTCGGCAAAAAAATACCCGGCGTCGCTAAAAACGAGGCCGGGCAGGTGTGTCGGACGGGTCTTTAGCAGAATTTATAAAGCGCCCGCAAGCTGTGGCAAATCGGCGCGTCTGGCAAATATACCAAAGCGCCTGCCACTTCGTCCATCCATCAGGCGCCGGCGGGCATGAAGATTGCCAAGCCACCCAGTACCAGGAAGATCACGGCCGACACTGCGTGCACCGCGCGGATCGGCACCCGGCGCGTGATGCGCTCGCCCAGCCAGACCACGGGCGCGTTGGCGATCATCATCCCCAGCGTGGTGCCGGCCACCACCCACAGGTAGGCGTTGTACTGCGCAGCCAGCATGACGGTGGCGATCTGCGTCTTGTCGCCCATTTCGGCCAGGAAGAAGGCCACCACCGTGGTGCCAAAAACGCCCCAGCGCGGGGTGCCGTCGGCCTCGCCCTCATCGAGCTTGTCGGGGATCAGCATCCACACGGCCATGGCAATGAACGAGCCGCCCAGAATCCAGCGCAGCACCTGCGGACCGACAAAGGTGGTCACCCAGGCGCCCACAGCACCCGCCAGCCCGTGGTTGACCAGCGTGGCGACCAGGATGCCCAGCACGATGGGCCAGGGTTTTCGGAAACGCGCAGCGAGCACAAGCGCCAGAAGCTGCGTCTTGTCGCCCATTTCGGCGAGCGCAACAATGGCGGTGGAGATGAAAAACGGTTCCATGTGGGGGGGTCCTATCCGGCCGGATGGGTGGAAAACGCATTGACTGCACCCCGACTCCGGCCTTTGTGGATCGGCATGCAGTCAATGGTCTCGCCCAGCTCAAAAGCCGCATGCGCCATAGGTTTCAAAGAACCCAAGTGTGTTGACGCATGCCCCCGGCGCATTGCACTGCCGGGCGGGCTACTCCCCAAAGACCCCTTCATTTTACCCTATGGTTTGCCCGGACATTGACCCCAAAACCACGCAATTCCCGCGTTTTGGAGCCCCGGGCCCAGAAATAAAACCCCACGCCCCTCATAAAGTGATTGATAATGGCTTCGCTTTTCTGCTTGCAGGAAGGCAATTGGCTTAGCGGTGAATGGTCAGTTTCGCGTCTTTGAAGTCGTCACAGGTTTGTTGATTGCGTCGGACTCCATCGCGTTTTTGTGTTTTTTCAGGAGTCCTTCATGGGCAACAAACTCTACGTGGGCAACCTGCCCTATTCCTTCCGCGACGAAGACCTGCAGCAAACCTTCAGCCAGTACGGCTCGGTTGGCAGCGCCAAGGTCATGATGGAGCGCGACACCGGCCGCTCCAAGGGTTTCGGCTTTGTCGAAATGGGCAGCGATGCTGAAGCCCAAGCCGCCATCCAAGGCGTGCATGGCACCAACTTCGGTGGCCGTGACCTGGTGGTCAACGAAGCCCGCCCCATGGAGCCCCGCGCTCCCCGTAGCGGCGGCTTCGGTGGCGGCAATGGCGGCGGCGGCGGTTACGGCGGTGGCCGTAGCGGTGGCGGCGGCTACGGCGGCGGTGGTGGTGGTGGCGGTTACGGCGGCGGCCGTAGCAGCTACTAAAAAGACCTCATCGGCAGACCTCACCGTCTGCCGACGGCAAAACAAGGAGCCTCAGGGCTCCTTTTTTCATGCCGGCGCGGCATGGGCGCCACGGCACGCAACGTCGCTTGCCTTTTCCTCAAAAGTGTGGCGCATAATGGGTTGGCGGGGTTTTTCCCGCTTTCCAAGTTTGCGGTGATCCGTCAGTTTCGCGCTGAGAGCGTCATTGAGATTAGCTGGCTGCGTTTTCGGGACTCCATCGCTTTATCCATGTGTTTTTGAGGAGTCCCTCGATGGGCAACAAACTGTACGTCGGCAACCTGCCGTACTCGGTGCGCGACAGCGATCTGGAACAGGCCTTTGGCCAATTCGGCGCGGTCACCAGTGCCAAGGTCATGATGGAGCGCGACACGGGTCGTTCCAAGGGCTTTGGTTTCGTGGAAATGGGCAGCGACGCAGAAGCCCAGGCCGCCATCCACGGCATGAACGGTCAGCCCCTCGGCGGTCGCAGCATTGTGGTCAATGAAGCACGCCCCATGGAGCCACGTCCTCCCCGCAGTGGCGGGTTTGGCGGCGGTGGTGGTGGCTACGGCGGCGGCGGCGGCGGCGGTGGTGGCCGCAGTGGTGGCGGCGGCTACGGCGGTGGCCGTGAAGGCGGTGGTGGTGGCTATGGCGGCGGTGGCCGCGATGGTGGTGGCGGTTACGGCGGCGGTGGTGGTGGTGGCCGCGGCGAAGGCGGCTTTCGCAGTCCCTACGGCTCGGGCTCCCGCAACGGCGGTGGTGGCGGCGGCCGCAACGGCGGTGGTGGTGGTGGTGGTTATGGTGGTGGCGGCAACGGCGGCTATTGAACCCAGCCCCTGCAGATTTTCTGAAAAGCCCCTTCGGGGGCTTTTTTCATGCCCCGGCGTGACGGGCATGTACTCCTTGGTCCGGCGTTCGCGAAGCTGAAACAGCCCATCACCTGCAAGGCTGGCGCAGCACCGGCCAGTGCTCCCGCGCAAGGGCCACCAAGCCGCGCATGCGGCGCTTCGCCTGCGGGGGAAAGCGTGCAGCGCCTCAGGGGGCTACTCGTCCATTCGGCGCTTGCGCGGGCGCCCGGCCAGCACCTTGTCGAACACGGCATTGGGCAGCAAGCGCAGCAGCTTGGCCACCACGCCCATCTGCCAGGGAATGACCCGGTAGCTTACGCCCGCGGTGATGGCCCGGTAGGCACGGTCGGCAAAATCCCCGGGTTGCATCAGGAAGGGCATGCCGTAGCGGTTTTTTTGCGTGAGCGGCGTGTCGATGTAGCCGGGCGAGAGGGTGACCACCCGCACGCCGTGCGGGCGCATTTCGCCGCGCAGGCTTTCGCAGTAACTGATGACGGCCGCCTTGCTGGCGCAGTAGGCGCCATGCCCCGGCAGGCCCCGGATGCCAGCCACGCTGCCGATGCCCACCAGCGTGCCACTGCCGCGCTGGACCATGCCGTCCACAAAGGGCTGGAAGGTGGCGGCCATGCCGATGTTGTTGGTGGCAAAGGTGCGCGCCATCACGTCGATGTCACTGCGCACGGCGGTGTCCATGCCCACGCTGATGCCGGCGTTGGCAATGACCACGTCGGGCACGCCCTGGCGCGCCAGGCAGGCCAAGCCTGCGGCCACGATGCTGTCGGTCACCGCCACATCGGCACTATAAATTTCATAGCTATCAGCGCTTATCCCTTGAGCGCCAGCCCATGTTTTGACCTCTTCTGTCCGGCGCGCGGCCAGGGCCAGCCGGTAGCCCGCCTGGTGAAAGCGCAGCGCCAGTGCCTGGCCAATGCCACTGGACGCGCCGGTGATGAAAACAAGGGGGGTGGTCATCTCAGTTATCCGTTGTGCTGTGAATCACCCGCAGCGCGTGAAACTGGCGCGCACCATGCGCGGGCAGCCGCGCAAGGGCCGCCCCGCCGCGCTGGCTGCGTTCCCCTTCCCCTAGCGCGAAGCGCGTAGAGAGAAGGGGGAAGGCGCGAAGCGACTCAGGGGGTTGTCTCATTTCTTGCCCGGCAGGATCATGCCGCGCACGCGCCCGCGCAGTTGCAGCACCTGGTCGAGGTTGTCGTAGTCCATGCCGTCGGCCGTGAAACGGTCATTGCCCCGGGTGAGCGTGACGGGCTGGTCGGACCGCACGCGCTCGGTGTGGGTGAAGGCGTGCAGGAACTCGCCACGGAACTCCATGCGGGGTTGTGCCAGCGCCCCCGACTTGGCAGGCAGGGGCTCGCGGGTGACCACGGCATTGCCGAACAGCTGCACCTCCGAGCCGTCGGCATTGCTCAGGGCACGGTGGGCCGTGGCCACGGTCAGGCGCCCGTCGGGGCTGACCGAGCGCATGCGGACCTGGTCGATCTCCAGCGTGTCCGTGTCGGGGTAGTGCCGCGCCTCCAGGCCCTGCACCTCGCTCTGCAGGCGGCCCGTGGCATCGAAGGTCTTCACCGAGAAGTTCTTCATGAAGTAGTCGGGCTGGTGCTTGGCGGGGCGGTCGATGGCGGGCAACAGGGGCATGGGCGCATTGCGCACCAGCCACCAGGTGCCCAGGGCCAGCAGGCCCATCAGCAACACGGGCAGGTAGATCGAGAGCTGGTCCCAGCCCTGGCGGATCACACGGATCATGTGGTGTAGTCCGCCAGCAGCGCGGCATAGCGGCCGGTGGCCACGAGCAGCAGATCGCACAGTTCGCGCGCCGCGCCGTCGCCCCCGCGCGCCTGGGTGACGAAGTGGGCCGCGTGGCGCACCTCGGTCTGCGCATTGGCGGGCGCGCAGGCAAAGGCGCTGCGGCGCATCACGGGCAGGTCGGGCCAGTCGTCGCCCATGGCGGCGGCCTGGGCCCAGGTCAGGCCCAGCCGGGCCAAGATGTCCTCGGCGGCAGGGCGTTTGTCTTCGGTGCCGAACACGGCGTGCTCCACGCCCAGGGCCTTGAGGCGCACGCGCAGCGGCGCAGAGTCGCGCCCCGTGATCACGGCAGGCGTGATGCCCGCCTTCTGCAGCAGCTTGAGGCCATGCCCGTCCAGCGTGTTGAAGCGCTTGATCGTCTCGCCCGCTTCGCTGAAATACAGCCCGCCATCGGTGAGCACACCGTCCACATCGAAGAAGGCCACCCGCACGCCCTGGGCGCGCAGCAGCAGCTCGGGGTCGATCTGCAGGGCGGGGGAAGGGGAGGTCTGCGGGGACAACGCCATCGTCAAATCACCTTTGCACGCATCAGGTCGCCGATGTGCACCACGCCGGTCAAAATGCCCGCCGCGTCCACCACCAGCACGCTGGTGATGGCATGGGCTTCCATCATCTCGGCGGCGTCCACGGCCAGCGCGTCGGGCGCAATGTGGCGCGGGTTGGCATGCATGACCTCGCCTGCGGTGGTGGAGCGCAGGTCCGCCCCAGCCTCGATGCGGCGGCGCAGGTCGCCGTCGGTGAAGACGCCCAGTACCTGGCCGGCGGCATCCACGATGGCCGAGGCGCCCAGGCCCTTGGCACTCATCTCGCGCATGAGGTCGCTGAACGAGGCCTCGGGTGCCACGCGCGGCACCTCGGCGCCCGAACGCATCACGTCGCTCACATGGGTGAGCAGCTTGCGGCCCAGCGCACCGCCGGGGTGCGAGCGGGCAAAGTCTTCGGGGCGGAAGCCCCGGGCGTCGAGCAGGGCCACGGCCAGCGCATCGCCCATGGCCAGCTGGGCCGTGGTGCTGGCGGTGGGGGCCAGGTTCAGGGGGCAGGCTTCGCGCTCCACGCTGCAGTCGAGCACCAGGTCGGCATGGCGGGCCAGCGTGGACAACAACCCGCCGGTCATGGCGATCAGCGGGGTGCCCAGGCGCTTGAGCACCGGCAGGATGGCCGTGAGTTCACCGCTTTCGCCGCTGTTGGAGATGGCCAGCACCAGGTCGTCGCCGGTGACCATGCCCAGGTCGCCATGGCTGGCCTCGGCGGGGTGCACAAAAAAGGCGGGGGTGCCGGTGGAGGCGAGCGTGGCGGCAATCTTGCGGCCCACATGGCCACTTTTGCCCATGCCCATCACCACCACCCGGCCCCGGGCCTGCAGCACCATCAACACGGCCTGGGCAAACACGCCATCGACGCGGGCGGCCAGCCCGGTCAGGGCCGCAGCCTCGATGTCGAAGGTTTCGCGGGCCAGGCGCAGGGCCTGGTCGGCATCAAAAGGGGGCAACGCGGCAGGGGCGGGAATCATCCGGGGATTCTATCGACCGGGCATGCCCACCGGGCCATGGCGTGGGGATGCCCTCTGGCACGGTCCGTGCATCCCCGGCAGAAAAGACCATCGCTGGCGCACAAGCCTCGGATAGCATCGAACCCATGTCCTCTCTTGCTCTCACCCTGCTTTACCTGCTGGCCGCAGTGCTGGGCGTGGTGACCTGCCGCAGCCTCAAGCTGCCACCCATGCTGGGCTACCTGGCCGCCGGCGTGCTCATCGGCCCCCACGCGCTGGCGCTGGCCCAAAACTCCGAGGGCGTGCGCCACCTGGGCGAATTCGGCGTGGTGTTCCTGATGTTCGCCATCGGCCTGGAATTCAGCCTGCCCAAGCTGCGTGCCATGCGCAAACAGGTGTTTGGCCTGGGGCTGATGCAGGTGGTGCTGACCATGGTGGTTGTGTCCGGGTTGGCGCTGGCCCTGTCGTTCGGGGTGGGCGGGGTCTGGGGCATGGGCTGGCAGACGGCGCTGGCGCTGTCGGGCGTCATGGCCATGAGCAGCACGGCCATCGTGGTGAAACTCATGTCCGAGCGCGCCGAGCTCGAAAGCGACCACGGCCGGCGGGTGATGGGCATCCTGCTGTTCCAGGACCTGGCCGTGGTGCCGCTCCTGGTGCTGATCCCGGCCCTGGGCTCGTCGCCCGACCAGTTGCTGGCCTCCCTGGGCGGGGCGCTGCTCAAGGCCACGGTGCTGGTGGGGCTGTTGCTCACCGGCGGGCAACGGCTGATGCGCTGGTGGCTCACGCTGGTGGCGCGGCGCAAAAGCGATGAGCTGTTCATGCTCAACCTGCTGCTGATCACGCTGGGCCTGGCCTGGCTGACCGAGCTGGCCGGACTGAGCCTGGCGCTGGGCGCCTTCATCGCGGGCGTGCTGGTGTCCGAGACGGAGTACCGCCACCAGGTGGGCACCGACATCCGGCCCTTCCACGATGTGCTGCTGGGGCTGTTTTTCATCACCATCGGCATGATGCTGGACTGGCACATCCTGGTAGACCGCTGGGCGCTGGTGCTGGCGCTGCTGGTGGTGCCGCTGGTGCTCAAGCTCGGGATCATCCTGGTGCTGGCCCGCAGCATGGGGGCCACCACCGGCGTGGCGCTGCGCACGGGGCTCTACCTCGCCCAGGCGGGCGAATTCGGTTTTGTGCTGCTGTCGCTCACGCAGACCAACGGGCTGGTGCAGCCCGCGCTGATGAACCCCATCCTCGCGGCCATGGTGCTGTCGATGCTGGCCACGCCCTTCCTCATCATGTACAGCAACCGCATCGTGATGAAACTCGTGGCCAGCGACTGGTTGCAGCAGTCGCTGCAGATGACGTCCATCGCGCGCAAGTCCATCAACACCAGCAAACACGTGATCATCTGCGGCTATGGCCGCTGCGGCCAGAACCTGGCGCGCATGCTGGAGCACGAGGGCATCCCGTACATGGCGCTCGACCTGGACCCGGACCGCGTGCGCCAGGCCGCCGCCGCAGGCGATTCGGTGGTGTACGGCGATGCCACCCGCCTGCAGGCGCTGATGGCGGCCGGCCTGGTGCGTGCCAGTGCGGTGGCGATCACCTACATCGATGTGCCTGCCGCCCTGAAGGTGCTGGCCAACGCGCGCTCGCACGCGCCGCAGGTGCCGGTGGTGGTGCGCACGCAGG
The DNA here is from genome assembly GCA_018780365.1 of Acidovorax sp. GTDB lineage: Bacteria > Pseudomonadota > Gammaproteobacteria > Burkholderiales > Burkholderiaceae_C > Acidovorax. The sequence continues at coordinate 10,462 of JADMJR010000232.1, read as the reverse complement.
ACGACCTGCACCTGGACAAATTGCAGGAGGCAGGCGCCACCGAGGTGGTGCCCGAGGCGATCGAAGGCTCGCTGATGCTGGCCAGCCACGCGCTGGCGCTGGTGGGTGTGCCCATGCGCCGGGTGCTGCGCCTGGTGCAGGACCAGCGCGATGCGCGCTACAACCTGCTGCGTGGCTACTTTCACGGCGCCGACGACGACACGGCCCACGAGCGCGACCAGGAGCGCCTGTCCACCCTGAACCTGCCGCCGGGCGCCACCGCCCTGGGCCAGACCCTGGGCCAGCTGGCCCTGCCCGCGATGGGCGTGCGCGTGGTGAACCTGCGCCGTGGCAACGGCCACATGAGCGCGGCGGTGGACGATGCGCAGCTGGCCGAGGGCGACACGCTGGTGCTGTCGGGGCACCCGGCGGCGCTGGCGCTGGCGGAAGACAAATTGCTCAGAGGGTGATCCCCCTGAGCGGCGGCCCTGGCCAGGGGTGCGCCAGTTGCAGAGAGCGTGCCAAACTTTGATTAAAAAGCGGCCTTACCGCGCGTCCATCATGCCTTGATAGCTATATATTTCATAGCATTCAAAGCAGAGTGACAGGTCCGGGCCGCCCGAACAGGTAGCCCTGGAAACGTTTGCAGCCGTTGCGCAGCAAAAACGCGCGCTGGCCCTCGGTCTCCACGCCCTCGGCCACCACGTCCAGCCCCAGGCTGCGCGCCAGCGTGATGATGGTGCAGGCGATGGCGGCGTCGTTGGGGTCGGTGAGCACGTCGCGCACAAAACTCTGGTCGATCTTGAGCTGGTCGAGCGGCAAGCGCTTGAGGTAGCTCAGCGACGAGTAGCCGGTGCCAAAGTCATCCAGCGAAAAACCCACGCCCAGCGTGCGCAGGGCCTGCATCTTGAGGATGCTGTCCTCCACATCGTGCAGCAGCAGGCTTTCGGTCAGCTCCAGCTTGAGCCGCCGCGCGTCCGCACCCGATGCGCGCAACACGCTGAGCACGTCCTGCACAAAATCGGGCTGGCGGAACTCCTGCGCGCTCACGTTCACGGCCAGGGTCCAGCCAGCCTTGGTGGGGTCGGCGGCCCACGCCGCAAGCTGGCTGCAGGCCATGGCCAGCACCTGCCGCCCCAGGGGCAGGATGAGCCCCGTCTGCTCGGCCAGCGGGATGAAGTCGGCGGGCGGCACCATGCCGCGCTGCGGGTGGTTCCAGCGCACCAGGGCTTCGGCGCCCAGCAGCTGGCCGGCCTCGTCCACCACCGGCTGGTAGTGCAGCAGGAACTCGTTGCGCGCCACCCCCTGGCGGATGTCGCCCTCCAGGGCCGACCGCGCCGACGCGGCCGCCTGCATGTCGGGGTCGAAGAAGCACAGCATGTTGCGACCCTGGGCCTTGGCCTGGTACATGGCCAGGTCAGCGCGCTTGAGCAGCTCCTGCACCGGCTGCTGTGCGTCCAGGAACAGCGCAATGCCGATGCTGGGCGTGCTGTGCATCTCGCAACCATCGACCTGGTAGGGCTGGTTGAGCGCGGCCAGCACCTTCTGCGCCACCGCTTCGGCCTCGGCGGCGGCCTCGGCCTCTTCGGCGTGCAGGCCTTCGATCACCACCACAAATTCGTCGCCCCCCAGGCGCGCCACGGTGTCGGTGGCGCGCACGCAGGCACTCACGCGGGCGCCCACCTGCACCAGCAGCCGGTCGCCCCATTCGTGGCCCAGGGTGTCGTTGATGCCCTTGAAGTTGTCCAGGTCCAGGAACAACAGGGCGCCATGGCAACCCTCGCGGGTGCTGGCGGCCACCGCGCGCTCCAGCCGGTCCATCAGCAACCGCCGGTTGGGCAGGCCGGTGAGTTCGTCATAAAACGCCAGGCGCTGGATCTGGGCCTCGGCCAGCTTGCGCTCGGTGATGTCGCGCGCCACGCCCCGGTAGCCGGTGAAGGTGCCGTCGGCATCGAAGATGGGTTCGCCGCTGATCGACACCCAGATGGGCTGGCCGTCGCTGGTCCGGCGCTGCATTTCGAAGTCATGGAACACCTGGTGCGCCTCCAGCAGCGCGCGGTGGTCGCGCCACTGGCCTTCGTCCACAAAGGTCTCGGGCAGCTCCCAGCGCGTGAGGCCGTAGTGCACCTCGTCGGGGACGCCGGTTTTATGCTGGGCATTGCCGTCCAGCCGCACAAAGCGGAACTGCGCGTCCTGCTCCCAGTACCAGTCCGACGACAGCTGGGTGAGGCTGCGCCAGCGCGCCTCGCTCAGGCGCAGGGCCTCCAGGGTGCTCAGGTAGTCGGTGACGTCGGTGAAGGTGCGCACCCGCCCGCCGGGCTCCAGCGCGCGGGTGCGCACCTCGATGTAGCGGCCGCTGTGCGTGCGCCGCACGTAGGTGTCGGGCATGGTCAGGTGGCCCCCATGGGCCGCGTACTCCGACGCCACATAGTTGCGCGCCATGGGCTCGATGAGCTGGAACTGCGGGCCAAAGTCGCCACGTTCGGTCTGAAACCGCACCACCTCCTCCACCTTGGGCTGGGTCGCCAGCAAGGCCTCGGGCAGGTCGAGCAGCTCCAGGTAGCGCCGGTTGTAGACCCGGATGTGCCCTTCGGCGTCCACGCTGGTGATGCCCTGGGAGATGTTGGCCAGCGTGGCTTCCAGCGCCCGGGTTTTTTCGCCCAGCAGGGCGCTGGTGCGCAGCAGTTCGGCATCGACCGCGCTGCGGGCCAGCTCGGCGCGGCGCGCGGTCTCCAGCTGCCCCACGGTGTTGAGCAGGGGTTGCAGGAACTGCACATCCGCCAGTGTGTAGCCCTCACGGCGGTTGGCCAGGCCCACCATCGCCACCAGCTCCCCCGCCGCGTGGATGGGCAACCCCAGGTAGGTGTGCAGGGGGGGGTGGCCCTGCGGGGTGCCCGCACTCCGCGTGTCGTGGTGGGCATTGTTGCTGACCACGGGCTCGCCCGACACCAGGGCCGCGCCCACCAGGGAATGCAGGTTGTCGAACACCATGCCTTCCTCGGCGTGCTGCGCATAGCGCTCGCGGGAGGCGGCATCCCAGCTGATGTCGGTCATGGCGTGCACCCGCAAAAAGGGGTGTCCGTCGGCCGCACGCTGCACCTGGCCCACCAGGCCGAAGGCGCTCTGGGTCAGGGACATGAGTTCTTCGAGCAGGGCCTCGAACGCCGCCCGGGGGCCGGAGCTGGCGATGAACATGGCCTGGGCGCTCGATATCGCCTGCAGCAGCCGGTGCTGGCGGGCCAGCATGGTCTCGGCCGCCAGCCGGGCCCGGGCGCCGGAGTGGCGTTCGAGCACCGCATCGATCTGCGCGGGCAGGGTGAGCAGGTAGTCCAGAGACGGGTCCTGCACGGTGAAATCGTCAAACCCGTGCCGCATGGCCTGGGCGGCGTGTGTCTCGGCCCCCATGCGCACGATGATGATGGCGGGCACGCCCCCCAGCAGCTGCAACAGATCGAAGGCCGCGCCCCCCATGGTGCTCTGCGCCACCAGCACGATGTCAGGCCGGTGCTGCGCCAGGGCGACCCGCGCTTCGGCGAGCGAGGCCGATACATCGACGCGCCAGCCGGACCAGGGGTCTGCCAGCGCACCCACCACCGCTTGCGCATGGTGGTGGTGGCCTTCGATCAACAGGACTGAGATGGGCATGGGCCAATCTTCTGTGGAGGGGGCACCGCCTGAAATCCGGCCGTGCCGTGGTGGGTGTAACGACAGTGAAACATTATGGGGCTGGCGCAGACCCCTGAGGGGCTGGCAGCGGCGGGCCAGGCTGGCTGTTTACACTCCTGCACTTTGCGCGCGAGCCCGCCGCCCGGGCGGACCGCGCCCCGGCCTTCACAGGGCCCCCACAAAACAGCCCCTCCCATGCAGCCACTCAGCGTCAACGACTACCTTCGCCAGCACATCCGCACCGTGCCCGACTGGCCCACAGCGGGCGTGCAGTTCCGCGACATCACGCCACTGCTGCAGGACCCCAAGGTGTTCCGCGTGCTGATCGACGCCTTTGTGCACCGCTACATGGACAAGGCACTGCGCCCCGACGTGGTGGCCGGGCTGGACGCGCGCGGCTTCATCCTGGGCGCGGTGGTGGCCTATGAGCTCAACGTGGGCTTCGTGCCCATCCGCAAGAAGGGCAAGCTGCCCTTCACCACGGTGGAGGAGACCTACGAGCTGGAGTACGGCAGCGCCACCGTGGAGCTGCACACCGATGCCGTGAAGGCCGGCGACCGCGTGCTGCTGATCGACGACCTCATCGCCACCGGCGGCACCATGATGGCCGGCAAGAAACTCCTGGAAAAGCTGGGCGCCACGGTCACCGAAGGCGCGGCCATCGTGGACCTGCCCGAGCTGGGCGGCTCTGAGCGCCTGCGCGCATCTGGCCTGCCGCTGTTTACGCTGGTGGACTTCGCGGGGCACTGACCCCCTGCGCCAAGCCCCGGCCCCCCAAAAGACGAAGCCCTCCGCAAGGGAGGGCTTGCCACCATCGCCGCGCGATGGATCAGTGCAGGTCGCCGTACTGGGTGCTGCTCAGGTCGGGGGCCGGGCTGTCTGCGCCCGGCATTTCAGTGTCTTCAAAGCCGGTGGGCTGTGCCGGGGGCAGCAACGGCCCGGACCGCACGGGCACACCCGGCTTGGCCGCCGCCGCCGGAGCCGCCGTGGCCCCCGCAGCGTTGGCCAGCGCACGCTTGAAGGCGGCCACCTCGTCGGCTTCGATGGGTTCGTAACGCTGGGCCGGGCGTTGCTCCCCCACGGGGGCAGCCACCGGGGGCCGGGCGGGCGCAGGCGCCAGGACCGGAGCCACAGGGCGCACCGGGGCGGCTGGGGCCACAGGCACGACCGGTGCCGGTGCAGCCACCGGCGCGGGGGCCGCGGCCACCGGAAGAGGGCGCCTGACCACAGCGGGCGCCGCCGGCACGGGCAGCCCCGCGCCCTGGGGCGCTACGCCCTTCTGGGGAATGCCCACCGCCACATGGTCGTTGATGCGCCAGTACACGGCGGTCACCAGGATGTCGTAGCGGGTCTTGGCGGTCTGGGCGATCAATGCCTCGATCTCGGACAGGCGCACGGTTTCGCCGCCATATTCGCGCGCCAGGTCCATCATCACCAGGAACTGGCGGCCGCGCTGGTCCAGCGACAACACCTTGAATTTGTAGCTGGCCGACAGCACCCCGGCGCGCACCATGGCATCGCGCACCACGGTGTAGAGCAATTCGCGGCGCTCCATGCGCTCGTTTTTGCGGTTGGCGGCATGGTCGGGCGGCTGGGGCTCGACCAGCGGTTTGCCCATGCGGCCTGGGTGGAGCGGCACGGTGGCATCGGCGTTCAACAGACCCGACGGTTCTGCCGCTGGCCGAGGCTTGGGAGGGGCGGGTTTACGGCTGAACCAGCTGAACAGGGACATGGCTTGCTTTCTTCGGACGGTGCCTGGACAAAATCCAAATCGAGTGTAACGCGCTGTACACCGCCGATGGCCCCGAAACAGGCCACAAACCCCGGTCGCCGGGGTGCCTGTCAGGTAGCCGCAACGCGGCGGCGGCGATTGCCCAGGCGCTTGGCCAACACGGCGCCCGCCGCCATCGCCAAACCCAGGGCAATGGCGGGCTGGCGGTTGGTCAGTTCGGCGAAGCGGATGGCAGTCAGGCTCCACAGCTTGCAAGGCGCGCTGGCCTGCACGGTGGCGCTGCGCGCGCGGTGCGAAAAGAACGCGCCTTCCCCCACCACGGAACCGGCGCCCACGATGGCCAGGCGCAGGCGCTCTTTTTCGTCCTGGTAGTGCACGCTGAGGCTGCCACTCTCCACCAGGTACAGGGTGCGGTCCGTGGCGCCCTGGCTGAAAAGCACCTGCCCGGCGGGCAGAACCACAGGCAGCAGGTAGGACGACAGCACCTCCCACTGGGCGGGGGACAACGGATTGGTCATGCTGTCGTCCGCAGTCGTTTGCGCAATAGCGTCCAGCAACCCTTTCAGGTCGACCTTGGTGGCAGCGGTGGTGGAAACATTCATGGTCCGCCGAAAGTAACGTTGTTACAGATCAGACACAAGCGCTGTTTACGTCCGTTTACAACATAAGACGACCAACGGTCGCTATTTACCGATGCAGAAGCTGGAGAAGATGACGCCCAGCAGATCGTCGGAGCTGAACTCGCCGGTGATGGCGCTCAGGGCGTTCTGGGCCAGGCGCAGTTCCTCGGCCAGCAAATCCAGCGCCGGGCCCTGGGCCTGCAGCTGGTCGGCGGCCTCCTGCAGGTGGGCCGACACGGCCTGCAGCGCCTCGACATGGCGGGCGCGGGCGATGTAGATGCCCTCGGGGGCCGACTGCCAGCCGGCCACTTCCAGCAGGATGCGCCGCAGACCGTCGAGCCCCTGTCCGGTGCGTGCCGACAGGTGAACGGCCGGGCGGGAAACATCCCCAGGCCCCGAGGGGGCGGCAACACCGGCGGTGCAGTCCAGCTTGTTCCAGACATCGATCACCGGGATGGTTTTGGGCAATTTTTGAGCCAGTGCGCGCTCTATATCTGCATCAGCAGCTATGTATTCCATAGCATTCTGGCGCGACAGGTCGTGCAGGAACAGCACGGCGTCGGCGCCCGCGATCTCGTCCCAGGCGCGGGCGATGCCGATGCGCTCCACCTCGTCGTTGCTGTCGCGCAGGCCGGCGGTGTCGATGATGTGCAGGGGCACGCCTTCGATCTGGATGGTCTGCTGCACCTTGTCACGCGTCGTGCCCGCAATCGGCGTGACGATGGCCAGCTCGGCCCCCGCCAGCGCATTGAGCAGCGAACTTTTGCCCGCGTTGGGCTGGCCGGCAATGACCACCTTGATGCCCTCGCGCAGCAGCGCACCCTGGCGCGCGCGCTGCATCACGGAGGCCAGCGTTTGCTGCAATTTTGATAGCTGCCCGTGCGCATCGGCCTTGCGCAGGAAGTCAATTTCTTCTTCAGGGAAGTCCAGCGTGGCCTCCACCAGCATGCGCAGGTGGATCAGCGCGTCGCGCAGGCTGTGGATCTCGGCCGAGAAGGCGCCGGTCAACGACCGGCTGGCGCTGCGGGCTGCGGCCTCGGTGCTGGCGTCGATCAGGTCGGCAATGGCCTCGGCCTGGGCCAGGTCGATCTTGTCGTTCAGGAAGGCGCGTTCGGTGAACTCGCCCGGCTGGGCCACGCGCAGGCCGGGCAGGCTGGCCTGGCCCGTGGTGGGATGGGCGGTGGCGCCGGCCTCCAGGCAGCGCGCCAGCAGCAGCTGCAGCACCACGGGGCCGCCGTGGGCCTGCAGCTCCAGCACATCTTCACCGGTGTAGCTGTGTGGGCCAGGAAAGTACAGCGCCAATCCCTGGTCGATGGCCTGCCCCTGCGCATCCCGAAACGGCAGGTAGGTCGCCTCGCGGGGCTTGAGAACACGGCCGCACAGGGCCATCACCAGCGCGTCCAGCCCGCGCCCCGACACACGCACGATGCCAACGGCCCCGCGCCCCGGGGCGGTGGCGATGGCGACGATGGGGTCATGGTGACGGGCAAGCATGGGCAAGGACTTTACAAGGTGGTCAGAAAAAAGGCCGCTTGCGCGGCCTTTCGGGGGTCAGTTCGGTGATGTCAGCGTTGCCGCTGCGGCATCACTTGAAACTGGGCAGATTGAACTGCGGTGGCACGCCCATGCGGGTGTTGATGAGCCACTGCTGTGCAATCGACAGGATGTTGTTGGTCAGCCAGTACAGCACCAGGCCGGCCGGGAAGAAGAAGAACATCACGCTGAAGATCAGCGGCATGAACCACATCATCTTGGCCTGCATCGGGTCTGGCGGCGCGGGGTTCAGGGCTGTCTGCAGCAGCGAGCTGGCCGTCATCAGCAAGGGCAGGATGAAGAACGGGTCAGGCGTGGAGAGGTCGTGGATCCAGCCGATCCAGGGCGCGTTGCGCATTTCCACGCTGGACAGCAGCACCCAGTAGAGCGCAATGAACACGGGGATCTGGATCATGATGGGGAAGCAGCCACCCATGGGGTTGACCTTTTCCTCGCGGTAGATGCGCATCATCTCCTGCTGCATCTGCTGCGGCTTGTCCTTCAGGCGCTCGCGCATCTCCATGATCTTGGGGTTGATGGCCTTCATCTTGGCCATGCTGGCGTAGGCCTTGGCGTTGAGCCAGTAGAACGCGATCTTGAGCAGCAGCACCAGGGCCACGATGGACCAGCCCCAGTTGTTCAAGAGCTTGTGCAGCTGGTCCAGCAGCCAGTACAGCGGCTTGGAAAGGATGGTGAGCCAGCCGTAGTCCTTGACCAGTTCCAGGCCGGGGTACAGCTTTTCCATCATCGTTTCGACCTGCGGGCCGGCAAACAGGCGTGCATCGACCGTCTTCGATTGGCCGGGCTCGATGGCGCCCAGCGCAGTCAGCATGCCCACGGAGTACAGGTTGGTGTCGACCTTGCGGGTGAAGGGCTCGCGCTGCACGCCATCGGCCAGCAGCCAGGCCGTGGCGAAGTAATGCTGCACCATGGCCACGTAGCCGTTGGGCGAATCCTTGGGGATATCGACCTTGCCGTTTTCAATGTCCTTGAACTCGACCTTCTGGTACTTCTTGGCTTCGGTGAAGACCGCAGGACCGGTGAAGGTGGAATAGAACGACGACTCACCGGGCGGCTTGTTGCCGTCGCGCACCAACTGCAGATACAGCTGGGGCGACACGGCCGTGCTGCCGGTGTTGACCACCTCGTGCTTGGCGGCGATGTCATAGGCGCCGCGCTTGATGGTCCAGGTCTTGACCAGCTTCACGCCGCCCTGGCTGGGCGACTCGAAGCGGATGCTCAGCTCGTCCTGGCCATCCTTGAGCTCGCGCGGGCCGGGCACGGCCGTCATCACGGTCTTGTGCGTGGGGAAGCTGCCACCGATCAGGCCCGTCTGCGCCACATAGACGCGCTGCGCGCTCTCGTCGAGCAACAGGAAGTTGCGCGTCTTGTCGGTCATGTCGGCATGCTGCAGCAACTCGGCATGGGTGAGCGAACCTCCCTCGCTGTCGAAGGTGAGGCGGTACAGGTCGGTCTTGACCTCCAGGCGCTCACGCACGGCGGCGGGTGCTGTGGCCGGGGCCGGCTGGCCCGGAACGGCCGAGGCGCCTTGCGCCGCAGCCGCCACGGGCGCCGTGGAAGCAGGAACACTGGCCGCACCCGTGGCACCGGACGCTGTGCCCGCAGCCGCTGGGGCGGTCACGGCCGGGGTGGTGGGGAAAAACGTGGCCTTGTTGCCATTGTGCAGTTGCCACTTGTCCCACAGCAGAACCATGGAAAAGCCAAAAATCACCCACAGGATGGTGCGGCGAATGTCGTTCATGAAGACTTCTTTGGTGAGGATGGTTGGTTGGTGGAATGGGAAAACCGCGAGAAAAGCCGCATGCTGCGCGGCAATTGTTGCGGGACCGGGTCATGGCCCCCGTCACACCAGGGGTGGCAGCGTACCAGCCTGCGCACCGTGAGATAGCTGCCAGCTGCCGCGCCATGCTGTTCCAGCACCTGCAGCGAGTAGACCGAGCAGGTCGGCTCAAACCGGCAGGCCGAGCCCAGCCAGGGACTGAGAAACAGCCGGTAGCCCTTGACCACACCGATCAGCAGCCGTTGCATCATGGTGCAACCTCGTGCACGGGCACGGGCACCTGCGGTGCAGGCGCTGCGGCCACACCACCGGTACGCCGCGCGGCATGGCCGAACAACTGCAGCAGCTCCGCACGCACCGCCAGCTTGAGCTGGTCAGACGTGGCACTGAGGAACTGTTTGCGGTCAAAGGCCGTGCGCAGGCGCACCACATGGGCGGCCTGCGGCAGCCGCGCCTCAAACGTGGCGCCCACGGTATAAATCTGCCGCTTGATGGTGTTGCGCGTCACCGCGCGCCGCGCCCAGCGCTTGGGCACCATGGCACCCAGCCAGACGTCAGGCACGGCAAACAGGGCCTGCGGCCCTTGCGTTGGCGGCAAGGAACCGGGCCCTGTGGGTGCAACATTGGCTGGCATGGCAGCGGTGGTGCTGCCATCGGCGCCCAGCACCAGACGGTGCAGCGCAAAATGCGCTGTGCGGGAGACAGTGCCCCCCGCCATGGCGGCCTGGAACTGCGGACGGGTTTTCAGCCGTTGCATGCAAGCACCCCGTTTCGACCCTGACGGTACAAACCGGGGAGCAGGCCGTAGACCGTAACGGCCTTAGACGGCCAGGCGCTTGCGGCCCTTGGCGCGGCGTGCGTTGATAACGGCACGGCCGCCGCGGGTCTTCATGCGGACGAGGAAACCGTGGGTGCGCGCGCGGCGCGTCTTGGAGGGCTGATAAGTACGTTTCATGGTGCTATTCCTTGAGGTTCAGTTCCGGACTGCTGCTCTTGAACCCCCTGCAATCTGCGCAGCCACGCCCTGTACAACAGGACTTTGGCGGCAGATCCACGGGGCAGAAATAACGGCGCGCCGGGTCAAATCACCCTGAACACATTCAGGGAAACCCAAAATTATCGCAGGCTTGT
>JADMJR010000122.1 GCA_018780365.1 Acidovorax sp. | reverse complement strand
GATGCCGAGCTGGAGCACCTGTTCTCGACCTGGTTCGATGTGGCCTTTCTGGAGCTGCGCCGCCTGTCGTGGGATTCGCCCGCGTCGCTGCTCGAAAAGCTCATCAAATACGAAGCGGTGCACGACATCCGCAGCTGGGCCGACCTGAAGAACCGCCTGGACAGCGACCGCCGTTGCTACGGCTTCTTCCACCCCCGCCTGCCCAACGAGCCGCTGATTTTTGTGGAGGTGGCGCTGGTCGACAAAATCTCGGCCAGCATCACGCCGCTGCTGGACGAAGCCGCCGCGCCGGTGGACATCACCCGGGCCACCACGGCCATCTTCTATTCAATCAGCAACACGCAGACGGGCCTGCGCGGCGTGAGCTTTGGTGATTCGCTCATCAAGCATGTGGTGGAGACGCTCACGGCCGAGTTTCCGCGCCTGCGCACCTTTGCCACGCTGTCTCCCATCCCGGGTTTCCGCGCCTGGCTCTCCAAACATGCGAGCGCCATGCTGGAGCGCCTGGACGACAAGCGCCGCACTGAGCTGGGCCGTGCCGTGGGTTTTGAGCCGCCGCAGGCCACCCACCTGCTGGGCGCCATCGACAAGGCGCTGGAGCTGGATGCCAAGTCGCCGGTACGCCAAATGCTGCTCGAATGCGCAGCGTACTATCTGGGCCGCGAGCTGCTGGAGGGCAAGCCGGTGGACCCGGTGGCGCGCTTCCATCTGGGCAACGGCGCGCGGGTCGAGCGCCTTAACTGGGCGGGCGACCCCTCGTCCAAGGGCTTGAAACAATCGTATGGGCTCATGGTGAACTACCTATACGACCTCAAGCGCATCGACAAGCACCGCAGCTTGCTCGCGCAGGGCAAGGTGCCTGTGTCGGGGGACATCGACAGCCTTTGCCGCGACTGACCGTGGCGCCCGGTGCGGAGCCGGGCGGACCACACCTATTTTTATAACGACAGGAGACAAACAATGACCGAATCGCGAATTCAACGCCGGGATGTACTGCTAGGCGCGGCCGCCGCAGGCCTGGGCCTGGCCAGTGGCAACAGCTGGGGGCAGGCCTCGGCCTGGCCCGCCAAGCCGGTGAATCTGGTGGTGCCGTTTCCGGCCGGTGGCGGCACCGATGCGTTTGCGCGGCCGCTGGCGGCGCAGTTTTCCAAGGCCACGGGCAAGACCCTGGTGATCGACAACCGGGGCGGCGCCGGTGGCACCGTGGGAGCCAGCTTCGCCTCCAAGGCGGCTCCCGATGGCTACACGCTGTTCATGGGCGCCGTGCACCACGCCATTGCGCCATCGATGTACCCCAAGCTCGACTACGACATCGAGAAGGACTTTGTGCCGCTGTTCCTGCTGGCCAACGTGCCCCAGGTGGTGGTGGTCAACCCCAAGGCCGTGCCCGTGAACAACTTCCAGCAGTTCATGGACTACGTCAGGCGCAACCCCGCCAAGCTCAACTATGGCTCGGCCGGCGCAGGCACCTCGCACCACCTGGCGGGCGAGCTGTTCAAGCAGCAGACCAACACCTTCATCACCCACATCCCCTACCGGGGCGCGGGCCCTGCGCTGCAGGACCTGATTGGTGGCCAGGTGGACATGATGTTCGATGGCCTGGGTTCATCGTCGGCCCACATCAAGGCCGGGCGCATCAAGGCGCTCATGGTGTCGGGCGCCAAGCGCAATGCGGCCTTCCCCGATGTGCCCTGTGCCGCCGAAGTGGGTTTGCCAGACTACACCGTGACCACCTGGTACGGCCTGTGGGCGCCCAAGGGCACACCCGCCGACGTGCAGGCGCGCATCGTGGACGAGGTGCGCAAGCTGGGGGCAGCCGATGAACTCAAGGCGATCTGGGCCAACAACGGGGCGGACTACGGCGGCATGACCCAGCAGCAGTTTGCGGGCATGGTGAGCAGCGAAGTCAAGCGCTGGGCGGCGGTGGTGAAGGCGTCTGGGGCGAAACTTGACTAACCCCCTGAGGCGCTTCGCGCCACCCCTCTGAAGGGGGACGCCACCCGTGGCCTGGCGAAGCCAGCTCCACGGTGGCACTGGCGATGGCGCAGTGCGGGTTTTACGGGTTGAGGGATGTGCACAACGCAATGGATGCAAACCAAAATGTCGGGTGAAGTGTTGATGAAGACCGGTGAGCGCGGCGTGGTGCATGTCACCCTGCGCCACACCGGGCGGCTGAATGCCATGTCGCGGCCCATGTGGCGGCAGTTGTGCTCTATTTTTGAGAGCATTCAGCGCAATGTGGAAGCGCGCTGCGTGCTGATTGAAGGCGATGGCGGGGCGTTCTGCGCGGGGGGGGACATTTCGGAATACCCCGGCTTCCGCTTTGATGCTGCCGCCCTGCGCGACTTTCATGAGAACGACGTGTGGGGCGGGCTCAGCGCCATGCTGGCCTGCGACGTGCCCATCGTGGCCAGCATCAGTGGTGCCTGCATGGGCGCCGGGGTTGAGATGGCCAGTTGCTGCGACATCCGCATCGCGGGCAATACCGCCCGTTTTGGCGCGCCCATTGCCAAGCTTGGGTTCCCCATGGCACCGCGCGAGGCGCAGCTAGTGGCTGGCGCCGTGGGCGAGGTCACCGCGCGCCAGATGCTGCTGGAGGCCGCCACCTTTGCTGCCCCCGACATGCTGGCGCGTGGTTTTCTGAGCCGCGTGGTGGCCGATGACATGGTGGCTACCGAAGCCCTGGGCAGCGCGTTGCGGGTGGCCACGCTGGCGCCCCAGGCCGCCCGCATGAACAAGCAGACATTTCGTATGCTAAAAATGCCTTCTGCTCGCTCCAGTAAAGAGTTTTCAGCTATCGAAAGCATAGTAAATGGCACGCCCGACCCGTATGCCTATGCCGACAGTGCCGAGCACCGGGAGGGCATCGCCGCGTTTCTGGACAAACGCCCGCCCACGTTTTGATGGGTGCCGACCGCGCCAGCCTCCCCCACCGAATTTTTGCCACCAGCCATCTGCTATCTGCTATCTGCCACCCTTGCCCACAAGCAAAGCCCAAGCCATGAGCCAACACAACCTCTTCAGCGCCCTGCGCGCCGCTTTTCCTGTCGACCTTGCCAGCACTGCCGTGGAGACCACGGCGAGCGACGGCACGCCGCTGTTCTACACATGGGGCGATCTGGACCGCGCCAGCGCGCGCATGGCCAATCTGCTGGTATCGCTGAAGCTGCCCGAAGGCAGCCGCGTGGCCGTGCAGGTCGAAAAATCGGTCGAGGCCATGGTGTTGTACCTGGCCACGCTGCGCGCGGGCTACGTGTTCTTGCCGCTCAACACCGCCTACCAGAGCGCCGAGATCGAATACTTCATCGGCAACGCCGAACCCGCCGTGGTGGTGTGTACGCCGGGCAACTTCGGCTGGGTGAGCAAAATTGCCTTCACCCTGGGCACGCAGCATGTGTTCACGCTGGGTGATGACCGCACCGGCAGCCTGCTGGACCGCGCCGCACACCACGGCGACACGCACACGCCTGTGCCGCGCTCGGCCGATGATCTGGCCGCCATCCTGTACACCAGCGGCACCACGGGCCGCAGCAAGGGCGCGATGCTGACGCACGGCAACATGCTCAGCAATGCCGTGACCTTGAAGGACTACTGGGGGTGGAAGGATGGCGACGTGCTGATCCACGCACTGCCCATCTTCCACGTGCATGGCCTGTTCGTGGCCATCCATGGTGCGCTCATCAACGGCAGCAAGATGGTCTGGTTCAGCAAGTTCGACCCCAAGGCCGTGCTGGCCGCCATGCCGCGTGCCACCGTTTTCATGGGTGTGCCCACGCTCTATGTGCGCTTGCTGGCCGAAGCGGGTTTGAACAAGGAGGCCACCCAAAACATGCGCCTGTTCGTCGCGGGCTCGGCGCCGCTGCTCATCGAAACCTTCACCGAATGGCAGCAGCGCACCGGCCACACCATCCTGGAGCGCTATGGCATGAGCGAGACCATCATGCTCACCTCCAACCCCTATGCCGCCGACAAGCGCCATGCGGGCCAGACCGAGCGGCGCGGTGCCACGGTGGGCTTCCCGCTGCCCGGCGTGGGCCTGCGGGTGGTGGACGACGCCAACAAGCCGTTGCCCGTGGGTGAGATCGGCGCTATCCAGGTCAAGGGGCCCAACGTCTTCAAGGGCTACTGGCGCATGCCCGAGAAGACGGCCGAAGAGTTCACGCAAGACGGCTGGTTCAAGACCGGCGACGTGGGCAAGGTGGACGCGCGCGACTACGTGAGCATCGTGGGCCGCAGCAAGGACCTCATCATCAGCGGCGGCTACAACGTCTACCCGGCCGAGATCGAGGGCTACATCAACGACATGCCCGGCGTGGCCGAAAGTGCGCTGGTGGGCGTGCCCCACCCCGACTTTGGCGAGGTGGGCGTGGCCGTGGTGATTGCCAAGCCCGGCGCCCAGCTCAACCCCGAGGCCATCGTGGCGGGGCTCAAGTCGCAGCTCGCCAACTTCAAGATCCCGAAGAAGTGTTTTGTGGTGCCCGAGCTGCCCCGCAACACCATGGGCAAGGTGCAGAAAAACCTGCTGCGCGAGCAGCACAAGGGCTTGTTTGCGTGATGGCCGGCAGCTGCCTGCCACACCGTGAGTGAGCGGGATGAGTAAAACAATGGGGCCTGTACGGCCCCATTTGTTTTGCTCATATTTTGATAGCTATTGGCGCTTTGTGGATGCGCGGTAGTGCCGATTTTCTTTTAACGCAGCACCAGCACAGGGATGTGCGAGTGTGTGAGTACATGCTGGGTTTCGCTGCCCAGCAGCAGGCGCTTGAGGCCCTTGCGGCCGTGTGATGCCATCACGATCAGGTCGCACTTGTGCTTTTTGGCGGCTGAGATCACAGCCTCGGCCACCAGGTCGGATTTGGCGATGACGGGTTTTACTGTCACGCCCTGCGCGGCGCCCTGGGCCTTCACGCCGTCGACCATGGCCTGGGCAGCGTCGCCCCATTGGGTTTCGATGCGCTTGACGTCGTTCACGTCCACGGGCATGCCGCCTTCAAAGTAGCTGCGCGGGTAGCGCGGCACGACCTTGAGTGCCACCACGTTAGCGCCCGCCAGCACGGCCAGGGCCAGGCCATGTTCCACCGCTTTGTCCGACAGTGCCGAACCGTCCGTTGCAATCAGGATGCGTTTGTACATAAAGGTCTCCTCAAAACGATGGATCAAGCTTAGGATGAATCATGTTCCGGGACTTGATGCAGGTCAATGTACCTGTCATGGCCCAACGATAGGCTTGAACCATGTCAATGTTTCGACCCGGTGCGCCGGCCTCATCCCCGGCGCATCTGCCTGACGGCATGGCGGACTCATCGCCCGCCGCGCCCACCCAGTTGCTGGACGACCCGCAGGAATGGCTGGCGTTTGGCCGCCCCTGCACCCCGGCCGGGAACCCCCTGCCGGCCCATGCGGCCGAAGCGGGCCAGGATGGACCCAAATCTACCACCTGGGATTCGCAGGTGGTGCTCGAGGGCATGCATTGCGCCGCATGCGCCCTCACCATTGAAGATGCGCTGCGCGCCGTGCCGGGTGTGCTGCAGGCCGATGTGAGTGCCGCCACTCGCCGAGCCCGCGTGGTGTGGCAGCCCGGCCAGGTGCTGCCATCGCAGTGGATGAAGGCGGTGCAGAACGCTGGCTACCGCGCCATGCCTGCCATGGATGCCTTTGCACGCGGGCAGCGCCTGCGTGAAAACCGCCGGGCGTTGTGGCGCTGGCTGGTGGCTGGCTTTTGCATGATGCAGGTAATGATGTATGCATGGCCCGCCTATGTGGCCCAGCCCGGCGACCTGACGGGCGAGATGGAGCAGCTGCTGCGCTGGGCCTCCTGGGTCATCACGCTGCCCATGGTGGTGTTTTCTTGTGGTCCTTTTTTTGCCAGTGCGCTGCGCGATGTGCGCCTGAGCCGCGTCAGTATGGACCTGCCCGTGGCGCTGGGCATGGCCATCACCTTTGTGGTCAGCACTGCGGGTACGTTTGACCCGAGCGGCATTTTTGGCAAGGAGGTGTACTACGACTCCTTGACCATGTTCGTTTTCTTCCTGCTCACCGGCCGCTGGCTGGAGCTGCGCCTGCGAGATCGCACGGCGGGCGCACTGGAGGCGGTGATGAACCGCCTGCCCGACAGCGTGGAGCGGCGCGATGCCAGTGGTGGCTTCACCCGCGTGGCCACTCGCCGCCTGGTCGCTGGCGACACGATCCGGGTGTTGCCGGGCGAGGCGTTTCCGGCCGACGGGTGCATCACGGCGGGCAGCACGCATGCCGATGAGGCGCTGCTGACCGGTGAATCCACGCCCGTGGCACGCCCCCTGGGCAGCACCGTGACGGCGGGCAGCTACAACCTGCAGTCGCCGGTTGAAGTGTTGGTGGAGGGCACGGGCGGGAAGACACGTTTTGCGCAGATTGTGGCCTTGATGGAAAGCGCGTCGCTGCAAAAGCCCCGGTTGGCCCAGTTGGCTGATCGCATTGCGCGGCCGTTCCTGGTGGCGGTGCTGCTGGCGGCGTTGCTGGCCGCGGCCTACTGGTGGCCCTCCGATCCGGGGCACGCGCTCATGGTGGCCGTGGCTGTGCTGATCGTGACCTGCCCGTGTGCGCTGTCATTGGCCACGCCCGTGGCCATGCTCACGGCGGCGGGCACGCTGGCGCGCCATGGTGTGCTGGTGCGAAACCTGCAAGGGCTGGAGGCGCTGGCCCATGTGGACACCATGGTGTTTGACAAGACAGGAACGTTGACCCGCGACGGCATGGCCTTGCAGGCCGTGCACACCCTGGCGGCTGGCAACGCCGATGACGCCTTGGCCCTGGCGGCGGCCCTGGCGCGCCACTCCATGCACCCCGCATCGCGTGCGGTGGCTGCAGCGGCGGCGTTGGCGGGTGCCCCGCAGGGACGGTGGGGCGTGGCCAACCTGCAGGAAGAGGCGGGCCTGGGGCTGACTGCCATGGTGACCGACAACACTGGCGCCGAGCCCGAGCGCAAGGTTTGGTTGGGCTCCGCCCGCCATGCGGGTGTTGTACCCCAGGGTGGCAGCGCTGCGCTGCAGGTGGTGCTGTCAGCCCAAGGGCCTGAGGGTGTGGTGGTGGAGCTGGCGCGACTGGATCTGGTGGAGGATCTTCGCACCGAAGCCCCTGCCGTGGTGGCCGCACTGCAGCACGCTGGGGTGGCGGTTCAACTGCTGTCCGGTGACCGCCTGGGGGCGGTGCAGCGCGTGGCCGCGCAGGCGGGCATTGCACAAGCGCAGGGCGAATGCGCGCCCCAGGGCAAGCTGGCCGCGCTGCAGGCCTTGCAGGCGCAGGGGCTCCAGGTGGCGATGGTGGGCGATGGCCTTAACGACGGCCCGGTGCTGGCCGGTGCCCATGTGTCGTTTGCGTTTGGCCGCGCGGTGCCGCTGGCGCAGTCGCGGGCGGACTTTGTGGTGCTGGGCGACAGCCTGGTGCTGGTGCCGCAGACGGTGCTGCTGGCGCGCCGCACGCTGCGTGTGGTGCGCCAGAACCTGTGGTGGGCTGCGGGCTACAACGCGTTGTGTGTGCCGCTGGCGGTGGTGGGCTGGATGCCTGCCTGGCTGGCAGGGCTGGGCATGGCGCTGAGTTCGTTGCTGGTGGTGCTCAACGCGGCACGCCTGGCGCGCGACCTGCCGGCATTGCCCGGGGCGCATCGGGTGGACCGGGTGGATCGGTTGGCGCAGGGCGCTTTGCCCGAGGCGCCCGCCCCGGCGGCCAGCAATGCGGCGCAACCGCCCCTCAATCTCTCGAAGTCAACCCTGGAGCCCGTCTGATGGACATCCTTTATCTCCTGATTCCGCTGTCCGTGCTGCTGGTGCTTTTGATTCTGGGGGGGCTGTGGTGGGCTGTTTACCACGGCCAGTTCGAGAGCGTGGAACAAGAGGGCGAGCGCATTCTCCGAGACGGTTGACTTGTGTCAATGCCCAACTGACCCGACTGCAACAAACTCTTACTGCAATACAAAGAGGTGCCCGATGGATTCTCCAAAAACAATGACTGCGCACTACAACGATACGGTGGTGCGGCAGTTTTCTATCATGGCCGTGGTATGGGGGGTGGTTGGCATGCTGGTGGGCGTCATCATCGCCGCCCAGCTTGCCTGGCCTGAACTCAACTTTGGCATTCCCTGGCTCAGCTACGGGCGCTTGCGCCCCTTGCACACCAACGCGGTGATTTTTGCGTTTGGTGGCTGTGCACTGTTTGCCACCAGCTACTACGTGGTGCAGCGCACCAGCCAGGTCCGGTTGTTTGCCGGGCCACTGGCCGCCTTTACCTTCTGGGGCTGGCAGCTGGTGATCCTGTCGGCGGTTGTCAGCCTGCCTTTGGGCTACACCTCCGGCAAGGAATACGCCGAACTCGAATGGCCCATTGACATCCTGATCACGCTGGTCTGGGTGTCTTACGCCATTGTGTTTTTCGGGACCATCGGTGTGCGCAAGGTCAAGCACATCTATGTGGCCAACTGGTTCTTCGGTGCATTCATCCTGGCGGTGGCCTTGCTCCACCTGGTGAACAGCGCGGCGATTCCCGCAGGCTTCATGAAGAGCTACTCGGCCTACGCCGGTGTGCAGGACGCCATGGTGCAGTGGTGGTATGGCCACAATGCCGTGGGTTTCTTCCTGACCGCCGGCTTCCTCGGGATGATGTACTACTTCATCCCCAAGCAGGCTGGCCGTCCGGTGTATAGCTACCGCCTGTCCATCGTCCACTTCTGGGCGCTGATCTTCACCTACATGTGGGCTGGCCCCCACCATCTGCACTACACCGCGCTGCCTGACTGGACGCAATCGGTGGGCATGGTGTTCTCGCTGATCCTGCTGGCCCCCAGCTGGGGCGGGATGATCAACGGCATCATGACCCTGTCGGGCGCATGGCACAAGCTGCGTGACGACCCCATCCTGCGCTTCCTGATCGTGTCGCTGTCGTTCTACGGCATGTCCACGTTCGAGGGCCCGATGATGTCCATCAAGACCGTCAACGCCCTGAGCCACTACACCGACTGGACCGTGGGCCACGTGCATTCCGGCGCTCTGGGCTGGGTGGGGCTGATCTCCATGGGCTCGCTGTACTACTTGGTGCCCCGCCTGTTCGGTCGCGAGAAGATGCATTCCATCAAGGCGATTGAGCTGCATTTCTGGATGGCCACCATCGGCATCGTGCTGTACATCGCCGCCATGTGGATTGCCGGTGTGATGCAAGGCCTGATGTGGCGCGCCATCAACCCAGACGGCACGCTCACGTATACCTTTGTGGAGAGCGTGAAGGCGACCTATCCCTTCTATGTGATCCGTGTGGCGGGTGGCCTGCTGTATTTGGGGGGCATGGTCGTCATGGCCTGGAACGTGTGGCTGACAGCGATCTCCGGCCGTTCGGTCAAGGTGGCTATTCCTGCCGTGAATGCGGCGCACGCCTGAGTCCGAAGGAGTTCACTCATGTCCAATAAAAACACATCTTCTTCGACCGGCTTTTCCCACGAGAAAGTCGAGACCAACAACTTCCTCATGATCGTGCTGATCCTGCTGGTGATTGCCATTGGCGGCCTGGTGGAGATCGTGCCCCTGTTCTTCCAGAAGTCCACCACCGAGGCGGTCAAGGGCGTGGAGCCCTACACCGCGACACAACTGGTCGGCCGTGACGTGTACATCCGTGAGGGTTGCTACAACTGCCACTCGCAGATGATCCGCCCCTTCCGCGCCGAGACGCTGCGCTACGGCCACTACTCGGTCGCCGGCGAGTTCGTGTACGACCACCCCTTCCAGTGGGGTAGCAAGCGCACGGGTCCCGATCTGCACCGCGTGGGTGGCAAGTACAGCGATGAATGGCATCGCATCCACCTGAACAACCCGCGTGATGTGGTGCCCGAGTCCAACATGCCCGCCTACCCCTGGCTGGAAAAGAGCGTGGTGGACCCGGCCAGCGTTGCACCCCGCATGAAGGCGCTGCGCACCGTGGGCGTGCCTTACACCGACGAGCAAATCGCCGCCTCCGCCGCCGAGGTGAAGGGCAAGACCGAGATGGATGCCCTTGTCGCCTACCTGCAAGTCATGGGCCGCGCGCTCAAGTAAAGGAGATTCGCCATGGACATCACGACCATGCGCATCGTCGCCACCCTGGCATCGATGGCCTGCTTTATTGGCATTTGGGTCTGGGCCTACAGGGGCCGCAACAAGTCCCGGTTTGACGAGGCAGCGCTGTTGCCCTTCGAGCAAGATTGACCCTTACCAGAACGAGAACACCCCATGAGTGACTTCACCAGCAATTTCTGGTCGGTCTTTGTGACCGCGCTGACACTGGTCGGCATCATCGCCTGCGGCATTCTGCTGTGGATGGCAGGCCGCAAGAAGGTTATGGCCACGGCCGACAACACCACCGGCCATGTCTGGGACGAGGACCTGGTTGAAATGAACAACCCCCTGCCACGCTGGTGGGTGTGGCTGTTTGTCATCACCATCATCTTCGGATTCGGCTATTTGGCTGCATACCCCGGCCTTGGTAGTTTCGAGGGCAAGCTGAACTGGACACAAAAGGGTGAGTACGAGGCCGAAATGGCCAAGGCCAAGGCCGAGCTGGAGCCGCTGTACGCACGTTTTGCATCCATGAAGCCTGAGGACGTGGCTGCTGACCCGCAAGCCCATGCCATTGGCGAGCGCCTGTTCATGAACAACTGCGCACAGTGCCATGGCTCGGACGCGCGCGGCAGCAAGGGCTTCCCGAATCTGGCGGATGGCGACTGGCTGCACGGTGGCGCCCCCGACAAGATCCGTGAAACCCTGGAGAAGGGGCGCATCGGCAACATGCCCCCCATGGCTGCGGCGGTGGGCACACCAGACGATGTGCGCAACCTGTCCCACTATGTGCTGAGCCTGTCGGGCAGCCCGCACGACTCGCTGCGCGCTTCGCTGGGCAAGTCCAAGTTCACCGCGTGCGCTGCCTGCCACGGCATGGACGGCAAGGGCAACCAGGCCCTGGGCGCTCCCAATCTCACGGACGACATCTGGCTGCATGGCTGGGGTGAGGCCGCCATCACGGCCATGATCAACAACGGCAAGGTCAACCAGATGCCGGCGCAGGCTGACAAGCTGACGGAAGCCCAGATCGGCGTGCTGTCTGCCTATGTCTGGGGTCTGTCGAACAGCAAGCCAGCGGCTGCAGCACGCTGAGCCTGTCGGGCGGCAGGCACCTGTTGCTGCCGCCCGGTTCCCTTTGAGTACCTACCGTGAGTAGAGCGACACCATGAAGCCCCCCAGCGAGCCTGCTCGCAAGGTCATTCCCATTGCGCCTGTCGCGCCCGATGCGTCTTCTGCGGGCGAAATCGTCTCTCTGTATGAAGCGCAGAAGAAGATTTATCCGCGCTCCATCAGCGGCCTGTTTGCACGCTGGCGCTGGGGCATGGTGTTTCTCACGCAGCTTGTGTTTTATGGGCTGCCGTGGTTTGAATGGGGTCAGCGCCAGATGGTGCTGTTCGACCTGGGGGCTCGCCGCTTTTACATCTTCGGTTTGGTGCTGTACCCGCAGGACTTCATCTATCTCACGGGGCTGCTGATCATCTCGGCGCTGTCGCTGTTTTTGTTCACGGCGGTGGCGGGGCGGCTGTGGTGTGGTTTTGCCTGTCCGCAGACGGTCTACACCGAGATGTTCATGTGGATCGAGCACAAGATCGAGGGTGACCGCAGTGCCCGGCTGCGGCTGGACAACGGCCCCTGGAGCTTCGAGAAAGTCCGCAAGAAGTTCTTCAAGCAGGTCGTGTGGATTGCCGTGGCCTTGTGGACCGGCTTCACCTTCGTCGGCTATTTTGTGCCTGTCCGCGAGCTCGGCAGCGAGCTGCTGGCGCTGCAGGGTGGCTGGCAGATTTTCTGGGTGTTGTTCTACGGCTTTGCTACTTATGGCAATGCGGGTTTCATGCGCGAGCAGGTCTGCAAGTACATGTGCCCGTATGCGCGTTTTCAGAGCGCGATGTTCGACAAGGACACGCTGATCGTTACCTATGACCCCGAGCGGGGCGAGCAGCGCGGCCCGCGCAAGAAGAACATCGACTACAAGGCCCAGGGGCTGGGGGACTGCATTGACTGCTCGCTGTGTGTGCAGGTGTGCCCCGTGGGCATCGACATCCGCAAGGGCCTGCAGTACGAGTGCATTGGCTGCGGCCTGTGTGTGGATGCCTGCAATACGGTGATGGACAAGATGCAGTACCCCCGAGGGCTGATCCGCTATTCCACCCAGAACGGCGTGGCCAAGCGCTGGACCCAATCGCAGATGCTGCGGCGTGTGTTGCGCCCCCGCGTGCTGATCTACAGCGCGGTGTTGGTGGGCCTGTGTGTGGCCATGCTGGCCAGCCTGGTGGTGCGCACCCCGCTCAAGGTGGATGTGGTGCGGGACCGCGCGGCGCTTTCGCGCATCGTGGCAGGGGGCAAGCTGGAGAACATCTACCGCCTGCAAATCATGAATGCGACGGAGGGCGAGCAGCGCTACCGCATCAGCGCACGCGGCCTGGAGGGGCTGGAGGTGTCCTCAGAAGCCGAGGTAGCTATCGGGGCCGCCGAATCGCGCTGGGTGGCTGTGCGTTTGCAGATACCGTATGGTTCGGCAACACCTGGCTCCCACGCTGTTCATTTTGATGTGGAGTCCGTGGGAGCCGCCGCCCATGTCACGGAAAAATCTGTGTTTCTGGTGCCGCGCTGAGCGGTACCTTTGTGCAAGGCCATGCGTGGCCTTGTGTTGACCGAAATGATTGTTGAGGAGTAAGCGCCATGCCTTCAAACCCCGCCATTGATACCACTGCGGCAGCGCCCTGGTGGAAATTCGGCCATGTCTGGCTGGTGATTGCCGGACCGGCCATTGTGATCGTTGCGGGTTTTGTCACCCTGTGGCTTGCGGTTTCGCGGCCCGACCCCGTGATTGCGGAGGACTACTACCGCCAGGGCGTTGAGATCAATAAAACGCTGGAGGCGCCTGAAAAGAGCCTGGCACCCGCCATGAAGGGGCGCAACCATGCGGCGACACCGGTGCAAGACCAGCCACGTTGAAAGAAGAACCACCCCGGCTGTGCCACCGTGTGGTGCGCAGCCCCAGGAGACAGGACTGATATGTGGACGCAACGCCTGATGTGGATTGCATGGCCCGCCTTTTTGATGGCAGGCGTGCTCGAAATACTCGTTTTTGCCATGGTCGATCCGCAGGACCTGCACTGGTTCGGGCAGCCCTTGGCGCTGTCGCGGCAGGGCGTCTATACCCTGGCGTTTTTCGCGTTCTGGATCGTCACGATGGTCTCCAGTGCCCTGACCACGCTGCTGGCCATGTCGCCCTTTGAGATGAACCGCTGCCCAGTGCCCGATGGCGAACGGCCTGACGACTGCCGCAAGACGCCGTCTTGTTCATGATGGGCGGGGGCCGCCTTTGATGCTGTAAAGGCGTGGCTGGCTGCAGGTGGGGTTGTGCCCTGCTGCCCGGTGGTCGCTCAGCCTGAAGGTCAGTGGCAGGCCTGCTGGCTGTTCACGATGCGCTTGAGGGCATCGGTGTCCAGGATGCGCACATGGCGCTGTTTCACTTCCACAATGCCTTCTTCCACGAACTTGGAGAACGTGCGGCTCACGGTTTCGAGCTTCAGGCCCAGGTAGCTGCCGATCTCTTCGCGTGTCATGCGCAGCACCAGCTCGGACTGCGAGAACCCACGTGCATGCAGGCGCTGCACCAGGTTCAGCAGGAAGGCTGCCAGGCGCTCTTCGGCACGCATGCTGCCCAGTAGCAGCATCACGCCGTGTTCGCGCACGATCTCGCGGCTCATGATCTTGTGCACATGGTGCTGTAGGGCCGTGACTTCGCGTGAGAGTTCTTCGATGCGGTCAAACGGCATCACACAGACTTCGGCGTCTTCCAGGGCCACCGCATCACAGGTGTGGTGGTCATTCACGATGCCATCGAGGCCAATGATTTCGCCCGCCATCTGGAAGCCCGTGACCTGGTCGCGGCCGTCTTCGGTGGCCACGCAGGTCTTGAAAAAACCCGTGCGGATAGCGTAGAGAGAAGTGAAGGATTCGCCGTTGCGGAACAGCGTGCCACCGCGCTTGATCTTGCGGCGGACCGCAACGACTTCATCGATGCGCTGTAGCTGCTCTTCGTTCAGACCCACGGGCATGCACAGCTCGCGCAGGTTGCAGTTGGAGCAGGCGACTTTGATGGTGAGCGGGTTCATAGGCACATGGGCTAAAGGTGGGTGTCGCGCATCTTGCACACGATACGAAAAGCCGGTGAGGCCTTGCGGGGCGCCTGAGCGACTGACATGCATCAAATTGTCGCCGGTCGGCCCGTTCGATCACTTGATGCAGGTCAAGGACATGTTCCGGAGGGTACGGCACAGTCAGGGTGTACGCAAGGATACTCCCCCATGACCGCTGTTTCGCCCGATCTCCTGCGCCGTTTCGACGTGCCGGGGCCCCGCTATACCTCCTATCCGACAGCTGACCGTTTTGTTGAAGCGTTCGGACAGGAGGACTATGTCCTGGCGTTGGAGCAGCGCCGATCAGGCTCGGTGGCCAAGGCCTTGCCCTTGTCCCTGTATGTGCACATTCCGTTTTGCGAGTCGCTGTGCTATTACTGCGCTTGCAACAAGATCATCACCAAGCACCATGATCGCGCAGAAATTTACCTGCGCTACCTGAGCCGCGAGATCGACCTGCATACCGCACACTGCGGCGTTGGGCAGGTGGTGAGTCAGCTGCACCTGGGTGGCGGTACGCCCACGTTTCTGTCGGATGCGGGCCTGCGTGAACTCATGGCCATGCTCAAGCGCAGCTTTACGCTTGCGCCGGGCGGCGAGTACTCCATCGAGGTGGATCCCCGCACCGTCAACGCCGATCGGCTGGCATTGCTGGCCGAGCTGGGCTTCAACCGCCTGAGTTTTGGTGTGCAGGATTTTGATGCGGAGGTGCAAAAGGCCGTGCACCGCGTACAACCCGCCGAACAGGTGTTTGCGTTGGTGGAGTCTGCGCGCTCGCTGGGCTTTGATTCGGTGAACGTGGACCTGATCTACGGCTTGCCACGCCAGACGCCCGAGTCCTTCGACCGCACCTTGGCGCAGGTGGCGCAGCTGCGGCCCGACCGCATCGCGCTGTATGCCTATGCGCACCTTCCCGAGCGTTTCAAGCCCCAGCGCCGCATCGTGTCGGCTGAGTTGCCTACGGCATCGAGCAAGTTGTCCATGCTCTCTCGGTCGCTGGATGCGTTCATGGATGCGGGGTATGTCTATGTGGGCATGGACCATTTTGCACTCCCATCGGATGCTCTGGCCGTGGCCAAACGGCAAGGGCGCCTGCATCGTAACTTTCAGGGGTACAGCACGCAACCCGATTGCGACCTGATTGGTCTTGGGGTTTCTGCTATTGGCCGGGTGGGCGCTACCTACAGCCAGAACTCCAAGACGCTGGATGAGTATTACGACTTTCTCGACCAGGGGCGGCTACCGGTGGTGCGTGGCTTGGCTCTCACACGCGACGATCTGGTGCGCCGCGCGGCCATCATGGCCCTGATGTGCCAGGGTGAGTTGCTGTACGAATCCATGGAGCAGGCCTGGCTGATTGATGTGCGGCAGTATTTCGCTGCCGAAATCGCGCAGCTTGAAGGCATGGCGGAGCAGGGTTTGGTCAAGGTGGGGCCAGAAGGTATTGAAGTCACCGCCATGGGCTGGTTCTTCGTGCGGGGCATTGCCATGGTGTTCGACCGATACCTGCAGGCAGATCGCAACCGCGCCCGGTTTTCGCGCATCATCTGAGGCCTATGCTTGCAACGCTTGCCTGGACGGCATTGCTCATGGGGCTCGCTGGTGGGTCCCATTGTCTGGCCATGTGCTCCGCGCCCTGTGGAGCCCTGGTCGGGCACAAGGCAGCGCGGGCCGCTTCTGCAGGCGCTGAAGAAGGGGCAACGCAGGTGGTGCAGTGGGCGCCGCGTGGGGGTGTGGCTTTTCGCTCCATTGCGTTTCATGGGGGGCGACTGGCGGGTTACGCCGCCGCAGGGGCCCTGGCCGCCATGGCCATGGACAGCCTGGCCTGGCTTACCCAGCAGACCGCAGCCCTGCGTCCGGCATGGACCCTGATGCATGTGGCGGTTATGGCCTGGGGCCTGATGATGATGGTGCAGTCGCGCCAGCCCGCATGGGTGGAGCAGGCCGGGCGTGCTGTGTGGGGGCGGGTGCGGCCGTTGGTGGAGGCTCCCGGTGGTGTGCTGGCCGCGGGTGTTTTGTGGGCCTTGATGCCCTGTGGGCTGTTGTACTCGGCCCTGTTGGTTGCTGCGCTGAGTGGTGGCGCCCTGGAAGGGGCGCTGACCATGGCACTTTTTGCCATTGGCAGCGGGGTCTGGCTGGTGGGTAGCCCCTGGGCGTGGAGCCGGCTCAGAAGCCGCCTCAATATGGTCCGGGCTGACTGGGGAACCCGCGTCGCCGGAGGCATGTTGTGTGCTGTGGCTGCCTGGGCGCTTTGGATGGACTTGGTCTACAAGCCCTCGCTCTGGTGCCGCTGAGGTCCGTGGGGCTTCTTGGCGCCGGGGTGTGCCGCGCAAGGCACGGGGGCGTAGCCGAGGCGGCCCTGCACTGTCGAGGGACCACATTTTGGGCCTTTCGCTAAGGGTTTTCGCTCTTTAGGGCAAGTGTTGCCGAAGTGTTGCCGTATCGCTGCGATGGCCTTGCGCTTCTTAGACAAGCCCCAGGAACTGGTGATAATCTGCGTAACTATTGGTGGCATTGATGTCACCATGTTTCGCGTGCGCCAGAAGTGAACTCTTCCATCCTCATCGACATCAGCCAACTGCGGATCGGCATGTACATTCAGCTCGATGTGGGCTGGATGCACCATCCTTTTCCGACCAGCAGCTTCAGGGTGGCATCGACAGAGCAGATCACCACCTTGCGTGGGCTGGGGCTGACCGAGGTGCGGTATATCCCCAAGAAGAGTGACCCCGCGCTCAAAGAGCTGGTGCCTGCAGCCTGGAGCGTGCCGGAGATGGTTTCTCCGCCTGCCAATGGCCTGGATGCCCCAGGTGTGCCTGCTGCCGTTGACCTCGAAGCCCTGCGCCGGCGCCAGTTGCTGGAGGCTCAGAACAAAGCGCTTGCGGCTTGCGACCAAAGATTCGCTGAGGCCACCCGGCAGTATCTGTCGTTGGAGCGCGTGGTATCCGAGCACCCTGACCAGGCGCGCGACAAGGGGGTGATGCTGGTCTCAGGCTGTGTCTCCGAACTGCTGGAGAACGGGGACTCGGTCATTCGGCTGCTGTCTGAGGGGGTGGGAGAGCGCAATGCCTTGCACCCTATCAATGTCATGGTCATCTCCCTGTTGCTGGGGCGTGCTTTGGGCATGAAGAGTGAAGAGCTGCATGACCTGGGTGTTGCAGCGCTGATTCATGACCTGGGCAAGCTCAAGCTGCCACCGAACCTGAGGCAGCCCACGCCTTCCATGCCCCTGATGGAGCGGTCGCGGTACGAGACCCATGTGGCGGAGTCCGTGGTGCTTGCCAAGCGCATGGGGCTGCCCGATGCGGTGCTGGTGGCGGTGGCGCGGCACCATGAGATGGCCGATGGCAGCGGGTTTCCGCAGCGGCTGACCGGTGTAGACCTGGGGCGCGCAAGCCAGGTGTTGGCGCTTGTCAACCGGTATGACCGCATGTGCAACCCCACCATCGGTGTGGATGCGCTCACGCCCCATGAGGCGTTGTCCGTCATCTTTGCCCAACTGAAGGCGAAATTTGATTCTGTGGTGCTGGGCGCCTTCATCCGCATGATGGGGGTGTATCCGCCCGGTTCGATTGTCCAGCTGGTCAACGACCGATACGCCATCGTTGCTTCGGTGAACTCGTCGCGCCCTTTGCGCCCCAAGGTCATCGTCCATGATTCCCGGGTTCCCAAGGACGAAGCGCCTATCCTGGATCTGGAAACCGTGCCGGAGCTAGGCATCCGGCGCAGCCTCAAGCCCGCGCAGCTGCCACGCGATGCGCTGGACTACCTGTCGCCCCGACAACGGATCTGTTACTTTTTTGAGAGAGCGGTCAGCCCCGGCCCTGAAGAGGCAGGTTCGTGACCGATCCGCAATCGCGTGGCTGGCTCGATGGGCTTCAGGAAGCCGTCTGGCTGGTCGATGAGGCCCATCAGCTCATACTGCACGCCAATGTCGCCGCCGAGCGCTTGGCGGGTGTGCCCGCTGCCGCCATGGTGGGCACGCCGGTGTTTGGCCTCGCTGCCACCCCGCAAGATCTGGCCTTCTGGGCAGAGCCCCCGGAGGTCATTGCCGACGGCATCCAGTCCCACACCAGCCTGCTGCGGGCTGACGGCATGCTGGTGCCCGTGGACCGGCACGTGACCCGTGTGCCTTGGGGCTCGGAGGGGCGAACGGTGTTCATGCTGACCATGCTGGATCGCAGTACCCAGGATGCGACCGAGCGTGAGCTGGAAACGTTGTTGTCCGAATTGCGTGCCACGCTGGATTCCGCCGCCGACGGCATGCTCGTGTGTGGCCTCGACCGCAGCGTGCGCGCTTTTAACCAGAGGCTGGCCCAGCTCTGGGGCCTGCCACGCAACCTGCTGCTGGAGCGCGACGATGCGGCCGTGTACGCCTTCATGGCTGGCCAGGTAGCAGACGCCCGCGTCTATGCGGAGCGCATGGCGGCCATTGAGCGCGAGCCCATGCAGGAAAGCACGGACATTCTGGCGCTGCGCAGTGGCATGGTGCTGGAGATGCGCACGGTGCCGCAGTTCCACCAGGGCCGTCCTGTGGGGCGGGTCTATTCGTACCGGGACATTACCCGGCAGACCGAAATCCAGGCCAGCCTGCGCCTGGCGGCGCGTGTGTTTGAGTCCAGCCTGGATGCCATCTTCATTGCCGACAGCCAGCATCGCATCATGCGCATGAACCCGGGGTGCGAGCGCCTCGTCGGCCCCGCCGCCAAGACCTTTGAGGGTTGTGTGGCTGCCGCGTTGTTTGGGGGGGGATCGGACGCTGCTTTTATGGAGCGTGTGCAGCAGGGCTGGGCACGCGAAGGCTTCTGGGAGGGCGAGCTTTGGCTACCCCGCGACAACGGGGCCTACTGCGCGGTGCAGTTGTCCTGGGTCGCGTTGCGTGACGATGAAGGGCGGCTGGTGCAGAGCATCGGTTTCATGCGCGACCTCACGCTGCAGCATGCAGCGCAAAAGCGCATTGAAGAGCTGGCCTACAGCGACGTGCTCACGGGCCTACCCAACCGGTTGCTGTTGTCCCAGCGGGTGGACACCGCCATCCAGGGCGCGCGCCAGAGCGACACCGGCTTTGCAGTCCTTTTCCTGGATCTGGACCGCTTCAAGATCATCAATGACTCACTGGGCCATCCATTCGGGGACCGCGTGCTGCAACTGGTGGCCGAGCGCCTGCAGACCTGCCTGCGGCAGACCGACATGCTGTGCCGGCTGGGTGGGGACGAGTTTGTCATCTACCTGCATGGTGGCGACGCTGCGGTGGCCGAGAGCGTGGCGCGCCGCATCCTGGACGACATGCTCAAACCCTTCATGCTCGATAGCATGGGTTTTTCGATCCAGTGCAGCATTGGCATTGCGCTGTACCCGCAGGACGGTGCTTCGCTGGACGATCTCATCAAACAATCCGACACGGCGATGTACCGGGTCAAGGAGCGTGGGCGTGGCAGCTACGGCTTCTATCAGCCGCAGATGAATGCCAACCTGCTGGCCCGCATGCAGATGGAGCACGCCATGCGGCAGGCGCTGGGCCTGCAGCGCATGGCCGTTTACTACCAGCCCCAGGTCAACATGGCCACGGGGCGCATCACGGGCGCGGAGGCCCTGATCCGCTGGACCGACCCGGAGTTCGGCTCGGTGTCGCCTGCGGTGTTCATTCCGCTGGCTGAAGAGTCTGGCTACATCGTGACCCTGGGGGCCTGGGTGATGGAGCAGGCGGTGCGCGAGGCGGCCGTGTGGATGCACAGCGGCATGCCGATCATGATTTCCGTGAACGTGTCGGCACTGGAATTCCGCCAGCCCGATTTTGTGGACCGGATCACGCGCCTGCTGGCCGTGCACCAGTTGCCGCCGACGTTGCTGGAGCTGGAACTCACCGAGACGATCCTGCTGCAGGACGCGCAGGAGATGGAGCAGCGCCTGCGGGTGCTGGCCGATCTGGGCATCGGTCTGGCCATTGACGATTTCGGCACGGGCTATTCCAGCCTGGCCTACCTCAAGAAGCTGCCGATCCACAAGCTCAAGATCGACCAGTCGTTTGTGCGTGGCCTGCCCGACGATGATGGCGACCGGGCCATCGTGAGCGCCATCATCAGCATGGGGCGCGCCATGCACATCGAGGTGGTGGCAGAAGGGGTGGAAACAGAAACCCAGCAAGCCGTGCTGCAGCAGATGCTGTGCGAGCACTACCAGGGCTTCCTGTGCGCGCCAGGGCTCCCTGCGGAGAAGTTCCGCGCCATGCTGCGCGAGCCCCTGCCGCTGAAGGCGCAGGGCAAGCACCACCGGCCGCTCAGCACCTGATGTGTTGCAGCTGGTGCTGCTGCGGAAAACCAGGGGTTGCCAGCCAGCAACGGCTGGTGGCTGGGGTTCTGCCCCTGTCTCTGTCCCTCTGTAGCGCTCAAATCGCCGAGAGCCCCTTCCAGAGCATGTAAGCCGCCAAGCCAAACAGCAGGGAGGCAAAAACGCGTTTGAGCTGTTTCACGGGCAAGCTGTGTGCGGCCTTGGCGCCCAAGGGGGCTGTGAGCACGCTGCAGGTGGCAATTACTGCCAAAGCAGGCAGCCAGATGTAGCCCAGCGACGCGGTGGGCAATCCGCTCACGTTCTGCCCGCCGATCACGTAGCCCACCACATTCGCCAGCGCAATCGGAAACCCGAGCGCAGCGCTGGTGGCCACGGCATTGTGAATGGGCACGTTGCACCAGGTCATGAACGGCACGCTCACGAACCCGCCACCGGCACCGACCAGCCCCGACAGGAATCCGATCACCCCCCCTGCGGCCACCTGGCCTGCACCGCCAGGCATCTGGCGTGTGGGGGCAGGCTTTTTGTCCAGGAACATTTGCGTGGCAGAGAAACTCACGAACAGGGCAAAGAAGATGGCCAGGAATGAGCCCTTGAGCAGTGCGAACACTCCCAGACTGGCAATAAATCCGCCCAGCACGATGCCGGGTGCCAAGCGCTTGACGATGTCCCAGCGCACCGCATCCCGCTTGTGGTGGGCCCGCACGCTGGAGACCGAGGTGAACATGATGGTGGCCATCGACGTGGCAATCGCCATCTTCACCGCCAGGTCGGGGGCCACTTTCTGGGCACCCAGGATGTAGGTCAAAAACGGCACCAGCAGCATGCCGCCGCCAATGCCCAGCAGCCCGGCCAGAAAGCCTGTGGCGAGGCCCAGTACACCGAGTTCAACGATCAGGAGAGGGTCCAGCATGGCGCGATGAAAGGAAGGAGGGTGGGGGGAGGAGGGCGCGAAAGCGGCAGGCAAGGCCCTGTCGGGGGAGGCCGCAGCGGTGGCCGGTGGCGTGCGATGACAGGGGCATGGGGAAGAAGGTGTCTGCGAATGCCACCGGACTCTCATCCTGAACCGGGGGTTCAGGTGGGCGAGGGCAGCCAAGCGTTGGGTTCATCTGACGCGAGATGATCACGCTCACCGGGCGATGTACCAAGCCCGAGCTCGTTGAGCATTGGTTCAAGGAAATATAAAGCCCGGCGGCTTCGCAGACCCTTGCATTGTAGGCGCTGGCGGCAGGTGCTGCGGACGTGGTGCCATGTAAAGCCCGTGAGCCGGTATGGCGCGATGTGTCGCTGAAATAGTGGGGCGGCAGCCCGGGGCTGTTGCCTTGTCAGAGCAGGCGGCCGTCGTCGCCCAAGGCCTGGTCCAGGCGCTGCACGAGGGCTTGCAGGCGTTGTGGGTCGTCGTCGGGCAGCAGGGTCTCCTGCTGTCCGGGGTGGGCGGCTGCGGTGGCCGGGCCTGCCACTTTGGCCGCAGCGCCAGCGGCCAGATCGGCGGCCTCGCGGTCGGCGATCTCAAAGGCCAGGTTCAGGGCCGCCAGCACGGCGATGCGTTCGCGGGCGCGGACCTTGCCAGCATCGCGGATGCGCGTCATGGCGGTATCCACGCGCTCCACGGCATCCAGCAAGCGGCTCTCCCGGCCTTCGGGGCAGGTCAGCAGATAGCTTTGCTGCAGGATCTGCACCTCGATTTGCTTCATTCGGCTTCTTTCGTGAGCGGCACGGCGGCGGGAAGGCGTTCGAGCAGGGCGTCCACGCGGGCGCGGGCTGCACTCAGGCGCGATTTGAGAGAGTCCCGCTCCTGGGTCAGTGCAGCGACCTGGTCTGCGAGGAGGGCATTGGTGCGCTGCAGCTCGGCATGGCGCAGCAGCAGGCGCTCAACGCGATCGGCGATCTGGTCGGTAGGGGACGGTATTGCCATACAGCCCCCGATTGTAGGGTTGCGGGTTGTAAACGGTCGTAAAATCCCGCTGTTGGTGCTCGCGGTGTGGTTCACATGCCGCAGTTCAACGGGAAGCAGGGAGGTTGCGCCAAGCATGGCGTGCCCAGCCTGCGCTGCCCCCGCAACGGTCAGCGGACGAATCACCTGATTCTCTCTCCAACTACATGCCACTGGACGCCTTGAACAAGTGTCTGGGAAGGCTTTGGGGAGTGTTCCGCCAGCCCGGATACCGGCCAACACGGTGGCTGCGTGCGCCCGCTTGGGTGGCGGCGCGGCTGTATCACCCATACGCTGGCGGGAGGCCGGCCCGGGTTGTTTGTTGACGATGATCCCCATGAAAATCCGTACCCTTCGTGCGCGCCCTGCGGCGTTGCTGCGCCTGCCTGCCCACCGTGTGGCCCTGATGACCCTGGCTGTGGGGAGTGCCTGCAGCGCATTTGCCCAGGCCGGTCCGGCAAGCGGTGAACTGCTGGCCCAGAATCTGCGCACGCCGTCGCTCTCCGAAACCGTGGTGGCTGCCACGCGCACGCCGCAGCCGCTCACCGATCTGGTGGCCGACATCTCCATCGTGGACCGCGAAACCATCGAAAACAGTGGCGCCACCGGCCTGGCCGACCTGCTCGCCCGCCTGCCGGGCGTGGAGTTCTCGCGCAATGGCGGCCCGGGCACCACCACGGGGGTCTTCCTGCGCGGTGCTGAATCGCGCTTCACGGCGGTGTACATCGACGGGGTGCGCATCGACTCGCAATCCACCGGCGGTGCGCCGTGGGAGAGCATTCCGCTCGGCCTCATCGACCGCATCGAAGTGCTGCGCGGCCCGGCCGGCGCCGTGTATGGCTCGGACGCCATGGGCGGCGTGGTGCAGATTTTCACCAAGCGCGGCGAGAACGGCGTGGCGCCCTATGTGGGTGTGGGCATTGGCAACCACAACACCACCAAGGTGGAAGCCGGCATCAGCGGTGCCAGTGGCACCGTGGACTACGCGCTGGGCTTTGCGCGCGATGACAGCAAAGGCTTCAATGCCCGCACGCTGGCCACCCAGAACCCCGACCGCGACGGCTACCGCACCACGGCAGGCCATGCCCGCGTGGGCCTGCAGGTCGATGCCGCGCACCGGCTGGAAGGCTCGCTGATGGTCAACGATTCCAACAGCGGCTATGACAGCGGGCTGGGCAAGGACGACCGCAATCTGCACACCATGCACGCACTGGGCCTCAACTGGATTGCGCAGTGGAGCAGCGCCTACAAGACGCGCCTGTCCATCACCGACTCCCGCGATGAATACCAAACCCGCCCCTCGCCCTATCTGAGTGACACGCGTCTGCGTGGCTACTACTTCCAGAACGAGTGGCGCCAGGGCGCGCACCTGGTCACGGCTGCGCTGGAGCGCCGTGAAGACCGCCTGGAGAACAAACCGATTGACGCCAAGCGCTCGCAGGACGCGCTGGCCCTGGGCTATGGCTACAACGCCGCAGGCCATACCGTGCAGCTCAATCTGCGCCACGATTCCGACAGCGAGTTTGGCGGCAAGAGCACCGGCAGCGTGGCCTATGGCTACGCCATCACCCCGCAGTGGCGCGCCACTGCGTCGGTGGGTACGGCCTTCCGTGCACCCACGCTGTACCACCGCTTCAGTGAGTACGGCGTGGCCACGCTGCGCCCCGAAAGCAGCCGCAATGCCGAAGTGGCGCTGCGCTACGCCCAGGGCAACAGCACCTTCTCGGCCACGCTGTTCCGCAACCGCGTGAGCAACCTGATCTCCTTTGGTGGGGCGGGCACCTGCGCTTCCAGTTTTGGCTGCTACGCCAACACGGCCCGGGCGGAATACAAGGGCGTGACCTTTGCCGGATCGCACCGCATGGGTGACGTGCAGTTGCACGGCTCCATCGACCTGCAACGCCCGCGTGACCTGGACACCGGCAAGCAGCTTGCGCGCCGCGCCAAGCAGCACGCCACCTTTGGCGCCGACACGCGCCTGGCGGGCTGGACCGTGGGCGCTGAAGTGCAGGCCTCGGGCCGCCGCTTCGACACCGTGGCCAACACCAACGTGCTGGGCGGCTACACGCTGGTCAACCTGTACGCCAGCACCCGCATTGCACGCGACTACACGCTGCTGGCCCGCATCGACAACCTGGCCGACAAGGACTATCAGTTGGCCCGCACCTACGCCACCGCAGGTCGCACGGTCTATTTCGGTGTGAAGTGGGCGCCGCAGTGACGCAATTGCGCCCGGATGGTTTAGAGAGAGGAAGAGGAGAAGCGAGATGGTCCACCCTGCCCGTTGCCCGGCGATCCTGATCGCCGCCCCGGCCTCCGGGCAGGGCAAGACCACCGTCACCGCCGCCCTGGCGCGCCTGCATGCGCGCCAGGGGCGGCGGGTGCGGGTGTTCAAGTGCGGGCCGGATTTTCTGGACCCGCACTGGCACCAGCTGGCCAGCGGGGCGCCGGTGCACCAGCTTGATCTGTGGATGAATGGCGAGGCAGACTGTGCCCAGCGCCTGCATGACGCTGCGTGCGAGTCCGACCTGGTCCTGATCGAAGGCGTGATGGGGCTCTTTGACGGCACGCCCAGCGCGGCCGACCTGGCCCGGCACTTCGGTGTGCCGGTGCTGGCGGTGGTCGATGCCTCGGCCATGGCAGGCACGTTTGGCGCGCTGGCATTTGGCTTGCGCCACTACCGCCCGGGCCTGCCCTGGGCCGGTGTGCTGGCTAACCGCGTGGGCAGTGCGCGCCACGCCGACATGTTGCGCGATGGCTTGCATGACGCCGACGACTGGATGGGGGCGCTGATGCGGGTGCAGTCCGGCACCGCACCCGCTTCGGGCAAGGCCGGTGCGGCGCTGCTGCCCGAGCGCCACCTGGGTCTGGTCGCGGCGCATGAGCTGCCCGACAGTCTGCAGCGGCTGGATGCCGCCGCCGATGCCCTGGCCGCCACTCCCCTGGGCCAGATGACGCTGGAGGACCTGCAGCGCTGGGCCGTGGACTTTCCGGCGCC
>JADMJR010000050.1 GCA_018780365.1 Acidovorax sp. | reverse complement strand
GCTGATGTACGACACCACCGTGGGCACACCAAAGATGAAATTGCGGGTGCTGCCGTTCTGCACGCGCTGGCCGTTCACTTCCAGCCACAGGTCGATGGCGTGCGGGTCGCCCACTTCGTCGGCCGTCACCAGCCAGGGGCCGATGGGCGCAAAGGTGTCGTGGCTCTTGCCCTTGTCCCACTGGCCGCCGCGCTCCATCTGCCAGGCGCGCTCCGACACATCGTTGGCCAGCACGTAGCCCGCCACATGTTCCAGCGCCTGCGCCTGGCTCACGCGGCGCGCACGGGTGCCGATGACGATGCCCAGCTCCACCTCCCAGTCGGTCTTGAGCGCACCGGCCGGGATGCGCACGTCGTCGTGGGGGCCGCTCAGCGCCGTCACGGCCTTCATGAAGAGCACGGGCTCGGCGGGCGGCTGCAGGCCAGCCTCGCGGGCGTGGTCGGCGTAGTTGAGCCCCACACACACGATCTTGCCCACGCCGCCCACCGGGCTGCCCAGGCGCGGCGTGCCATAGACGGGGGGCAGGCGGCTGGCGTCGATGGCTGCCAGGGCCGACAGGGTGCGCGGGTTGAGCTGGGCGGGGCCGATGTCGGGCAGCAGCATCGACAGGTCGCGCAGCGTGCCGGAGGCGTCCAGCAGGCCGGGGCGCTCGGCACCGGGCTGGCCGTAGCGGATGAGTTTCATGGCGGGGAATCCTTGTAGGTCGATGGGAACAGCAGCGGCGGCAAAAACCCAGCAGGCTGTTGACTGCCCGCTGCGCCCATCGCGCAGCATAGCGGCCCGCAGGGCCGTGCGCAGACGCAAACCACAGCTCCTGCCTTGCCACAACGCGACGCCTGTACCCCACGCGCAGCCCTCACCCGCCGCGCAGCGCGCGTAACATGGCGCACGGGGCGCCATGTCCATGGCCGCTTCACCCACCACTCCTGATTTAATAGCTGCTACCGCAATACAGAAGCGCGGTAGCAGCCATTTTTACCAATATTTTCATGGCCACCGCTGCCGATCTGCCCTCCCCGCCCCCCGAGTCCTCCCCAAGGCCCCAGCCCCGCAACCCGGCCGACCTGTTCTGGTCCTTCACCTGGCTGGCCCTGCAAGGTTTTGGCGGCGTGCTGGCCGTGGTGCAGCGCGAGCTGGTGGAGAAAAAGCGCTGGATGACGAACGAGGAGTTCGTCGAGGACTGGGCCGTGGCGCAGATCATGCCGGGCCCCAACGTGGTCAACCTCAGCATCATGATCGGCGACCGCTACTTCGGGCTGCGCGGTGCGTTTGCGGCATTGGCGGGCATGCTGACCTTTCCGCTGATTCTGGTGCTGGCCCTGGCCGTGGTCTATGCGCAGTTTGCCAGCCACCCGGCGGTGGCCGGTGCGCTGCGCGGCATGGGCGCCGTGGCGGCCGGGCTGATTGCGGGCGTGGGCATCAAGCTGTTTGCCTCCATCAAGAACCACCCGCTGGGCCGCGCTCTGTGTGTGGCCTTCACGGCGCTGACCATCGTGGCCATGGTGGTGCTGCGCTGGCCGCTCCTGTGGATACTGCCCGTGGTGGGTGGCGCGGCCTGCCTGCTCACGTGGAGAAAGCTCGCACCATGACCACCCCGTTGCTGGCACTCAGCCCCGCCGACTGGCTGAACCTGTTTCTGTACTACATGTCGCTGTCGCTGCTGGCCGTGGGCGGCGCCATTGCCACCGCGCCCGACATGCACCGCTTTCTCGTCGAGCGCCAGGCCTGGCTCACCGACCCGCAGTTCAACGCCTCCATCGCCATCGCGCAGGCCGCACCTGGCCCCAATGTGCTGTTCATCGCCCTGCTGGGCTGGAATGTGGGCATCAACGCAGGTGGCCCCGGCATGGGCGGCTGGCTGCTGGGCGCTTTGGGCATGGCGGTGTGCATGCTGGGCGTGATGCTGCCCAGCAGCCTGCTCACCTGGCTGGCCACGCGCTGGGGCCACCGCAACCGCGAGCGCCGGGGCGTGCGCGCCTTCAAGCAAGGCATGGCGCCGGTGGTGATTGGCCTGCTGCTGGCCACCTCGTGGGTGCTGGCACGCGCCCATGGCAGCCCCACCACCGCCTGGCCCCTGTGGCTGCTCAGCGCCGTGACGGTGCTGCTGGTGTGGCGCACCAAGCTGCATCTGCTGTGGATGCTGGGTGCGGGGGCGGTGCTGGGAGCTACCGGCTGGGTGTGACACTGGGTGTGAGGCGATGCCCGCCCGGCGCCCTGGGGCCGCGCACCCTGCGCAGGCTCTTCCCACCCCTTAGCTGATCCGGCGCCCGTTCTCTGCGTAGATCGCCAGGTAGATCGCATCCGAGCCGATGAACGGCGCCTTGTTGCCAAAGCCCACATTGAAGTCGCCAAACGACAGTGCGCGGATGCTGGTCAGGCCCGCGCGCAGGCGTTCGCGGGTGGGCTCCTTGCCTGCGTTCTTCAGGCCCTCGATCATGATCTGGGCATTGAGCCAGCCTTCAAGCGCGCTGCCGCTGTTCAAGAACGCCGGGTCGCCACCCGTGGCTTTCATGGTGCTCTGGAACTTGCGCACCACCACCGATTTTTGCGAGTTGGCGTCGGGGAACACCTGCACCAGCGCCAGGCCCCGCGTGGACGCGGCGAGCTTGGGCAGCTCGGACGAGATCACCGTGACCGACAGGCCTGCCAGCGGCACGCCCTGCGCCTTGGCGCGGAAGGCCTGCACAAACGCGGTGTTGGCCGTGCCGGTGGTGGCCAGCAGCACAGCGCCGGGGCGCTCGGCGGCGACCTTGTCGGCCAGTTCGGCACCGTTTTTTCCGTCCACGGCCAGCGCAAACTCGCCCGCCCGTTCGACCTTGATCTCGTCCAGCGCTGCGGACATGTCCTTGAGCACTTCCTTGCCAAAGGCGTTGTCCAGGTACACCACGGCAATGCGCTTGAGGCCCATGTCCACGATCTGCTTGACCAGGCGCTGGGTTTCCTCACGGTAAGTGGGGCGCAGGAAAAACACATGCTTGTTGCCGGGCACGCGCAGCGAGGTGGCGCCGGTCACGGGCCCCACGGTGGGGATGCCCTTGGATTCGATGAGCGGCAGGATGGATGCGGTGTTGGCCGTGCCCAGCGGCGAGATCAGCGCAAACACCGACTGCGCCTCGACCATCTCGGTCACGTTCTTGAGGGTGCGGGCGGCCACATAGGCATCGTCCTTGACTTCCATGCGGATCTCGCGGCCGTGCACGCCGCCAGCCGCATTCACCTCGGCAAACGCGGCCTTCATGCCAGCCAGCTGCTCAATACCCGCCTGGCCCAGCGGGCCTGTCAGTGCAATCGAGCAGCCCAGGTTGATGGACCGGGCGGTCAACGCCTCTTCAGCGGCCAGGGAGTTGTGGGCCCAGGCGGGCAGGCCAGTGGCAGCGACAGCCTGGGTGGCGCGCAAGAGGAATTGACGACGGCTCATGGTGTGCAGGGCGGATAGAACAAAGGTGGCGCAGGCTACCGGCCACGGTGCACCCCAGCTGTCCGCTGCGCGACAAAAGCCGCCGTGGAGACCTGAAACCGGGGGTTTTCACCGAGTGAACGGTGGACGCCACGGCCCGCACGGGGTGGTGAAGGCCCGCCACATCCGCCGCGCCCCTCAAGTCCTCTGGCGCAGGGCCTCGTACAGGCACACGCCGCTGGCCACTGAGACATTCAAGCTCTCGACGGCGCCCTTCATGGGGATGCTGACCAGTTCGTCGCAGGTCTTGCGTGTGAGCTGGCGCATGCCGTCGCCCTCGGCGCCCAACACCAGGGCCACGGGGCCTTTCAGGTCCACCTGGTACACGGTTTTGGGCGCGTCGTCGCTGGTGCCGATGCACCAGATGTTGCGCTCCTTGAGTTCATTGAGCGTGCGCGAGAGGTTGGTGACCATGAAATACGGCATGGTTTCGGCCGCGCCGCTGGCCACCTTGGCCACGGTGGCGTTGATGCCCACGGCATGGTCCTTGGGGGCGATGACGGCATGCGCGCCCGCGCCATCGGCCACACGCAGGCAGGCGCCGAGGTTGTGCGGGTCGGTCACGCCGTCCAGCACCAGGAGTAGCGGGTTCTGGACGCCCGAGGCTTCCAGGTTCTCCAGCAGCTCGTCCAGCGAGGTGATCTGGGCGACCGGCTCGACGCGGGCGGCCACGCCCTGGTGGCCGTGGCTGCCGGCCAGCTTGGCGATGCGCTCGCTGTCGGCTTCGATCAGGCGGGCACCGGCTTCGCGGGCGCGGTCGAGAAACTGGCGCATGCGGGCATCACGCCGCGTGGCTTCGTAGTAAATCTCGATGACGGACTTTGGCGCGGTCTTCAGACGCACGCCCACGGCGTGAAAGCCGAAGAGAACTTTGGGGCTGGACATGGGGGGATTATCCGCTGGCGGCGGACCTCCCTGTCAGACAACTATCAATTTCATAGCTATCAACGCACAACTGACAGGCGCTAGCAGCCAAAAA
The DNA here is from genome assembly GCA_018780365.1 of Acidovorax sp. Lineage (GTDB taxonomy): Bacteria > Pseudomonadota > Gammaproteobacteria > Burkholderiales > Burkholderiaceae_C > Acidovorax. Next base: position 21,162 of record JADMJR010000050.1, on the reverse strand, counting down.
AGATCAAAACAATGGCACCAAAACCTAAACGACGCGCCCCGCATCGATGGTGATGCGCCGCTCGCACTGCGCTGCAATGGCGCGGTCGTGGGTGACCAGCACGAGGGTGGTGCCTTGTTCGCGGTTGAGTTCAAACATCAGCTTCATGATGGTTTCGCCCGTCGCAAAGTCCAGGCTGCCCGTGGGCTCATCGGCCAGCAGCACGGCCGGCTGCACCACAAAGGCCCGCGCCAGCGCCACGCGCTGCTGCTCGCCGCCCGACAGCACCTTGGGGTAGTGCGACAGGCGCTGCCCCAGGCCCACGCGGGCCAGCATCTCGGTGGCGGCCTTGCGGGCATCGCGGCGGTTGGCCAGCTCCAGCGGCAGCATCACGTTCTCCAGCGCGGTGAGGTTGCCCATGAGCTGGAAGCTCTGGAACACAAAACCCACCTTCTGCGCCCGCAGCGCTGCCCGCGCGTCTTCGTCGATGGTGAAGAGGTCATGGCCGTCGAGCCGCACCGTGCCGCGCGTGGGGGTATCCAGCCCCGCGATGATGGACAGCAGGGTGCTTTTGCCCGACCCCGACGCACCGACGATGGCGGCGGTTTCCCTCGCGGCCAGGCGGAAATCGATATCCCGCAGAATATCGAGGGTTCCGGTGGAATCGGTCACCGACTTGAAGACATGCTCCACGGCGATGATGGGGGTTGCGGACGATGCCTGTGGCAGTGGGGAGGATTCGGACATGAAAGGATTTTTGCTTTGATTCGACACCTACGTCGGCGCCACTTTATCGTGAGCGCAGCCACCGGCGCGCTGGTGGGGCTTTGTGCCCCCGCCGCCCTGGCCCAGGCCAAGGCCCCGGCACAGCCTGCGCGCGCGCCCTTGCTGCTGGTGCTGGGTGACTCGCTCAGCGCTGAATATGGCCTGGCGCGGGGCACGGGCTGGGTCGCCCTGCTGGAAAAACAGTTGGCGCAAGACAAGCTGACCGTTGCCGTGGTCAATGCCAGCGTGAGCGGCGAGACCACCTCGGGCGGCCGCTCGCGCCTGGCGGCCCTGCTGGCCCAGCACAAGCCCACGCATGTGGTGATCGAGCTGGGCGGCAACGATGCCCTGCGTGGCCTGCCGCTCAAGAACACCGAAGAGAACCTGACCTGGATGACCCAGGCCGCCCAGAAAGCCGGGGCCAAGGTCTTGCTGGTGGGGATGCAGGTGCCGCCCAACTATGGCACCGACTACGCGAACAAGTTTGCGGGTTTGTTTGCCACCGTGGCGCAGACCCAGAAGGCGGCCGTGGTGCCCTTTCTGCTGAAAGGGGTGGCGGATGGGCCAGACCCAACCCGCCTGTTCCAGCCTGACCGCATCCACCCGCGCGCCGAGGCACATCCGCAGATGCTGGCCAATGTGTGGCCGGAACTGAAAAAACTGCTGCGCTGACGCGAAGCTCGGGCGATCAGGCGCTGGCGGGGCCCCCAGGCTGGCCGGGGGCCACAGCGTCACTGGCGGGCTGATCGTCAGCGGGCTGGTCCCCATGCGGCTCATCCGGCCTGCGGTGCGCCTTGGCCCTCAGCTTCTCTTCTTTTTTCTGTTTTTTGGCGAGTTCGCGCTGACGCTTTTCGTATCCGTAGTTGGGTGTTGCCAAGGTAGTTGCTTCCTGAAGTAGAGGTCCACTGTAACAGCATGCACATGCCCCTCACGCGGCCCCAGGCCCCAGTGGCATGACGGATGCGCGGTAGGCGTGCCAGCTCGCAAAGCCCAGCACGGGGCCCGCCAGCAGCAGCCCCACGCCCCAGAACCAGAGCGAGGCCGCGACGATGGCGGTGATGAGTGCGCCCCACAGCAGCATGACGAGCGGGTTCTCCAGCACCACACGCATGCTGGTGATGCCGGCGGTGAGCGCATCGGTGTCGCGGTCGAGGATCATCGGGATAGACACCACCGAGGTGGAGAACACCAGGGCGGCAAACACACCGCCCACCACGGCGTACACCGCCACAAAGCTCCAGTTCTGCGGGTTGAACACCGCTTGCAGCACGCCCGTGGTGGATGGCATGCCGGTGTTGAAGAACACCGCAAACACCACCAGCGAGGCCCGGCCCCAGAGCAGTTCCAGCACCACCAGCACCAACACCAACATGCCCATGCTGCCCATGTGGCTGTCCCAGCAGGTGAGCGACTCGCTCAGCTCGGGCTTCAGGCCCGCCTCGCGCCGGCGGCTGGTGTCGTACAGCCCCATGGCCAGAAAAGGCCCCAGCAGCAGGCAGCCGCTGGCCAGGGACATCGTGTACTCCGGCCGGGTGCGAAACACCCAGCTCAGCACCACGGCCATGCCCCAGAAGCACACGCCGTAAAACACCGCAATGCCCGGGGCGGCGCGCACATCCGCGAGGCCCCGGGCCAGCCACCGGAACGGATCCGCCAGACCCAGCCGCTGCAGGGTGACAGGTTGGGCGGCCTGGGCCTTCACGCGGTCTGCAATGGCCTCGGCGTGTTGGGACTCCGATTGGTTCGGCGCGCTGAGTGCGTCCGGTGCGGGCTTGGAAGATGTCGCTGTCATGCCGCCACACTAAGCCTGCAGCTGCGCGAGCGCCACTGAGGAAAGCCCGTATCCCGGACGGTATCGACCGCCGGGCTGCGGACTCGAATCCCAGCTCAGGCAGAGGGGAAAGCCCGCTCCATGGCCTGTTGCAGATCGCGCCGCAGGTCCTCGACCGCTTCCAGCCCGATGGAGAAACGCACCAGCGTGCCCGGCTTCAGGTGCGGTGCCGGGCGGCTGCGCATGCTGGTGATGTTGTAGGGCACGACCAGGCTCATGGGGCCGCCCCAGCTGTAGCCCAGCTTGAACAAGTGCAGGCCATCGCAGAACGCGTCCACCTGCTGCTGCGTGTAGCGCGCATCGATCATCACGCTGAACAAACCCGCCGCCGCGCCCTGCCCGCCGTGGGCCGCGCCACACAGCGCCTTCCAGTGCGCATGGCCGGGGGCGCCTTCCAGTGCAGGGTGCAGCACCTGCGCAATGGCCGGTTGCTGCTGCAGCCAACGCGCCAACACGCGGGCAGCGTTGTCGTGGGCGCGGTAGCGCAGGCCAATGCTGGGCAGCGCGCGCAGCACGGCCTCGACATCATTCACCCCCACGCCCAAGCCCAGCCGCATGTGGGTGAGCTTGATCTTCATGTGCAGCCCCAGGTCGCGCGTGATGACGCTGCCCATCAGCACGTCGCCACCGCCGCTCGGGTACTTGGTGAGCGCATGGGCAGAAATGTCCACGCCCAGGCTGCCGTCGCCAAGCAGGTCAAACGGCGCAAACGCCAGGCCCGCGCCCCAGGTGTTGTCCAGCGCCGTGGTCACGCCGCGTGCGCGGCAGATGCGCACCTGCTCGCACAGGTCGGGAAACTCCATGCTCACCGAGCCCGGGGCCTCCAGCCACACCAGCCGGGTCGCCGGCGTGATGCGGGCAGCCAGGTCGGCCGGGTCCAGCGGGTCATAAAACGCATGGGTCACGCCAAAGCGGGCGAGTTCGCCATTGGCGAAGTCCTTGCCGGGGCCATAGGCGTTGTCCGGAATCAGCACCTCGTCGCCGGGCTTGAGCAGGGCCAGCCCCACATTGGCGATGGCGGCCAGGCCGCTGGGCACCAGCACGCATTGCAGGCCGCCTTCCAGTGTGCACAGGCGCTCTTCCAGCACAAACGTGGTGGGCGTGCCATGCAGCCCATAGGTGTAGCCGCTCTTGTCCTTCCACTCGCGCGAGCGCATGGCCGCCACGTTGGGGAAGATGACGGTGGAGGCCTTGTAGACCCCGGGCTGGGGGGCCTCGAACCCGGCGGGGGGCAGGTAGTCGTGGTGGACGATGCGGGTGGCGAGATCGGTGTCGTGGTCTTTCATGCCGGCCATGGTAGCGCGCCGCCCGGGGCCAGCCTGGGCGGCGCGATGTGTGGGCCGGAGAGGCGCCAAGGCCCTTCACCAGCCCCAGGGGTTGCAGTTCGCCTAGCTGGCAGCCACTACCAGCTGGTTGTTCACCGAGACCACACCACTGACGGCCTTGGCAAGGGTCTCGGCACGTTCACGGGCCACCGTGGAGGGCGCGGGCCCGCTCAGCGTGACCTTGCCGTTCACGGTGTCCACCTTGATTTTGAGCGCACTCAGATCGGGGTCTTTGGCCAGGCCTGCGCTGACCTGGGCTGTGATGGCCGCGTCGTCCATCACAGCCTTTGCATTGGCAGCGGCCTGTTGGGCCTGGGCCTGCGCGCTGGCGGCGCCCTGCTCCACCTTGGTTTCTGCGCTCTGCATGGTGGCCTCGGCCTTGGCGCGGGCATCGGCGGCGGCCTGCTCTGTTTTTTCAACAGCGGAATCGAGCCGCTGGCCCACGGTGGGCTCTTCGGTCTTGCCGCAGGCCGCAAGGCCCAGGGCCAGTGCGCTCACGGCCAGCAGGCTGGCCATGCGGTGTGCAGGGTGGGTGCTTGTCGATTGGGATAGGTTCATGTGGTGGCTCCTTGCGGTTGAAACAGGGGCCCACTGTAGGCAGCGCCATGCGGCCTGCGGGTCGGACAGGACCGAAGTGCCTGTAGGACGGCGCCGGGCCACATGGCCGGGCCATCTCCTTCCCTAGGCGCGTGGGCCGTCTTGACACGCGACAATCGGGCCATGATGTCGCCGCTGCTGACCCGCTGGTTTCCGTTTCTCACATGGCCCCGCCCTGACCGCCACCTGCTCAAGGGCGAGTTCTGGGCCGGCATGACCGTGGGCCTGATGCTGGTGCCCCAGGGCGTGGCCTATGCGGCGCTGGCGGGCATGCCGCTGGTCACGGGGATCTACGCCTCGCTGATCCCTGCGCTGATCGCCGTGCTGTTCAGCGCCTCCACCCGCCTGGGCGTGGGCCCCACGGCGCTCACCAGCCTGTTGATTGGCGCCTCGCTCACCGGCCTGGCCGAGCCCGGCAGCGCCCAGTGGGTGGCCATGGCGGCGTGGATAGCCATGCTCTCGGGTCTGCTGCAACTGGTGATGGGGCTGGCGCGTTTTGGCTGGCTGCTCAACCTGGTCACCTCGCCCGTGCTCAGCGGCTTCACCCAGGCGGCGGCGCTGCTGATCCTGGGCTCGCAGCTGACCGCGCTCACTGGCTTGCGGGCGGCGGACTGGAGCACCCTGCTGACCACGCCATCACCTGGCCTGTTCGACCTGACCGCCGCCGCCTTCGGGCTGGGCAGCCTGGCGCTGCTGATGCTGGCGCGCCGCTGGCGGCCCAATTTTCCGGCCGCCATCGTGGTGGTGGGGGCGGCGGGTGCACTCAGCTGGGCCCTGGGGTATGCCGACGCCGGTGGCGCGGTGGTGGGCACCCTGCCCTCGGGCCTACCCGCCCCCTACTGGCCGGGCGCCCTGCCCTGGTCCAGCTTTTCCGCCCTGGTGATGCCCGTGCTGGTGGTCACGCTGGTGAGTTTTCTGGAGACAGCCTCCAGCGCCAAGGTCGAGAGCCAGCGCTCCGGCGAACAATGGAACGAGAACCAGGACCTGATCGGCCAGGGCCTGGCCAAGATCAGCAGCGGGCTGTGCGGCAGCTTTGCCACCAGCGCCTCGTTCTCGCGCTCGGCCATCAACCTCTATGCCGGCGCCAAAAGCGGCTGGGCCACGCTGTTTGCGCTGAGCCTGGTGCTGGTGGTGTTGCTGTGGCTCACGCCCGCGCTGTACCACGTGCCGCAGTCGGTGCTGGCGGCGGTGGTGGTCACGGCCGTGACCAGCCTGATCAAGCCCGGCACGCTGCTGCGGCTGTGGCGGGTGTCGCGGGTCGAGGCCATGATCGGCGGCATCACCTTTGCCCTCACACTGGCCACGGCCCCGCGCATGTACTGGGGCGTGCTGGTGGGGCTGCTGATCAACCTGAGCCACTTTCTCTACCAACGGCTGCACCCGCGCATCATCGAGGTGGGCCTGCACCCGGACGGCAGCCTGCGCGACCGCCACCTGTGGCACCTGCCCCCGCTGGCCCCCCGGCTGCTGGCGCTGCGCATGGATGCCGAGCTGGACTTTGCCTCGGCCAGCGCGCTGGAGCGGCGGGTGGCCGAGCACCTGGCCCAGCACCCCGACGTGGTGCACCTGTGCCTGCTGGCCCAGCCCATCAACCGCATCGACGTGACCGGGGTGGAGACCTTCGCGCAGTTGCTGGCCCTGATGCAGTCCCGGGGCGGGACCCTGCACCTGAGTGGCCTGAAGCTGCCCGCAGAACAGGTGCTGCGGCAAGCCGGGCTGCTGGAGCCCCGCGCAGGCCTGGCCATGTACCGCACCGACGCCGAAGCACTGATGGCGCTGCAGCGGCTTCCAGAGCCGGTCCCAAGGGCGGAATGAGGGTTAGACCTACGCCAGGGGCCGGCGCTTTTTCCGTTGACGCGCTGGTACACTCCATAAACTCTCTTTGCTCCATTTGTGTCTGACTCTGCGGCCTCTCATCTGGTAGATCTGCGCGAACTTCGCCTGGATACTGCTCACACGCTGGTGGCTCAGGCCGGCGGCAGCGAAGCAGCGTTGCACCGCGAAGCCCCTTCGCGTTACTTGCAAGGCCTGATTGACGGCCTGTGCGAGCTGTCCCTCAAAGACCCCCTCACTGGCCTGGCCAACCGCAGGCATTTCCGCGCCGTGCTCGAGCGCGAGATCGACCGCGTGACCCGCTCGGGCGAAGCCGCCCTGCTGCTCATGCTCGACATCGACCACTTCAAGAAGGTGAACGACACACACGGCCACCTGGCGGGTGATGTGGTGTTGCAATCGGTGGCCCGCACGCTCAGCGCCTGCGTGCGCCCCATGGACACCCTGGCCCGCTATGGCGGCGAGGAGTTTGCCGTGGTGCTGCCCGCCTGCCAGGCCGCGTTTGGCCGCGTGGTGGCCGAGCGCATCCGCCGGGCCGTGGCCAACACGCCCATCCGGATCTCTCCCTCGGTGGAACTGAATGTTTCCGTGAGCGTGGGTGGCGCTTTTGCCATGCAGTGGATCCGTTCGACCACCCTGCTATGGACCGACCGCGCCGACCACCAGCTCTATCAGGCCAAATCGGCCGGCCGCAACCGCGTCAGCATTGAGGAGCAACCCGACAGCACCGTCAGTGCCGAAGAGAAAAGCCTGTTGTTTGGCCCGCTCTACACCCCCTCGGGTTGGGGCGACCTGCCTCCGCTGGACCCCAACCCCACAGGCAGCGCCTACTGAAAGTTAGATGATGAGCGACGCGCTGACCCCCCAACCCACCACGCCTGCCGCCCCGGCAGGCCCGGCCACACCCACAGCCTCTGCCCCGCAAGGCGCCCGCATCATTGCGGTCACCAGCGGCAAGGGCGGGGTGGGCAAGACCTTTGTGTCGGCCAACCTGGCCGCCGCCCTCACCCGCCGGGGCCAGCGCGTGCTGGTGCTGGACGCCGACCTGGGCCTGGCCAACCTGGACGTGGTGCTGAACCTGCACCCCAAGATCACGCTGCACGACGTGTTCACCGGCAAGGCCGCGCTGGACGATGCCGTGATCACCGCCCCCGGTGGTTTCGACGTGCTGCTGGCCGGCTCAGGCATGGTGGAGTATTCGCGCCTCACGCCCGAGGTGCGCAACCAGTTCCTGAGCGTGATCCAGGCGCTCACCCCGCGCTACGACGTGGTGCTGCTCGACACGGGCGCAGGCATCTCCGACGTGGTGCTGTTCTCGGTGTCCCTGGCCTCCGAGGTGCTGATTGTGGCCACGCCCGAGCCGACCTCACTGACCGACGCCTACGCCGCCATCAAGGTGCTGGCCATGCAGCAAAAGCGCCAGCATGTGCGCATGGTCATCAACCAAGCCGCGCGCCCGGGCGATGGCCGCGCCATCACCAGCCAGCTGCAGCAGGTGCTCGACCGATTTGTCAGCACCGAATCCGGCCGCCCCATGCGCCTGATCCACATGGGCGACATCCCGGCCGACCCCTCGGTGCGCGATGCCGTGATGCGCCGCCAGCTGCTGCTGCTGCAAACCCCCGGCTGCCCGGCGGCCCTGGCCATTGCCCAGCTGGCCAACAAGATAGAGACCACGCTGCTGTCGCCCGCAGCCTGACCTGAACACGCCCGGCTGCATCCAAAGTGCGGCTCGGCCACTGTGACCCACAGGCCCGCCAGCGGGCCTTTGTGCATTTTTACTGCCGTGAACACCACCCACACCGTTCTCAACATCTCCTGCTACAAGTTTGTGCCGCTGCCCGACGCCGCCGCGCTGCGCGAGGTGCTGCACGAGCGCGCAGTGGCCGCGCAGCTCAAGGGCACCATCCTGCTGGCCGAGGAAGGCATCAACTTCTTTCTGGCAGGCCCGGCCGAGGCTGTGCACGGCTTTGTCAATGTGCTGCGCACCGACGCCCGGTTTGCCGACCTGGAGCCCAAGGAGAGCTGGTCGGCCACCGTGCCGTTTCGCAAGATGCTGGTCAAGGTCAAGCACGAGATCATCCGCATGGACCACCCGACCATCCAGCCCGCCCAGGGCCGCGCGCCATCGGTAGACCCCATGACCCTGCGCCGCTGGCTGGAACAGGGACATGACGATGACGGCCGCGAGGTGGTGACGCTCGACACCCGCAACGCTTTTGAGGTGGACGCCGGCACCTTCGACAACGCCATCGACTGGCGCATCGACAAATTCACCGAATTTCCGCCCGCCCTGCGCGCCCACAAAAGCGAGCTGCAGGACAAGACCGTGGTGAGCTTCTGCACCGGGGGCATCCGCTGCGAGAAGGCGGCCATCCTTATGCGCGAAGAAGGCCTCTCCCATGTCTACCAGCTGGAGGGCGGCATCCTGAAATACTTCGAACTCACCGACGGCGCGCACTATCACGGCGGTTGTTTTGTGTTCGATGAGCGCAGGGTGCTGGCAGCCGATCTATCGATCGATCCGCTGCCTGGCGCAGGGGAAACGCCATAAAACGCTATAAATAAGTGAGCTACTAGCGCTTACCTACCGCGCGCAAGAGGCCAATTTGGCTTGAATTTTTACCCTTCAAGCCCCTTCAAGCCCCTTCAAGCCTCGCCAACCGGCCAAAAAACAGCCGTTGAACCCGGTCTTGGCTCAGCCCTTGAACCGGTGCTCCGGCAGCGGAATCCATTCCACCTCACCCGGCACCTGGCCCATAGCCTGGGCATCCCAGTCGCTGGCCGCCTGCACGATGCGGTCCTTGCGGCTGGAGACAAAGTTCCACCACATGTGGCGCGGCGCATCCAGCGCTTCACCGCCGACCACCATCAGCCGGACGGCGCTGTCGCCCGCAGTGAGCTGCGTGGGCTGGCCCGCCTCCACCACTGCCAGGATCTGCGCGGCCACCGTGTCGCCGTTGAGCTGAATCGGCGCATCCACGGCATACACCGCCATCTCCGGCACCAGCGCAGGGATCTCCAGCGTGGCACCGGCGGGCAGCTGCACATCCAGGTACAGCGTGCGCGAATAGGTGGCGACCGGCGAGGTCTGGCCAAAGGCACTACCAATCAGCACGCGCACGGTGGCCGCCCCCACCTGCACCTCGGGGATGGCCGCAGCCGGCGTGTGCACAAAGCTGGGGTCGGCTTCCTCGTGGGCCAGCGGCAGCGCAGCCCACAGCTGGATGCCATGGTTCACATAGGCCTGGTTCGCCAGGCTCTCCGGGCGGCGCTCGGAGTGCACGATGCCGCGCCCCGCCGTCATCCAGTTGATGGCGCCGGGCTCGATCTGCTGCACATAACCCAGGCTGTCGCGGTGCATGATCGCGCCCGAGAACAGGTAGGTCACCGTCGCCAGGCCGATGTGAGGGTGGGGCCGCACATCGTGGCCCGCGTCGGGCTCTACCGTCACCGGGCCGAAGTGGTCAAAAAACAGGAAAGGCCCCACCGCCTGGCGCTGCACTGCGGGCAGCAGGCGCCGCACCGTGAAACCACCGCCCAGGTCCTTGGCGTGGCCTGAAAGACGCAGGGGCGCGTTCATGACAACACCCCCATCGCGTCAACGGCAGAGACAAGGCAAAAACGGTGATTCATCGGGAGGCTCCTTGAGGGCTGGACAACAACGCCGCCAGCCTACCAGCTTCAGCTGCCCAGCTTGGCGGCGATGTCGGCAACACGCTGGCCAAACTGCTTGCCGGTCTCCAGATCGCCAGGGAACATCTCGGCGGCCGAGGCATCCGACGGCGACTGCGACATGGCGCCGCTGAAGGAGCCCATCCAGTTCACGTCGTTGCGCGTGGCGGCCTTGGAATTGGCGGGCATCATGCCGTTGCCCACCCACACACCACCATGCTGCATGGCCAGGTGGAACAGGTAGTCCAGCGTGATCTGCTTGTCGCCATTGGTGCTGGCGCTGTTGGTGAAGCCCGCAAACAGCTTGTTCTTCCAGGCCTGGCTGAACCAGGGCTTGGACGACGCGTCGGCAAACCTCTTGAACTGCCAGCTCGGGCCGGCCATGTAGGTGGGCGTGCCAAAGATGATGGCGCTGGCACCTGCCAGCGTTTCCCAGCCGCCTTCGGGCAGGTTGCCCTCGGCATCGATGGCGATCAACTGGGCGCCAGCGCCCTCGGCCACGGCCTGTGCCAGGCGCTGGGTGTGGCCGTAACCCGAGTGGTAAACAACTGCAATGTGTGCCATGAGAGAACTCCTGTGGAAACGAGTGGGGAAGCGACAAAAGGGAGAAAGAACAAGCAACCAAGGCGGATTGAATGCCAGAACCTGCCGCCCTGCGGGCTGCAGGCCCATTCATTCACGCAGGCCGGGTCAGCGGTCCGCGCGGCGTGCGTCCAGGCTCCAGCCCCCCGCGCCAAAGGCCGCCAGGGCCAGCAAGCCACCAGTCACACCCACGTTCTTGAAGAACATGAGCTGCTGCATCATTTGCTTGTCGGCCGGCAGGCTCCAGTAGGCATGAAAGAAGAAGCTCGCCACCAGCGTGAAGAACGCCAGCGCCAGGGCCGCAAAACGCGTACCCACGCCAAAGATCAGGGCCAGGCTGCCCAGCACTTCCACCGCTGCAGCCACGGCAGCGGCCACGGTGGGCATGGGCAGGCCTACGGACGTGATGTAGCCCACTGTGCCAGCAAAGCCGGTGAGCTTGCTGATGCCCGCAGACAGGAACAGGGCGGCCAGCAGGAGGCGCGATGCCAGGGCCAGAGGGTTTTGCAGGGATGTGAACATGGTGATAACTCCTGAGTGAAAGGGGTTGAGAAACAAACGATCCAGAGATCAAGCGGCCAGGTCAAACACCAGCACCTCGGCGTCGTGGCCATCGGTCAACGACAAGGTGGTTTCTTGCACCATCAACACGGCGTCGCCGCCCGACAGCACATTGCCGTTGGCCCGCAGCGTGCCGCGCACCAGGTGCACGTAGGTCTTGCGTGCCGGGTTGAGGGCCAGCGTGGCAGCTTCTTCGCCATCCAGCAAGCCCGCATACAGCGCCGCATCGGCATGGATCTTCACCGAGCCCTGGGCACCGTCGGGCGAAGCCACCAGGCGCAATGCGCCGCGTTTTTCGGCCTCGGCAAAGGTCTTTTGCTCGTAGCTCGGCGGAATGCCGCGCACGTTGGGCTCGATCCAGATCTGCAAGAAGTGCGTGGTCTGGCCCGCCGCGTGGTTGAACTCGCTGTGCTGCACACCGGTGCCCGCGCTCATGCGCTGCACATCACCCGGCGGGATGCCTTTGACGTTGCCCATGCTGTCCTTGTGGGCGAGTTCGCCCGACAGCACGTAGCTGATGATCTCCATGTCGCGGTGGCCATGGGTGCCAAACCCGGTGCCCGGCGCGATGCGGTCTTCGTTGATGACACGCAGGTTGCCAAAGCCCATGTGGGCAGGGTCGTAGTACCCGGCAAACGAGAAGCTGTGGAAGGAATTGAGCCAGCCATGGTCGGCGTGGCCCCGGTCTTGCGATTTACGAACAGTCAGCATGTGAGTGCTCCTTTCAAGACTCGACTGTAGGACTGCAGCCATCCCCACGGGCACAGGTGAATTGATGGCACTATTCAAATAATCTGAATTAACATGGCGCCACCATGCAAAACGCCCGCGATGTCCTCACCCCCGATGCACTGGCCATGCTGCAGGTGATTGCCGAAGCCGGCAGCTTTGCCGCCGCCGCCCGGCAACTGGGCCTGGTGCCCAGCGCCCTCACCTACCGCGTGCGGCAGATCGAAGACGCGCTCGATGTGCTGCTGTTTGACCGCAGCGCCCGCCAGGCGCGCCCCACCGAGGCCGGGGTGGAACTGCTGCGCGAGGGTGCGCGCCTGTTGCAGGACATCGACGCCGTGGCCCACCGCGTGCGCCGCGTGGCCACGGGCTGGGAGCCTCAGCTCACGCTGTCGATCGACGGCATCATCTCGCCCCACACCATGCTGGAGCTGGTAGATGCGTTTTATGCCATGCAGCCGCCCACGCGGCTGAAGCTGCGCGACGGCATCATGACCGGCACGCTGGAGGCCCTGACCTCGGGCCGCGCCGACCTGGCGATTGGTGTCTCGGTGGCGGGCAACAACGTGGCAGGCCTGCAGCAGGCATTGCTGGGCGATGTGCTGTTCATCTACGTGGTGGCGCCCCACCACCCTCTGGCCACAGCACCCGAGCCCATCTCCGACGCCACCTTGCTGGAACACCGCGCCGTGGCCGTGGCTGACTCCGCCACGCGCGGCGGCGCCACCATGGGCCTGCTCGGCGGGCAGGACGTGCTCACGGTGGACACCATGCAGGCCAAGGTGCGTGTGCAGCTGCGCGGGCTGGGCGGCGGTTTTTTGCCTGAACCCATGGTGCGCCCTTACCTGGAGGCCGGCCGCCTGGTAGAGCGCCGCGTGGCCCGCCCCGAACGCAACGTGCGCGTGCACTACGCCTGGGGCGGCCCCGGCTTCACCGCACCGGGCCGGGCGCTGCAATGGTGGCTGAACCAGTTGCAAAGCCCCGCCACACGCCGCGCTCTGCTGGAAAACCACCATCATTTCTGATGCGGATCAAGCTCCCGCCCCCCTGTGGCACGTGTAGAGTGGTTCCTGTTGGTTTTGCATAGCATTTCACCTGCCGACCGTCACCGAAAGGCCTTCCATGAGCAAACCTGATCCTCTCCCCGCCAAACGGCTCCGACGCACCAGCGCCCCGGCAACCGCGCCCCTTGTGGCCCCTGCAGCACCCACCACCTCTTCCGGCAAACCCCAGCGCCATTTCGCCATCATCGGCGCTGGCATGGCTGGCATTGCCTGCGCGCGCACCCTGGTGCAGGCCGGGCACCGCGTGACGGTGTTCGAGAAATCCTCCCAGGCCGGTGGCCGCACCGCCACCATCGACACCCCGTTCGGCAACTTTGACGCCGGCGCCCAGTATTTCACCGTGCGCGACCCCCGTTTTGCCCGCGCCATCGACACCGTGCCCGGCATCTGCAAGCGCTGGAGCGCCAACTCCGTGCAGGTGCTCGACGCCGCAGGGCGCGTGGCCGCTGCGGGCCTGCCCCACCGCGAGGCGCACTGGGTGGCCAGCCCCGGCATGCAATCCCTGGTAAGCACCTGGGCCGAGCCGCTGCGCCAGGCCGGCCAACTCATCACCGACACCCGCGTCACGCGCATCGAACCCGACGCCTTGAACACCCCCGGCTGGCAGCTGCGCACCGAAGGGCCCGGTGGCAGCCAGCATGTGTATGCGGGCTTTGACGCCGTGTTGCTGGCGCAGCCTGCCGTGCCCGCGCAGGCGCTGCTGGCCAGCTCTGCGGTGGACACCGCGCTGTCCGACGCCCTGTCCACCGTGGCCATCGCCCCCTGCTGGACCCTGATGCTGGCCTACCCCCAGGCCGTGCGCCCGGGCCTGACCACGCTCGGCCCACAATGGAATGCGGCACGCAGCACCCACCACCGCATCGCCTGGCTGGCGCGCGAGTCCTCCAAACCCGGCCGCAACATGGTCGAGCGCTGGACGGTACAGGCCAGCCCCGCCTGGTCGGCCGAACACCTGGAAGACGACGAAGCCCGCGTGCAGGCCAAGCTCATCAAGGCCTTTGCCGAAGTCACCGGCATCCGCGCCACGCCCGCCCATGCCGACACCCGCCGCTGGCGCTATGCGCAGACCACCCATCCCCTGGGCAAAAGCCACCTGTGGGACGCACCCATGGGCCTGGGCGCCTGTGGCGACTGGTGCCTGGGGCACCGCGTGGAAGACGCCTTTGTGTCGGGCCTGGAGCTGGCACTCGCCGTGGCATGACAGAGAGCGCGGCCCCTGAACCCAGTGGCGCTGCTCGGTACATCGGGCGCTTTGCCCCCTCGCCCACCGGCCCGCTGCACGCGGGCTCGCTGGTGGCGGCACTGGCGAGCTGGCTGGACGCCCGGGCACATGATGGGCAGTGGCTGGTGCGCATCGAAGATGTAGACACCCCCCGCTGTGTGCCGGGCGCCGACCAGTTCATCCTGCAGCAACTGGCCGCCTGTGGCCTGGTGCCCGACGCGCCACCCGAGTGGCAGTCGGCGCGTTCGGCGCATTACCAGCAGGCCCTGGACCAGCTGGTGGCCCAGGGCGACGCCTACCCCTGCGCCTGCTCGCGCAAGGACATCGAAGACGCCCAGGCGGCACTGGGCCATGCGCGCGAACGCCATGCCGCGCTGCCCTACCCCGGCACCTGCCGCCACGGGCTGCGGGGCCGCACCGGGCGGTCTTGGCGTTTCAACGCTACGGATTTCAAGCAAAAACAGGCCCTTGCGCCTGATGGTCGCGCCTCGACAGCTATTAATTCAATAGCAAACACCTTCCTGCACTGGTGCGACCGCCGCCTGGGCCTGCAGCAGCAGGACGTGGCCCGCACCGTGGGTGACTTTGTGCTGCACCGCGCTGACGGACTCTGGGCCTACCAGCTTGCGGTGGTGGTGGACGATGCCGACCAAGGCATCACCGACGTGGTGCGTGGCGAAGACCTGGCGGACAACACCCCGCGCCAGATCCTGCTGCAGCAAGCCCTGCGCGTGCCCACGCCCCGCTACCTGCACACGCCCCTGGTGTGCGGCGGCAACGGCGAGAAGCTCTCCAAACAAAACGGTGCCCAGGCCCTGGACCTCGGCCAGCCGCTGCAGGCCCTGTCGCAGGCGGCCCGGGTGCTGGGTTTGCCAGCCCTGGAACATCCGCACAACAGTTGTCTCCCGGACGCGCTGACACACTGGGTGGCTGCATGGCGACGAAACTACAATGGCTCACCGTGATTGAACCGACCCTTGCTTCCGCCCCCCCGAGCGCAGCGCCCGCTGCAGCCCCTTCCGCCCCTGGTGTGGCGCCTGCTGGCGTGACCCACCCCAAGACCATCAAGAGTTTTGTGCGCCGTGCAGGCCGCACCACCACCGGCCAGGCCAAGGCCTTTGAAGACTTTGGCCCCCGTTTTGTCCTGCCCTATGCCCCCACCCCGCTGGACGCCGCCGCAGCCTTTGCCCGCAGCGCCCCGCTGGTGCTTGAAATCGGCTTTGGCATGGGCGAAGCCACGGCCCACATCGCGGGCGTGCGCCCGGCCGACAACTTCCTGTGCTGCGAAGTGCACGAACCCGGCGTGGGTGCACTGCTCAAGCGCATTGGCGAGCAGGGCCTGACCAATATCCGCATCCTCCAGCACGACGCCGTGGAGGTCATCGACCACATGCTGCCCGAGGGCTGCCTGGATGGCATGCACATCTTCTTTCCAGACCCCTGGCACAAGACCAAGCACAACAAGCGCCGCCTGATCCAGCCCCCGCTGGTGGCCAAGCTGGCCGCCCGCCTCAAACCCGGTGGCTACCTGCATTGCGCCACCGACTGGCAACCCTACGCAGAGCAGATGCTGCAGGTGCTGAGCGCCGAGCCCCTGCTCCAGAACACCGCCACCGGCTTTGCACCGCAGCCCGACTACCGCCCCCTGACCAAGTTCGAGAACCGCGGCCTGCGGCTGGGACATGGGGTGTGGGATGTCGTGTTCGTGCGCCGCAATTAACCGCCGACATGCCCCGACCGGCCCACCACACCCAGCCCATGAAGCCCATTCTGCAAAACCTGGTTGAAATGACCGGCCACCGCGACCACTTGCGGCTGGAGGTGTCGGTGTTGTCCACGCTGCAAAAGCTCAGCAGCATCACCGAAGTGCGGGCCCTGGAGTTGTTCACCGACGCGGGTGTGCCCTATGTGCGCCCCCGCACCTGGGTGGACAACGGCCAGCTGGTCTCCACCGACTCGGAGGCTGCCGCCGACCCCCGCCGCGAGTTGCTGGACAACTACCCCGCGCTGCGTGGCTGCGTCGACACCCACGGCGAAAGTGCCCTGGCCTCGCCACGCAAGGGCCGGTATGTGCTGTGGTTGCCGGTGTGGATGCATGACAAGGTCAGCACCTGCCTGGAAATCACGCAGTCGCGACCGTTCTCGGCCCACAAGCTCGATGTGCTCATGGGCGTGTTCCAGGTGTACCAGAACTACCAGAGCCTGCTCGACTACAGCGAGCGCGATGCACTCACCGGGCTGTTCAACCGCAAGACCTTTGACGAGCAGTTCTCGCGCCACACGATGAGCGGGCTGGCCAGCCGGTCCAGCGCAGCCAATGAGTCTTTTGTTGCCGATGAAAGCCCGATAGCCAACGAACACGAGCCCGTGCAGCAGTGGCTGGCCGTGGTGGACATCGACCACTTCAAGCAGGTCAACGACCGCTTTGGCCACCTGTATGGCGATGAGGTGCTGATCCTGATCGCCAACATCCTGCGCAGCTCGTTCCGCAGCCATGACCGCATCTTCCGCTTTGGTGGCGAGGAGTTTGTGGTGCTGCTGCGCTCCACCACGCTGAGCACGGCCCACAAGGTGTTCAACCGTTTCCGGCAGGCGGTGCAGGAGTACAACTTCCCGCAGGTGGGCCGCGTCACCGTGAGCCTGGGTTTTGTCAGCACCACCAAAGGCTCGCCGGTGGAAATCCTGGGCCAGGCCGACCAGGCGCTCTACTACGCCAAGGAGCATGGCCGCAACCAGGTCTGCTTTTACGACGACCTGGTGGCCAACGGCCACCTCACGGCCAAGGTCGCCAACGACGACGTCGAATTGTTCTGACGCAGGCGCTGCGCAAGACGCACAGGCGCGCGGGCAGATGCCTGCGCACCACCAACGCCCCATAGAACTCAGGCCAGCGACGCCAGGATGGCGTCCACATCCACCCCATCGCGCTGCGCAGGTGCCAGGAACTGCTCGGCGTACGCGCGCCAGACGCCGCTGCTCAGGAAGAAGCGGAACACCTCGGCATCGATGTGCCGCTCGCGCACCATGTGGCTCATGATCTTGAGCGACTCGGACAGGGTCTTGGGCGGCTTGTAAGGGCGGTCTGCCGCCGTCAGCGCCTCGAAGATGTCGGCCAGCGTCATCACCCGGTCGGCCAGGGTCAGCTCGGCAGCCTTGAGCCGGCGCGGGTAGCCCGTGCCGTCCAGCTTTTCGTGGTGCGAGCCCGCAATGAGCGGCACCCGGGCCAGGTGCGGCGGGAACGGCAGGCCACTGAGCATGATGATGGTCTGCACGATGTGGTCATTGATCTTGAAACGGTCTTCTGCAGTGAGCGTGCCACGCTGGATCGACAGGTTGTGCAGCTCGCCCAGGTGCGCCTCCTGTGGCGGCAGCACCATGTCAAAACCCCAGAGGTTGGCCGGGTTGCCCACCTCCACCGGCGGCTTGCGGGCACCCCAGGGCACGATGTGCTCGGGCCGGTCGGCCAGCAGCAGCTCGTTGGCCGGCAGGGGCCGCACCGGTACATTCGCCAGCCGCCCCGTTTCGGTGGCCGACAGCCCCAGCCGGTCATCAAAATGCCGCTGCCACACCTGCCGGCCGATGGTGGCCAGCCGCTCCATATCGGCGGCGGCCATGAACTCGCCTCCCACGTTGCTGCGGGCCACAAAGGCAAAGTCGTCCTGCAGGCGCTCGCGGCGCTGCAGCAGCTCGCGCTGCAGGCGCACCGGGTCCACACCCGCCACCTGCTGCTTCCAGTAGTCCAGCTCGGCATCGCGCCACAGCACCTCAAAGCGCATGCGCACCTCGTGGATGCGGTTGTAGAGCGTCTCCAGCTTGGTGGCCTTGTCGATGATGTGCTCGGGGCTGGTGACCTTGCCGCAGTCGTGCAGCCAGGCCCCCAGGCGGAACTCGTAGCGCTCGGCGTCGGTCATGGCCACCTGGGCAAAAGGCCCCTCCTCGGCCTCGCACATGCGCTGCATCAGCGACTCGGCCAGCTGCGGCACCCGTTCGCAATGCCCCCCTGTGTACGGGCTCTTGGCATCGATCGCATCGGCCAGCAGGCGGATGACCGCATCAAGCAGCTTCTTCTGGCCTTCGATCAGGCTGCGCGTTTCAATGGCCACCGACAAGGTGCCTGACAGCCTGGCGACAAAGGCGCGGAAATGTGCGTCGTCCTGCAACTGGCCGGCCCCATAGCGCAGCACCAGCAGCCCCAGCGGCTGCCCGTCCCGCGTGCGCAGTTGCACACGCAGCACACGCTGGGGTTCGGCCTCGTCATCGTCCTCGTGCAAGTCGCCTGCCTGGGGGTCGGCATGGTTGATGAAATGCACCATGCCCAGGTGTTCGGGGTAACGCGACTGCTGCTCGGGGTCTTCGCAGTGGCGGGCCGCGCGCAGCAGCCCGGCACGCTGGGGCTCCACCAGATACACGGCCCCCCCCGTGCAACTGGTGGCGCGCACCAGCTCATACAACACACTCGACAGCATGAGGTCGGTGCGCGACTCGGCGCTGATGTGGTGCGTGATGTGCAAAAACTCCTGGATGGTGTCCGACATGCGGTCCATCACCTGCCCCAGGTCGCGCACTTCGCGCACGGGCGACAGCGAACGCGCCGGGCGGCGGAAATCAAACCGGGCCAGCGCCCGCGCCTGCGAGGCCAGCCCAAACAGGCTGCGCCCCACCCGCCGCCCGGCCAGCCAGCCAAAAGGCAACATCAGCGCAATGAGCGACACCGACAGCCACACCTGGCGCCGCAGGTTCTCGTTCACATCGGCCAGCAACTCCTGGGTGGGGATCGCCATCAGGATCTGCAGCCCGCGCCAGCGCATCGACTCCAGCGGCAGGGCGCGGGTCAGCCACTCCTCACCACCAGCCACCAGGCGGCGGGATGGGCCAGCCTGCAGGCCCTGCGCCTGCATGGCCTGCAGGCTGCTCACCCCCAGATCGCCCAGCGTGCGCAACTGCAGGCCGGACGCATCCCCGTCCCGCACGATCACGCGGGACATGTCCGGGTAGGCCAGCACTCGCTGGTCCCGGTCCACCACGGCGATTTCGGTGCGGGGCATCAGGCGCAGCCCGCCAATCTCGCGCCCCAGGTCCGTCAGCGCCACATCCAGGCCGATCACGGCCCGCCCGTCTTCGCTGGGCTGGCTCAGGGTGACACCCACCTCCTGCGTGGTGAAGAACACATAGGGTGCCGTCAGGATCTGGGTGTTTTTTTCTGCGGCCTCGGCATACCAGGGGCGGGTGCGCGGGTCGTAGCGGTACTCGGGGCGCACCGCAGAGTCGATCTGCCGCAGCGCAGCGTCGTAGTAGCTCCAGCGCCCCACCATGCCACCCGCGCCCCGCTCGCGCGCCATGGACTGCACCAGAAAGGCCGTCTCGCGGGGGGCGTCCAGCCGCAAACGCATCGCCTCGTTGCGCACCGGGCGCACCAGCAAAAACTGGCCATCGGGGTAGCCGACGAACACGGCCGACAGCAACGGGTTCTGCTCCAGCAGGCGCGCCAGCACAGGCAGGCGACGCAGGCGCGCAGGCAACGAGGACGCAGAGGCAATGGGGTCGAATGCCAACAGGCGGATGGTGGCATCGGCTGGGTCCACGATGCGCTGGACCCGCTCGGCCACCAGTTGGCTGATGTGCTGCGCGCTCTCGTCCGATGCCGCAATGATGGCCTGGCGGGCGCTGGTGCTCACCTGGTAGACCAGCAACACGGTGAGCAGCAACATGGCCGCCACCACCACGGAGGCGATCAGCACCTCGAACGGAACCGTGATGCGCCGCCACCATGGCAGATCAGCCGCCCCCTGGTCGAGCAGGGCCGGGGAACTGTCGGGACCGGAGGGCTGCGGCTCGGGTGGGCTTTCGCGCATGGTGTCGTCCATGCGGCCCAATGTAGGGGGAAAGCCCGTTTCCCGTCACCCCCTTTTTGGCAACACCACCCAGGCAGCTGGCGCCGCCAGGGTGGTGCCGGGCGTCAACCCAGTTGCTGCGTGACCCAGCCCGTCACCGAGGCCAGCGCCGCTGGCAGCTTGGAGGCATCGGTGCCGCCGGCCATGGCCATGTCGGGCTTGCCGCCGCCCTTGCCGCCCACTTGCTGGGCCACAAAGTTGACCAGTTCGCCGGCCTTGACCTTGCCCACGCTGTCGGCGGTGACGCCTGCAGCGATCTGCACCTTGTCGCCGTCCACGGCGGCCAGCACGATGGCAGCGGTCTTGAGCTTGTCCTTGAGCTTGTCCATGGTGTCGCGCAGGGTCTTGGCGTCGGCGCCAGGCAGCGCGGCGGCCAGGACCTTCAGGCCCTTCACATCCACGGCCTGGTTCACCAGCTCATCGCCCTGGTTGGAGGCCAGCTTGCCCTTCAGGGCCGCCACTTCCTTTTCGAGCGCGCGGGCATTGTCCAGCGCCTGGCTGATGCGGCCATTGAGTTCAGCCACCGGCGCCTTGAGGGTGCTGGCGGCTTGGTTCACGGTGTCTTCCAGGTTCTGCAGATAGGCCAGCGCGTTCGCGCCCGTCACGGCCTCGATGCGGCGGATGCCCGCGGCCACGCCGCCCTCGCCCACCACCTTGAACAGGCCGATGTCACCGGTGCGCTGCACGTGGGTGCCGCCACACAGTTCGCGGCTGGTGCCGATGTCGAGCACGCGCACGGTTTCGCCGTACTTCTCGCCAAACAGCATCATGGCGCCGGTCTTCTGGGCCGATTCGATGTCCATCACACGGGCTTGCGTGGGCTGGTTGGCCAGGATTTCTTCGTTCACGCGGCGCTCAATCTCGCGGATCTCGGCAGCGGTCACAGCGCCGTTGTGCGTGAAGTCAAAACGCGTGCGGTCGGCATTCACCAAGCTGCCCTTTTGCTGCACATGGCTGCCCAGCACTTCGCGCAGCGCCTTGTGCATGATGTGCGTGACCGAGTGGTTGCGCACGGTGGCTGCGCGCACGGCGGTGTTCACCTGGGCCTGCACCGTGTCGCCCACGTTCAGCGTGCCCTCTTCGAGCGTGCCGTGGTGGCCAAACACAT
>JADMJR010000117.1 GCA_018780365.1 Acidovorax sp. | reverse complement strand
CCTCCAGCCCCTGGGTCAGCGCCAGCGCCTGGGCGTTGAGCTGCTGCAGCTGCCCGGCCAGCAGCCGTGCCTGGGGCTCCAGCGCGCGGGCGGCGGCGGTGGGGCGGGGCTCGCGGCCGCTGCGGTCAAACAGTTGCACGTCCAGCTCGGCCTCCAGGTGCGCCATCGTCATGCTCACCGCCGAGGGCACGCGCGACAGCGCCCGCGCGGCGGCCGAAAACGAGCCCTGGTCGAGCACGGTGAGAAACACCTGCACGCTGTCGGAGTTGAAGGCCATGGCGATCTATCAATAAAACTGAAACAAGCTGACTTTATATGTCAGTGCAGTGAATATAAAGTCCCGTCCATGGACAAATTACCTGCTCTTTTTGGACTGCAAGGCGTCAAGCGCCGCGTGATCTATGTCTCGCTGTATGAGCTGATTGCCATTGCGGCCGCCACAGCGGGCCTGGCCATGCTCACGGGCCAGGGCGCGGGCCACTCGGGTGTGGTGGCGGTGGCGGCCTCGGTGATCGCCGTTGTCTGGAACATCCTGTTCAACTGGGCCTTCGAGCGCTGGGAGGCGCGCCAGGCCGTGCGCGGGCGCAGCGCGGCGCGGCGTGTGGCCCATGCCATCGGTTTTGAGGGCGGGCTGGTCTTCACGCTGGTGCCGCTGTTTGCCTGGTGGTTCAAGGTCAGCCTGTGGCAGGCGTTTGTGATGGACCTGGGGCTGATCGTGTTTTTCCTGTGCTACACGTTTGTCTTCAACTGGGTGTTTGACCACCTGTTCGGCCTGCCCGCGTCGGCCATGGCACCCGCCCAGGCCGTTGCCGCCTGACGGGGCGTGGCCTGCGCCCGGCCACCGTCAAACAGTGTGAACCGGCCTGGAGGCAGGCCTGGCAGCCCCCACGCCTGCCGATAATGGGCCCACGATGCGTGGGCCACTTCCTCCTTTTTTGTTCTTTGCGCGCCCGGCGCTGCTGCTGTGTGTCGCGCTGGCGGGTTGCGCGGGCCCTGCCCCCACCCCCCGTGGCGAGGTGAAGGGCGCGCCCAGCCAGGCCGCCGAACTGGCCCAGTCCGACGCCAACCGCATGGCCACGCTGGCCATGCAGGAGAACCTGGAGGGCTTGTATCGCCTGATGGACAAGCTCTACCGCCGCAACCCGGCCGAATGGCGCAAGGGCGGCGCCACCAGCCGCGAGCAAGCCACCGAGCAGGTGCGCGCCGCCATCACCCAGCGCCAGCCCTGGGCCCCGCTGCAGGGCCGCCGCGATATCGCCGCCATGGCCTTGGCGCTGGCGCCAGAGTTTGCAGGCGACCGCGTGGCGGCCTTCATCCATGCCACGGCCGACATGGTCATCACCGCCCATGGTGGCAAGATGGAGTTCTTTTTGCTCGACGGCGTGGATGCCCAACACCTCTACAACGCCGCGCGCAACGTTGAAACCGCCGCCTGGCTGCTCGCGCAGCGCCGCAATGCCCAGGGCCAGCCGCTGCTGCTGGCCGACGAGATCGGCGCCCAGGGCCGCAACCTGAGCTTTGAGCGCGAGTTCGGCAAGATCATCGCGCGGCTGGATCTGCTGGCCACCTTCACCACCGAAAAGTACCGCCGCGCCGCCATCAGCTACGTGCAGGGGATTGTGGGTGGCACCTTCCTGCAGTTCCTGCCGGTACGTTGACCCGGTAAAATCCGCCCCTTGCCCAAGGAGCGTTGCAGCGGCCTCACTGCCATGGTGAAGCCGTCAGGCTTGGGCACCTCAGAACAAGTTCTCAGCCCCACCGCAACGACGCTCACCTGTTTTTCTGCTGCCCCTGCACAGGTGAGTCCTATGTCTGCTGTATCCCTGCCCCCCATGAAGCTGTCCGGCCTGGAGCCCGTCTCCATTGGCGAGGGCACCTTGTTCGTCAACATCGGCGAGCGCACCAACGTCACCGGCTCCAAGGCGTTTGCGCGCATGATCCTCAACGGCCAGTACGAAGAAGCCCTGGCCGTGGCGCGCCAGCAGGTGGAAAACGGCGCCCAGGTCATCGACATCAACATGGACGAGGCCATGCTCGACAGCAAGGCCGCCATGGTGCGCTTTCTGCAGCTCATCGCGTCCGAGCCCGACATCGCGCGGGTGCCCATCATGGTGGACAGCTCCAAGTGGGAGGTGATCGAGGCCGGCCTGCGCTGCGTGCAGGGCAAGGGCATCGTGAACTCCATCTCGATGAAGGAGGGCGTGGACAAGTTCAAGCACGAGGCACGCCTGGTGCGCCGCTACGGCGCCGCTGCGGTGGTGATGGCGTTTGACGAAAAAGGCCAGGCCGACACCTACGCGCGCAAAATCGAAATCTGCGAGCGCGCCTACCGCGTGCTGGTCGATGAAGTCGGCTTCCCGCCCGAAGACATCATCTTCGACCCCAACATCTTCGCCGTGGCCACCGGCATTGAAGAGCACAACAACTACGCCGTCGATTTCATCGAAGCCACGCGCTGGATCAAGCAGAACCTGCCGGGCGCCAAGGTCTCGGGTGGCGTGTCGAACGTGAGCTTCAGCTTTCGCGGCAACGACCCCGTGCGCGAGGCCATCCACACCGTGTTCCTGTACCACGCCATCCAGGCGGGCATGGACATGGGCATCGTCAACGCGGGCATGGTGGGCGTGTACGACGACCTGGAGCCCGTGCTGCGCGAGCGCGTGGAAGACGTGGTGCTCAACCGCCGCCCCGACGCCGGTGAGCGCCTGGTCGAGATCGCCGAAACCGCGAAGAGCGGCGCCAAGGACGAGAGCAAAAAGCTTGAATGGCGCGGCACGCCCGAGCACCCCAAGACGGTGGGTGAGCGCCTGTCGCACGCCCTGGTGCATGGCATCACCGACTTCATCACCGAAGACACTGAAGAGGCCTACCAGGCCATCGTCGCCAAGGGCGGCCGCCCGCTGCACGTGATCGAAGGCCCACTCATGGACGGCATGAACGTGGTGGGCGACCTGTTCGGCGCGGGCAAGATGTTCCTGCCCCAGGTGGTGAAAAGCGCGCGCGTGATGAAGAGCGCCGTGGCCCACCTGATCCCCTACATCGAAGAAGAAAAGCGCCAGGACGAGTTGGCCGGGCGTGACGTGCGCAGCAAGGGCAAGATTGTCATCGCCACCGTCAAGGGCGACGTGCACGACATCGGCAAGAACATCGTCACCGTGGTGCTTCAGTGCAACAACTTCGAGGTGGTGAACATGGGCGTGATGGTGCCCTGCCACGAGATTTTGGCGCGCGCCAAGGTGGAGGGCGCCGACATCGTGGGCCTGTCGGGCCTGATCACCCCCAGCCTCGAAGAAATGCAGTACGTGGCGGGCGAGATGCAGAAGGACGAGCACTTCCGCATCAAGAAGATTCCGCTGCTCATCGGCGGCGCCACCACCAGCCGCGTGCACACCGCCGTCAAGATCGCCCCGCACTACGAAGGCCCCGTCGTCTACGTGCCCGACGCGTCGCGCAGCGTGAGCGTGGCGCAAAGCCTGCTGGGCGATGGCGTGCAGAACTACGTGGATGAGCTGAACGCCGACTACGACAAGGTGCGCACCCAGCACGCCAACAAGAAGGCCACGCCCCTGTGGCCCCTGGCCAAGATCCGCGCCAACAAGACGCCCGTGGACTGGTCCGCCCACCAGCCCGCCGTGCCCCGCGCGCTGGGCCGCCGCGTGTTCAAGAACTTTGACCTGGCCGAGCTGGCCAAGTACATCGACTGGGGCCCGTTCTTCCAGACCTGGGACCTGGCCGGCCCATACCCCGCCATCCTCACCGACGAGATCGTGGGCGTGGAAGCCACGCGCGTGTTCGCCGATGGCCAGGCCATGCTCAAGAAGATCATCGAAGGCCGGTGGCTCACCGCGAGCGGCGTGATGGGCCTGTACCCCGCCAACAGCGTGAACGACGACGACATCGAGTTCTACACCGACGACACCCGCACCGAAGTGGCCATGACCTGGTACGGCCTGCGCCAGCAGGCCGAGAAACACACCATCGACGGCGTGACCCGCCCCAGCCGCTGCCTGGCCGACTTTGTGGCGCCAAAATCCAGCGGCATTGCCGACTACGCGGGCCTGTTCGCCGTCACGGCGGGCCTCGGGATCGAGAAGAAGGAAAAGGCCTTCATCGATGCGCTGGACGACTACTCGGCCATCATGTTCAAGAGCCTGGCCGACCGCCTGGCCGAAGCCTTTGCCGAAGCCCTGCACCACCGCGTGCGCACCGACCTGTGGGGCTATGCCGCCGGCGAGCAGTTGAGCAACGACGACATGATTGCCGAGAAGTACCACGGCATCCGCCCCGCGCCCGGCTACCCCGCCTGCCCGGACCACAGCGCCAAGAGTGAGCTGTTCCGCGTGCTGCAGTGCGAAGAAGTGGGCATGACCCTGACCGAAAGCCTGGCCATGATGCCCGCCGCCAGCGTGAGCGGTTTCTACATCGGCCACCCCGACGCGGTGTACTTCAACGTCGGCAAGATCGGTGAAGACCAGTTGCACGACATGGCCCAGCGGCGAGGGATGGACGAGAAGGTGCTGGTGCGGCTGCTGGCGCCGAACCTGTGATGC
Source organism: Acidovorax sp. (assembly GCA_018780365.1). Classification (GTDB taxonomy): domain Bacteria; phylum Pseudomonadota; class Gammaproteobacteria; order Burkholderiales; family Burkholderiaceae_C; genus Acidovorax. The sequence continues at coordinate 550 of JADMJR010000117.1, read as the reverse complement.
TATGAATTGTGTAGCTGCTAGCGCTTGTGTATCAGGCGCTAGGGCCCAATTTACGGGTGAGTCCCATGGAAAAATGCACCCACCACATCGTTGAATCCCCTGCGTAGCCATCACCCGCGCCACGCCGCCTCAATCGCCGCCACATCGATCTTGCGCATGCCCATCATGGCGTCAAACGCCCGCTTGGCCGCCGCGCGGTCCGGGTCGTTGATGGCCTGCGTCAGCACCCGTGGCGTGATCTGCCACGACAGCCCCCACCGGTCCTTGCACCAGCCGCAGGCGCTTTCCTGCCCGCCGTTGCCCACGATCGCGTTCCACAGCCGGTCGGTTTCGGCCTGATCGTCCGTCGCCACCTGAAACGAAAACGCCTTGCTGTGCGTGAAGGCCGGGCCGCCATTCAACCCCAGGCACGGGATGCCCAGTACCGTGAACTCCACGGTCAGCACATCGCCCTGGTGCCCTGCGGGGTAGTCGCCGGGCGCATGCATCACCCGCCCCACGGCGCTGTCGGGAAAGGTGGCCGCGTAGAACGTCGCCGCCTCCAGCGCCG
>JADMJR010000299.1 GCA_018780365.1 Acidovorax sp. | reverse complement strand
CACCTTCAGCGAATACACCGTGGTGGCCGAGGTGTCGCTCGCCAAGGTCAACCCCAAGGCCAACCCCGAGCAGGTCTGCCTGCTGGGCTGCGGCGTGACCACAGGCCTGGGCGCCGTCAAGAACACCGCCAAGGTGCAAGAGGGCGACACCGTGGCCGTGTTCGGCCTGGGTGGCATTGGCCTGGCCGTGATCCAGGGGGCAAAAATAGCCAAGGCCGGGCGCATCATCGCCATCGACACCAACCCGAGCAAGTTCGACCTGGCCCGCACCTTCGGCGCCACCGACTGCATCAACCCCAAGGACTTCGACAAGCCGATCCAGCAAGTGATCGTGGAGATGACGACCTGGGGCGTGGACCACAGCTTTGAGTGCATCGGCAACGTCAACGTGATGCGTGCCGCACTGGAATGCGCGCACCGGGGCTGGGGCCAGAGTGTGATCATCGGCGTGGCAGGCGCGGGGCAAGAGATCAGCACCCGCCCCTTCCAGCTCGTCACCGGCCGCAAGTGGCTGGGCACGGCGTTTGGCGGCGTCAAGGGCCGCAGCGAGCTGCCCGGCATGGTCGAAGACGCCATGGCCGGCAAGATTCAGCTGGAGCCGTTTGTGACGCACACCATGGGCCTGAAGGACATCAACGAGGCGTTTGACTTGATGCACGAAGGCAAGTCGATCCGCTCCGTCGTCAAGTACGCCGCTTGAGGCTCTGCTGATCATGTCCACTGCGTTTGAACTACTCAGCAGCCACGCCTGCTTCGGCGGCGAACAGCGCTTCTACCAGCACGCCTCCACCACCATCGACCTGCCGATGAGGTTTGCGGTCTACCTGCCGCCGCAGGCGCAGCAGGGCCCCGTGCCCGCTGTGGTGTACCTGGCAGGCCTGACCTGCACCGAAGAGACCTTCATGGCCAAGGCCGGAGCCCAGCGCCTGGCCGCCGAGCTGGGCCTGGCCCTGATCGCGCCCGACACCAGCCCGCGTGGCGCCAACGTGCCGGGCGAGGCCGACAGCTGGGACTTTGGCGTGGGTGCGGGCTTCTACCTGGACGCCACACAAGCGCCCTGGCGCACCCACTGGCGCATGGAGAGCTATCTGCTGGACGAGCTGCTGCCCCAGGTGGCCGCCCAGTTGCCCATCGACGGCAGCCGCCTGGGCATCACCGGCCACTCGATGGGCGGGCATGGCGCGCTCACGCTGGCGCTGCGCCACCCGGGCCGGTTCCAGTCGCTGTCGGCCTTTGCGCCCATCTGCGCCCCCACCCAGTGCCCCTGGGGCGACAAGGCCTTCACCGGCTACCTGGGCCCGGACCGCAGCACCTGGATCGAACACGACGCCACCGTGCTCATGCAGCACCAGCCCGTCGCCCCCTACCCGGCGGGCATCCTCATCGACCAGGGCCTGGCCGACAAGTTCCTGCCCGACCAGCTGCACCCCCACCTGCTCGAAGCGGCCTGCGCCGCCATCGGCCAGCCACTCACGCTGCGCCGCCACGCAGGCTACGACCACGGCTACTACTTTGTGCAGAGCTTCATGGCCGACCACCTGCGGCACCACGCCAGAAACCTGCTGCCGCAGCCCTGAAGTTATTGGGTCGGCACCTTTGAACTTGAAAATCCGTTCGGGCTGAGCTTGTCGAAGCCTCGTGCGGCGCGTCGACAAGCTCAGCGTGAACGGTTTCAAGTGAGTTGATGCCGACTCCATAGAACCTGCTGACAATCTCCCTGGGGATCACCACCGCGCTCTTAATGCGGCCTTAAGTCGCGGGCGCCACAGTGCGCCCCATGCCTTTGATCCTGCAGCGCCTGCTGCTCCCCCATCTGGCTGCGGGCGCCCAGCCGCAGGCCCCTTCCACCCCACCACGCACCCAACACCCCGCCTGGGTGGTGGTGTTCATCAGCACCTGGCTGGCCACGGCCTGCAACGTGCCGCTGTGGAGCGAGGTGGCCCAGTTGCCCGGCCACGGCAGCCTGCGCGGCTGGGGGTTTGCCATGGCGTTTGCCGTGATCGTGGCCGCAGGCAATGCCGCGCTGCTGAGCCTGCTGGCCTGGCGCTGGACGCTCAAGCCCGCCGCAGCGCTGATGGTGGTGATGGCCGCCTTCGGCGCCTACTTCATGCTCGCCTACGGCATTGCCATCGACGCCAGCATGCTCACCAACGTGCTGCAGACCGACGCCCACGAAGCCACCGACCTGCTGAGCTGGCGCATGGCCGCCACCGTGCTGGCCCTGGCCGCACCGCCGCTGGTGTGGCTGTATCGCCGCCCCGTGCGCCGCCTGGGCGCCTGGCGCCACGCCGCCCACAACGGCCTGCTGCTGGTGGGCGCGGTGGCGCTCATCGTGGTGTGTGTGCTGGCGGTGTTCCAGGACTTTGCCTCCACCATGCGCAACCACACGCGCCTGCGTTACCTCATCAACCCGCTCAACAGCGTGTACGCCCTGGGCCACATCGCCACCCAGCCCCTGCGCATGAACACCCGCACGCTGCTGCCCGTGGGGCGCGACGCCCAGCTGGGCGCCAGCTACGCAGGCCAGGCCCAGCCGCCTCTGTTGGTGCTGGTGCTGGGCGAAACCGGCCGCAGCGGCAACTTCGGCATCAACGGCTATGCGCGCAACACCACGCCGCTGCTCTCGGCCCGCACCGACCTGGCGAGTGCAGGCAACGCTTGGTCCTGCGGCACCAGCACCGCCGCATCGGTGCCGTGCATGTTCTCGCACCTGGGCCGCACGGGCTACGAGGCGCGCGCCGCCAATTTTGAGAGCCTGATCGACGTGCTGCAGCACGCAGGCCTGGCCGTGCTGTGGGTAGACAACCAGTCCGGCTGCAAAAGCGTGTGCGACCGCGCGGGCCAGACCAGCACTGCCAGCTGGAGCGACCCCGCCCTGTGCCCCACCCCGGGCGAATGCCTGGACCGCGTGATGCTGAAGGACCTGGACGCACGCATCGACGCCCTGCCCGCCGAACAGCGCCAGCGCGGCACCGTGGTCGTGCTGCACCAGATGGGCAGCCACGGCCCGGCATATTCCAAACGCTCGGCCCCCGAGCACAAGCGGTTCCTGCCCGAATGCACCTCCACCGCGCTGCAAGAGTGCGAGCGCCAGCAGGTGGTGAACGCGTACGACAACAGCATCGTCGAGACCGATGCCTTCCTCGACGGCGTCATCCAGTGGCTCTCTGCGCGCGGCGGCAAGGCCCAGACCGCCATGATGTACGTGGCAGACCACGGCGAATCGCTGGGCGAAAACAACCTCTACCTGCACGGCCTGCCCTACAGCATCGCGCCCGACGTGCAAAAACACGTGCCCTGGATCACCTGGCTCTCCCCCGCCATGCAGACCCGCACCCACATCGCCACCGGCTGCCTGCAGCACGACCTGACTGAGCGGCGCATCACCCACGATAACTACTTCCACTCGGTGTTGGGCTTGATGGATGTGAAGACCGGGGCGTACAGCGCGGGGCTGGATATGTTTGGGGGGTGCAGGCAGGGGGTGGGGGCAGGGACGGGAGTGGGGTAAAGGGGCCACGGAAGCTACACCTTTCGCTCCATCACGCGAAGTGAAGTGTCGCCCCCATGCCCACCACCTCAGGCCACCAGTTTCTGTCCCGCACGTCCGGCGAGGGCCAGTAGCGACGTCCGCACTCCCGTCCGCGCCAAATCCTGCCAACACGCCCAACTCCCATGAACCACGCCTGCCCCCATTGCCAGCGGTCCTTGCGGTGGCTGCCGGTCCTCCAGGCTGAGGGCGGGGCACTTGTAGGCAAGCGGTGGGAGCCGTTCCAGCGGTGTCCCCGCTGCGGCGGGACCATTCTCTCCAACCTGCCGCCCCGCAGCCTGCGTGAAGAGATGGGGTGTCTGCTGTTCGTACTGGGCATTTCCGCCGTGGCCCCATTGGTTGCACCGGGACCGCAGCGCTGGCTGCTGTGGGGAGCCGTGGTTCCCGTGCTGGTGTTTGTGATCTACCGCGAGGCCAAGAGAGATCGGACGACCAAGGCGCACCCGCGCTGGCTCGCGGGCAAGCCAGAAAACGAGTCGTAACGCGGCACGCCTTCGGCAGGCCTACCCCCGCCCCATCCACCCCTCCACCTCCCCCATCAAGTGCCCGCGAAACACCTCCGCAATCGGTGACAGCTGTTTGCCCTTGGGCCAGACCAGGTGCCATTGCGAGCGGATGGGGAAGCCCGCCACGTTGAGCACGGCCAGGCCCTCGTGGTGCGGGCCCAGGGCGTGGAGGGAGACGATGGAGAGGCCCAGCTGGCCCTCCACCGATTCCTTGATGGCTTCATTGCTGCCTAGCTCCAGCACGGTGCGGGGGGCAAAGCCCGCCTGGCGCAGGTGGGCGTCGGTGGCCATGCGGGTGCCCGAGCCTTTTTCTCGCAGGATGAATCGCTCGGCCTGCAGCTGCTCCAGCCTGATGCGCTTTTTGGCGGCCAGCGGATGGCCTGCGGGGGCAATGACGACCAGGGGGTTGGGCATGAGGATCTGGTCCTCCAGCGGCAGGTCGGCGGGCGGCATGGACATGACGTAGAGGTCGTCCTGGTTGGCGCGCAGGCGGCCGATGACGTGGTCGCGGTTGAGCACTTCAAGCGAGATGTCGATGTGCGGGTGCAGCTTGCAGAAACTGCCCAAAAGGCGCGGCACAAAGTATTTGGCGGTGCTGACCACGGCGACCTTGAGGCGCCCGCTGGTCAGGCCCTTTGCGCCTGCGATGCGCTGCTCGAAAGCATCCCACTCGCCCGCAATGGCGCGCGCGGTGCGGGCCAGGGCATGCCCCGCTTCGGTGAGGTGCACGCGGCGCGAAATGACTTCGTACAGCGGCAGGCCCACGGCCTGCGCCACCTCGCGCAGCTGCATGGAGGCGGTGGGCTGCGTGACGTGCATGACCTTGGCGGCCGCGCTGACGCTGCCGGTTTCGGCCAGCGCCAGAAAAAGCCGGAGCTGGCGGAAGGTGATGTTCATAGATTTTTATCTATAGATAAGCGCATTCGAATCGATTTTACTTTGCACCTTGCGCTGCATAACATTGGCGCCGAAGGAGTTGAATGATGCAAAGCTTGCTGGATCCGGCGATCCTGTTTTTTGCCCTGGGCGTGTTTGCGGGCCTGGTGCGGTCCAACCTGGAGATGCCTGCGGCGATCTCCAAGTTCTTGTCGATCTACCTGCTGATGGCGCTGGGCCTCAAGGGCGGGTTTGCGC
>JADMJR010000325.1 GCA_018780365.1 Acidovorax sp. | reverse complement strand
AGGCCTACAAGATGCACATCCGCGTGCTCTTGTCCAAGTACCGCAGCTACACGCCGTGCCCCACCTGCGCGGGGGCGCGCCTCAAGACCGAGAGCCTGCTCTGGCGCATCGGCCGCCAGGAAGACGCCGACGCGGTGCTGGAGCCCGGCAAACGGTTCATGCCCGAGGGGGTGCAATGGTCACGTGAGCAGCTCGAGGCGCTGCCCGGCCTGTGCCTGCACGACCTGATGCTGCTGCCTATCGACCGCCTGCGAAGGTTCTTTGATCGCATGCAGTTGCCGGTAGGCGACGATGCCAAGGGCGGCGATGCGCAAGCGCTCAAATTGCTGCACGAAGAAATCACCACGCGCCTGAAATACCTGTGCGACGTGGGCATCGGCTACCTCACGCTCGACCGGCAAAGCCGCACGCTCAGCGGCGGCGAGGTGCAGCGCATCAACCTCACCACCGCTTTGGGCACCAGCCTGGTCAACACGCTGTTTGTGCTGGACGAGCCCAGCATCGGCCTGCACCCGCGCGACATGCACCGCATCACCGAGGCCATGCTGCGCCTGCGCGACGCGGGCAACACGCTGGTGGTGGTGGAGCACGACCCGGCCGTGATGCTCGCGGCCGACCGCATGATCGACATGGGCCCCGGCCCGGGCCGCCTGGGCGGGCAGATCGTGTTTGACGGCACCACGGCCGACCTGCGCCAAGCCGACACGCTCACCGGGGCCTATTTGGGCGGGCGCAAACATGTGGGCTTTGGCTTCAAGCGCATGGTGACGGAATCCACGCCGCGCCTCATCCTCGAAGGTGCGCGCGAGCACAACCTGCAGAACGTGTCGGTCGAGTTCCCCTTGCAGCGGCTGGTCACCGTGACCGGCGTGAGTGGCTCGGGCAAGTCGAGCCTGATCCAGGATGTGTTGGCCCCCGCGCTGCTGCGCCACTTTGGCAAGGCCACCGACACGCCCGGCGCGCACGACCGCATGCTGGGGGCCGACCATTTGTCGGACGTGGTGTTCGTGGACCAGTCACCGATTGGCAAGACGGCGCGTTCCAACCCCGTGAGCTACGTCGGCGCCTGGGACAGCATCCGCGAACTCTTCGCCGTGGCCCCGCTGTCCAAGCAGCGCAGCTACACCGCCAGCAAATTCAGCTTCAACAGCGGCGACGGGCGCTGCCCGACCTGCGGGGGCTCGGGCTTCGAGCATGTGGAGATGCAGTTTCTGAGTGACGTGTACCTGCGCTGCCCGGATTGCGACGGCAAGCGCTACCGGCCCGAGATTCTGGAGATCACCATCGAACGCGGTGGCCGCAGCCTCAACGTGGCGGACGTGCTCGCCCTCACGGTGGCCGAGGCGGCCGACCTGTTCGCCAGCGACCGCGACGTGATCCGTGCACTGCAGCCCATCGTGGATGTGGGGCTCGAATACGTGGCGCTGGGCCAGCCTGTGCCGACCTTGTCCGGCGGCGAGGCGCAGCGCCTCAAGCTCGCAGGCTTCCTGGCCGAGGCAGCGCGCACGGCGGCCAAGTCGCGCCAGGCCGTGGCGCGCAAGGGCACGCTGTTTTTGTTCGACGAGCCCACCACCGGCCTGCACTTTGACGACATCGCCAAGCTCATGCGCGCGTTGCGCAAGCTCATCGACGCGGGGCACTCGCTCATCGTCATCGAGCACAACCTGGACGTGATCCGCGCAAGCGACTGGCTCATCGACCTGGGCCCCGAAGGCGGCTATGCGGGCGGGCTCATCGTGGCCGAAGGCACGCCCGAGGATGTGCGGCAGCACGCCACCTCGCACACCGGGCAGGCGCTGCGTGATTACGAGCTGGCGCTGGGCGTGGGCGGCCACTCGGTGCACGAAAAAGCTGCGGTGCTACGAAAAAAAGAGCTGCTTGGGCAAGAGGGACGCGCGCCAGTGGCCAAAAATGCCATTGAAATCGTCAACGCCAAGGAGCACAACCTCAAGAACCTGAGCGTGGACATCCCGCGCGGCCAATTCAACGTGGTGACGGGCGTGAGCGGCTCGGGCAAGTCCACGTTGGCGTTCGACATCCTGTTCAACGAGGGCCAGCGCCGTTACCTCGAATCGCTCAACGCCTATGCGCGTTCCATCGTGCAGCCCGCCGGCCGGCCCGAGGTGGATGCCGTGTACGGCATCCCGCCCACCGTGGCGATTGAGCAGCGCCTGTCGCGCGGCGGGCGCAAGTCCACCGTGGGCACGACCACCGAGGTGTGGCACTTTCTGCGCCTGCTGTACGTCAAGCTCGGCACGCAGCACTGTGTGAAGGACGGCGCCGCCGTGCAGCCGCAGACGCCCGACAGCATCGCCGCGCAATTGCTGAAGAACTTCCGGGGCCAGCACATCGGCCTGCTTGCGCCGCTGGTGATGAACCGCAAGGGCGTGTACACCGAGCTGGCCGACTGGGCGCGTCCGCGCGGCTACACGCACCTGCGGGTGGACGGCAACTTCTTGCCCACCACCAACTTCCCGCGCATCGACCGCTTCAAGGAGCACACCATCGAGCTGCCCGTGGCCAGCCTCGATGTGTCGCCCGAGAACGAAGCGGCTTTGCGCACCGCGCTGGCCGACGCACTCACCCACGGCAAGGGCGTGGTGCATGTTCTCTCAGGCATCACAGGCCTGCGCGAAGCCATGGAGGGCGGCCAGCCCACGGCAGGCATTGGCCAGCTGCAGGCCTTTTCCACCAAGCGCGCCTGTCCCGTGTGCGCCACCAGCTATGCCGAACTGGACCCGCGCCTGTTCAGCTACAACAGCAAACACGGCTGGTGCCCCGACTGCGTGGGCACGGGCGTCAAGCTCACCAAGGACCAGCGCAAGGTGTTTGACGACTCGGTGCAGGACGACAAGGAAAAAGGCCGCGAGCAGACCTTTGCCGAGCCCGAGGTGGAAGATCTGGCCGACACGGCCTGCCCGAGTTGCAGCGGCACACGCCTGAACGCCACCGCGCGTGCTGTGCAGTTTGCCGGTGTGGGCATCACCGACATTGCCGCGCTGTCCGTCACGGACGTGCGCCGCTGGGTCGAGACCCTGCGCATCGAAGGTGGCATGACGGCGCGCGAAGCCGACATCGCCCGCGACCTGGTGCCCGAGATCCAGAGCCGCCTCGAATTTCTGGAAGAAGTGGGCCTGGGCTACCTCACGCTGGACCGGGGTGCGCCCACGCTCAGCGGTGGCGAGGCCCAGCGCATCCGCCTGGCCGCGCAGCTGGGCAGCAACCTGCAGGGCGTGTGCTACGTGCTCGACGAGCCCACCATCGGCCTGCATGCGCGCGACAACCAGATTTTGCTCAACGCCCTGCACAAGCTGGGCGACAAGGGCAACACCCTGGTGGTGGTGGAGCACGACGAAGACACCATCCGGCGTGCCGACCACATCATCGACATTGGCCCGAGCGCCGGCAAACGCGGCGGGCGCCTGGTGGCGCAGGGCAGCGTGGCCGACATCACGGGCGCAGAAGATTCGCAAACCGGCCGCTATCTGTTGCATGCGATGAAGCACCCGCTGCAATTGCGCCGCAGCATGGTGGCTGGCGAGGTGAGCGTCGAAGCCACGGCCGCCTCCGCGCAGGCCGAGGCGGCAGCACCCACGGGCCGCCAGAGTGCTGCCGCAAAGAAACGCGCCGCCCAGGCCGCAGCGCTGGCGGCCGACGCGCTGACCGAGGCCAAGGAGCGCGCCGCCATGCGCTGGCTGACCGTGCACGGCGCGCAGCTGCACAACCTGCAGAACGTCACAGCCACGGTGCCGCTGCACCGCCTGGTGGCGGTGACGGGGGTGAGCGGCTCGGGCAAGTCCACCCTGGCGCGCGATGTGCTGCTGGCCAATGTGCAGGCCTGGGTGCAGCAGCGCAGTACCAAGGCGGGCCGCGATGCCATGGATGCAGGCAAGGCACCGCCCTTGGTCGGTTGCGCGGGTCTGTCGGGTTTCGAGAGCATCGACCGCGTGCTCGAAGTGGACCAGACGCCCATCGGCAAGACGCCGCGTTCCTGCCCCGCCACCTACATCGGCTTCTGGGACACCATCCGCAAGCTGTTTGCCGAAACGCTGGAGGCCAAGGCGCGCGGCTATGCCGCCGGCCGCTTCAGCTTCAACACCGGCGAAGGCCGTTGCGCGAGCTGCGAAGGTGCGGGCGTGCGCACCATCGAGATGAGCTTTTTGCCCGATGTGAAGGTGCCCTGCGAAACCTGCCATGGCGCACGCTTCAGCCCCGAGACCCTGGCCGTGACCTGGCGCGGCAAGAGCATTGGCGACGTGCTGCAGATGGAGGTGGACGAGGCGGTGGACTTCTTCGCCACCATGCCCAGCATCGCGCACCCGCTGCAGTTGCTCAAGGACGTGGGCCTGGGCTACCTCACGCTGGGCCAGCCGTCGCCCACCCTGAGCGGTGGCGAGGCGCAGCGCATCAAGCTCGTGACCGAACTCACCAAGGTGCGCGACGAGGTGGGCCGCCGGGGCCAGAAGGCGCCGCACACGCTGTACGTGCTGGACGAGCCCACCGTGGGCCTGCACATGGCCGACGTGGACAAGCTCATCCGCGTGCTGCACCGCCTGGTGGACGGCGGCCACAGCGTGGTGGTGATCGAGCACGACCTGGATGTGATTGCCGAGGCCGACTGGATCATCGACCTGGGGCCCGAGGGGGGCAGCGCCGGTGGCCGCATCGTGACCGCCGCCACGCCCGAGGAGGTGGTGGCCGCTGGCACGCACACGGGCAAGGCGCTGGCGCCGGTGCTGGCGCGGTGAGATGGAACACCCCCCTGAGCGGCTTCGCCGCTTCCCCCCGCTCTCGCATTGCTGCGCAATGCGGGCAGGGGGACGCAGCCCTCGCTGCGGGGCGGCCCTTGCTCGGCTGCCTTGGCCTGGGGTGCGCCAGTTTCATGGGCTGTGGGTGGCGCGTTGCGCCATCAAGGGCTGAGACGTCGGTGGGTGGTGGTAGCGCTCTGAGCCATCTTCCTTGAACATGGACCCCATGCCCGCCCGCCACCCCGCTGGCCACACTGTGGTCTGGCTGCACCCCGAAGCCCCGGCCAAGCCCGCCGAGGGCGCGCCCTGCAATGGCTGTGGCCTGTGTTGCCTGGCCGAGCCCTGCCCGCTGGGGGTGCTGGTCTCGCGCCGCCGCAAGGGCGCCTGTGTGGCCCTGCGCTGGAGCGCTGCGGACCAGCGCTACTGGTGCGGCATGGTGGCCG
>JADMJR010000291.1 GCA_018780365.1 Acidovorax sp. | reverse complement strand
ACCGAGCGGCTGCCCATGCCCACCACCACCTGCTGCCAGGCGCCCCAGGCCAGCATGGCGCAGGCGGCCATCACCAGCAGCCGGATCACCGCCGTCAGCGCAGCAAACGCCACGGGGCGCTTGGCCAGCAGACCGGCCAGGCTGGTGAAGGCCATGTGTTCACCCGCTGGGTAGGCCGCAGCGGCGCCGATGAACACCATCCAGACAAACAACAGGCGCGACAGCTCTTCGCTCGCGGCCACGCCGCTGCCAAAGCCATAACGCAGCACCACGTTGATGAACACGGCCACGGCCATCACGCCCAGGCAGCTGGCCATCAACACCTGGGAGACCCTGGCAAAGCGGCTTGGTGGCGCGGAGTGTGGTGCGGCGGAACTCATGCGGTCTCCTTCGTGGCAATCCAGGCCGATGCTTGTTGCTGCAAGGTGGGCAGGTCCAGCAGCGCATCGAGCCGCAGCACGCCCGCCTCGCCCACGGGCGACTCCAGCGTGGCGAACTGGCTGTCTACCAGCGCGCTGGAAAAAAAATGGGTATCGGCACGGGCCGCCACGCGCTGGCCTGCATGCGCTCGGTCGATCTCCAGAAAGGCGAAGCGCAACCCGGGGCAGGCACTGCGCAAACGGTCCCGGTACACCTGCTTGAGTGCGGAACAGGTCAGCACCACGCCCTGCGGCTGGCCCTGCAGCAACTGCCCCAGCGTGGCCAGCCAGCCCTCGCGGTCGGCGTCGGTCAGCGCAATGCCCTGGCGCATTTTTTCGCGGCTCGCGGGGCTGTGGTGGTCGTCCCCTTCGATCAGGGGCAGGCCTTCAGCCTGGGCCAGTGCGGCCCCCAGGCTGGACTTGCCACAGCCGGCCACCCCCATGACGACCAGAAAAACCGATGACGGCGTAAAACTCATATTGGTAGCGCTATCCAATGAATCCAAAAAAATGCATCTCTGCAGATGCCTCCAAAATGCGGGTGCTGATTCAGCCAACATGCCAAAAAAGACGCTGACTGTCTTGCCCAGGTGTTTGGACAGCGCTATCCTAACCAGATCATCACCCATCCCCATGAGGGTTAACCCTTGAACAAATCCGAAACCCGGCGCCGCTCCAGCGGGCGCATCACGCTGAGCGATGTGGCCAAGGCGGCGGGCGTCAGCCCCATCACGGCGTCCCGCGCCCTGCGTGGCGAGCGCGGCGTGGCGCAAGAGCTGGTGCAGCGGGTCAAGGACGCAGCCCAGCAACTGGGTTATGTGCCCGACCCCGCCGCGCGTGCGCTGGCCTCGCAGCGCAGCGTGCAGGTGCCGGTGCTGGTGCCCCTGTTGTCCAACGCGCTGTTTGTGGACGTGCTCGAATCCGTGCACCGCACGCTGTTCCCCGAGGGCTACCAGGCCCTGATCGGCGTGACGCACTACGACCCGCAGGAAGAAGAACAACTGCTGCGCACCTACCTCGCCCACCGCCCGGCGGGCCTGCTCGTCACCGGCTTTGACCGCACCGAGGCTGCGCGCCAGCTGATTGCGGCCAGCGGCGTGCCTTGTGTGCACCTGATGGAAATGACCCCAGCCCCCGGCGTGTTCTGCGTGGGGTTCTCGCAGCAGGACGCGGGCCACAGCATGACGGCCCACCTGCTGGCGCGCGGCTATCAAAACGTGGCCTTTGTGGCCGCCCAGCTCGACCCGCGCACCATGCAGCGCGCAGAAGGCTACCGCCGTTGCCTGCGCGAGGCGGGCCGCTACGACCCCCGGCTGGAATTGCTCAGCCCCCAGCCTTCGTCCATGCGCCTGGGCGGCGAACTGCTGGAGGAGCTGCTGCGAACCCGCCCCGGCGTGGATGCCGTGTTCTTCTGCAATGACGACCTGGCCCAGGGCGGCCTGCTGGCCGCGCAGCGCCTGGGCCTGTCGGTGCCCGGCCAGGTGGCGATTGCGGGCTTCAACGACCTGGCAGGCAGCGACCAGATGCTGCCCCCGCTGACCACCGTGCGCACACCCCGCTCCGCCGTGGGTGAGGCCAGCGCGCGCATGCTGCTGGCGCTGATGCGCGGCGAAGTGCCTGCGCACAACTCGGTGGATCTGGGGTTTGAGCTGACGGTGCGCGAGAGCACGTAAGCCCCCCTGAGCCGCTACGCGTCTTCCCCCGAGGGGGACGCCACCCGTGGCCTGGCAAAGCCAGTTCCACGGTGGCACTGGCGATGACGCCCCGCCAGTTTCAAGGGCGGCGGAAAATGCAGCGCAACTCAGACCGCAGCCAACGCCCGGCTGGACGACGATGCGCCCTGGCTGCCCTTCATCTCCTTGCGCAGCGCCACCGCATCGCGCACCTGCGCCGGGGCCGAGGCGTCGATGCGGAACACCTGCACGGTCTCGGTCATGGACTGTGCCTGGCCGTTGAGCTGCATGGCCGAGGCGGCGTTTTCCTCCACCAGCGCCGCGTTCTGCTGCGTGATGGTGTCCAGCTGCGCCACGGCCGAGTTGACCTGCGAGATGCCGCTGAGCTGCTCGTTCGAGGCACTGTGGATCTCGCCGATCAGCGTGTTCACCCGGCGCACCAGGTCCAGCGACTCGGTCATGGTCTTCTGGGCGGCGTCGGTCTTTTCGTGGCCCTCGCTCACCTTGTTGGCCGAATCATCGATGAGCTGGCGGATCTCCTTGGCGGCCGACTGGGTGCGGTGCGAGAGGCTGCGCACCTCGGACGCCACCACGGCAAACCCACGCCCCTGCTCGCCCGCACGCGCCGCCTCCACGGCCGCGTTCAGCGCAAGGATGTTGGTCTGGAAGGCGATCGAGTCGATGAGCTGCGTGATCTCGCTGATGCGGCCGGACGCCGCCTGGATCTGCTTCATGGTGTCGGCCACACCGTCCACCGCGCTGCTGCTGCGCTCGGTGACCTGGGTGGCCTGCGTGGCCAGCACGGTGGCCTGGCGGGCGGATTCGGCCGTCTGCTTGACGGTGCCGGTGATCTCTTCCATCGACGCTGCGGTTTGCTGCAGGTTGCTGGCCTGCGCCTCGGTGCGGGACGACAGATCCTGGTTGCCCTGCGCGATCTCACGGGTGGAGACCTGCATGTGTTCGCTCTCCTGGCGCGCATCGCGCACGATGGACAGCAGGTTCACGTTGAGCTGCGCCAACGCCTTTTGCAGCTGGCCCATGGTGTCGGTGCGCGACGCGGAGAACTTTTGCGTGAGGTCGCCTGCCGCCATGCGGTTGGCCCAGCGCAGCATCTCCAGCAGGGGCAGCACCGTGACCCGGTGCAGGTACACCGCCATCGCCATGGCGGCCACCACCACGCCCACCCATGCCACGCCCGCGCCCAACGTCATGGTGTGCCCGCCCAAAGCGGCAGCCCCCCACGACAGCAGGACCAGCAGCAAAGTGCACAGGGCGATCTTGCCCAGAGGCCCGGGCTGCAGCGCCATCATCAGGCGGCCGGACAAGGTGTCGGTGATCAGCTGCCCGCCCCGCAGCACATGGATCAGCGTGCCGGCCTGCTTTTCGGCCTGCATGGTCTGATAGAGCTGCTGCGCCCCTTGAATCTGCTCGCGCGAGGCCTCGGTGCGCACCGACATGTAGCCGGTGGGCTGATCGCCCTGCATGAGCGGCGTGACGTTGGCCATCACCCAATAAAAGGAGCCGTCCTTGCGCCGGTTCTTGACCGGTGCCGACCAGGGGATGCCCTTGGCGATGGTCTCCCACATGTCGCGGAAGGCCTCCTCGGGCATGTCCGGGTGCCGGATCATGTTGTGGGGCTGGCCCAGGAGTTCTTCTTTTTCGTACCCGCTGACCTCGATGAACATCGGGTTGCAGTACAGGATACGGCCCTTGAGATCGGTGGTGGACACCAGAGTCTGGCCTTTGGGAAACGCATATTCGTGCGTGCTGACGGGCAGATTGACGCGCATGAAACCCCTCCTTATGAAAAACCTTGTCACCCCAGAAAAAAACTGAACTGAAAAAAGCCTTGGAAAAGTCGGGTTGATCCTATGGTGAAAAATTTGTTTCGCAACAGTTAAATCGCCACGCGCTGCACATTCACCAAAAGAGTGCGCCCATCCCACACCCTGCCCCAAAGCGCAGCAGCCCCACCGCCACTCACTTCTATTTTTATAGCAACAAATTGAATATGGACGCGCGATAGCGGCCATTTTTTATCAAATACCCTCCAGAGAACACCCTGGCACAGGCATTGCTTGCTGATTGGTACGGCCAACGCTGGCCGTGTATCAGCCCGGTGCAACGGCGGATTGGGCGAACAGGACGATGGCGTCTTCATGGAGTGCAAACAGGCTGCAAGGCCTGCGTGTTCCGTGCAGACGCCTTTTTGTTTTTGCCCCGGCTGACGGTGTACCTGCAGCCCCATTGCGCAAGATTGCCATGCTTCAATTCCGAGAGTTCCTCAAGTCCGGCCACGCACCCACGCTGTGGTCGTCCTTCCTCTATTTCGGCTTCTCCTGCGCTGTCTGGGTCATCAACGGTGCGATGGCCCCGTTCATCCGCGATAGCTTCCAGCTCACGCCCACACAGATGGGCATGATGTTGTCCATCCCCATTTTTGCGGGCGCACTCATGCGCTTTCCGCTGGGCATCCTGGCGCAGTACATCGGCCGCAAACGCGCCACGCTGGTCGAGATGGCGGGCATTTTTGTCGCCATGGGCTATGGCTACCTGTTCGTGCACACCTACAACGACCTGCTGGCCATGGGCATCCTGCTGGGCGTGGCCGGGGCCAGCTTTGGCGTGGCGCTGTCGCTGGGCTCGGGCTCGTTCCCGCCGCGCTACAAGGGCCTGGCCATGGGCATTGTGGGTGCTGGCAACGTGGGCACGGCCGTGGCCGCCCTGCTGGCCCCGGCACTGGCCCAGAAGTTCGGCTGGCAGGCCGTGTATGGTTTTGCCGCCCTGAGCGTGGCCGTGCCGGCCATCGTGATGGCGGTGTACGCCCAGGAGCCGCCCGACCTCGCCCCCCACTCGAGCTTCCGCGAGCACATTGCCTGCCTGTTTGAAAAAGACGGCTGGGCGTTCAGCCTGATCTACGCCGTGACCTTTGGCGGCTTCATCGGCCTCACCACCTTTTTGCCCAGCTACTTTTACGACCAGTTCCACGTCAGCAAAGTGCAGGCAGGCCAGCTGACGATGATGGCGGCCTTTCTGGGCGCGGCCCTGCGCGTGTTTGGCGGCTGGCTGTCGGACCACTGGGGCGGCGTGAACACCCTCACCGGCGTGCTGGCCATCACGGCCGTGAGCATGGTGCTGTGTGGCCTGGCCGAGAACTCGCTGCCCATCACCATGCTGCTGTTCCTGGTGTGTTTTGCGGCCCTGGGGGCGGGCAATGGCGCACTGTTCCAGCTGGTGCCCCTGCGCTGGCCGCTGACCACGGCGGTGGCGGGCTCGATGATTGGTGAGATCGGCGCCCTGGGCGGCGGCCTGATCCCGAGCGGCATGGGCCTGTCGCGCCAGTACACCGGCACCTACCTGTGGGGCTTTGTGGGCATTGCGTTGTGCGCTGCTGCCATGCTGGTGCTGCTGCGGGTGATGCAGATCCGCTGGACGCGGACCTGGGCAGAGAAAGGTGGTAGGGCACGCAGTGCCTGAGCTGGCGTAGCCAGCCAATGCGCAGCGTTGACCGAACTTTTGCTAGAAGGTGGACGCGCGCGCAGCGCATGACCTGCGCCAGAGCAGCCCACTGAAACTCCCTCTCCCCTCGTGGGAGAGGGAGCCCACAGGCAGCGCCCTGCGGACGAGCCTGCGCCACACCGTGGCGCACATCAAAACAAGACGATACGCCGCTAAATATTCAAGAAAAAATGGCTCTACCGCCTGCTGCATAAGCGTCTACAGCTACATTTTCAGGAGCAACCTCCGCTCCAGCGCTACCTCGGCAAAAACAGCAGCCAGTAAACCAGCAGCAGGTTCACCAGCACACTCACCGCCAGTGCAATCTTCCACAGGGCCGTGGCGTCGCGCTGCATCAGCGGCTGCGGGCCGGGGGCTGACAGGGGGCGGGATGCGCCGCGCTCCAGCGCCAGCAGCAGCTCCTCGGCCGTTTCAAAGCGCTGTGTGCGCTGGCGTGCCACGGCCTTCAAGGCAATCTGGTCGAGCCAGATCGGCACGCCCGGGTGGTGGCGGCTGGGGGGCAGCGGATCGCGGTGGTAGCGGCCCAGCTGGTACTGCACCACCTCGCCATAGGGCAGGCGCCCCTGGCTCAGCAGCTGGTAGAGCGTGACGCCCAGCGCAAACAGGTCGCTGCGCGCATCGGGCAACTGCCCCTCGGTGTCGCCGCTTTTTTCGTAGCCCGGCCACTGCTCGGGGTTCATGTAGCTGGGCGTGCCCGCATGCAGCTGGCGCGTGGCCTCGGGCTCGCGGCCCGACAGGGCCACGCCCAGGTCCAGCACGCGCAGCACGCCGTCGTCGCCCAGGTGCAGGTTGTCGGGCTTGATGTCGCGGTGCACCACCCCCTGGCGGTGCAGCCAGCCCAGCACCTGCGCGGCCTGCATCACCACGGCCACGGCCTGGGTCACGCCCAGGTGCTGGCGGCTGCGCAGGCGCTGGCCCAGGGTGGCGCCCGCGTGCCAGTCGTACAGCAGGTAGAACGCGCTGGCGCCCTCGCCTTCCTGCCCTTCGCCCACAGGCCAGGTGTTGAGCCGCGCCAGGTGGGTGGCGGCCTGGCCCGACTGCATGCGCCGCGCCACCCAGGCCTCGTGCGCCAGCGTGGCGCGCTCCTCGGCATCGTGCGCGCGCGTGGGCAGCAGGGTCTTGAGGGCATAGAGGCGCTGCGTGGCCGGGTCGCGCACCTGGTAGATGCGGTGGATGCCGCTGTCGGCCACCAGGGCCGTCACCACCAGGCCATCGACCGGGTCGCCCACCTTGAGCAGGGGCAGCACGGGCAGGTCCTGCGCGCGGCGGGACTCGTCCTGCAGCGTGGCCTCCAGCGCGCCCTGCACGCGCACCACCAGCGCGGTCACGTTGTCGCTGCTGCCCCGGCGCAGCGCGGCCTGCACCAGCTCGTCGCTCAGCGCCTGCGCCACCACGCCCTCCTGGCGCAGCAGCTGCCGCAGCTCGCGCTCGGGCAGGCTGCCGTGCACGCCGTCGGACAGCAGCACGAACAGATCGCCGCTGTGCAGCTCGCCCTGGCTGTAGTCCACCACCACATGGTCGTCCAGCCCCATGGCGCGGGTGAGCTGGTGCGCAAAGTCCCGCTGCGCCATCACATGGTCGGCCGTGAGCAGCTGCAGGCGCCCGCCGCGCAGCAGGTAGGCGCGGGTGTCGCCCACATGGGCCAGCGTGTACGACTGGCCGCGCAGCACCAGCGCGGTGAGCGTGGTCAGGCCCACGGCGGGCTGGCGGCGCCGGTTCATGGAGGCGAGCCAGCCGTTGTGGGCGCTGAGGATGCGGTCCAGCGCCACGGTGGTGTCCCAGGTCTCGGGGGTGGCGAAGTAGTCGCCCACCAGGGTGCTCACCGTGGTCTGGGCGGCCTCGCGGCCCTTGCCGCCCGTGCTCACACCATCGGCAATGGCGGCGATGGCGCCGCGCTCGCGGTCGCGCCCCTGCCCCACCACCAGGGCGGCAAAGTCCTCGTTCACCTCATTGCGGCCGGCCAGCGAGGCCTGGCCCACATCCAGTTCAAAGCTCATGCACCAGCTCCATGCAGGTTTTGTGCCCAAGGTGGTGCATGCCGGGGCATGCCCGCCCGCGCAGCCCAGGCGATGCCACGCACCACAAGCCCATCGACAGCCCTCGCCCCGGCCCGCGCCCCGGGGCCACCCCAGATCAGTGCACAGCATCTGGCACGGCCATTGCTTAACAAAGGCAAGGGCCGGGCAGGCCCACGCAATTCAGCAGTGCAAAGGCGCACGGAGGAGTTGTACGGACGAAGGCGTCCCCACATGCGGTTTCGAGACCTCGGAGCAGCATCGTGTGGACGCCTTTTTTGTTTTGCGCATCGCCCCGGCGATGGAACCGATGGAGTCATGATGAAAAAGCTCAAACTGGTGATGGTGGGAAACGGCATGGCCGGTGTGCGCACGCTGGAAGAGCTGCTCAAGATCGCCCCCGATCTGTATGACATCACGGTGTTCGGTGCCGAGCCCCACCCCAACTACAACCGCATTCTGCTGTCCCCGGTGCTGGCGGGCGAGCAGACCATCGACGAGATCATCCTCAACGACTGGTCGTGGTATGCCGACAACCACATCACGCTGCACACCGGCTTCACCGTGACCGACGTGGACCGCGTGCGCCGCGTGGTGCGCGCCACCGGCAAAGACGGCGATGTGATCACCGCCGAATACGACCGCCTCATCATGGCCACGGGCTCCAACCCGTTCATCCTGCCCATCCCCGGCAAAGACCTGAAGGGCGTGCTGGCCTACCGCGACATTGCCGACACGCAGGCCATGATCGACGCGGCCGCCACGTACAAGCATGCCGTCGTCATCGGCGGCGGCCTGCTGGGGCTGGAGGCCGCCAACGGCCTCATGAAGCGCGGCATGCAGGTCACCGTGGTGCACGTGGGCGACTGGCTCATGGAGCGCCAGCTCGACGACGTGGCCGGCAAGATGCTGGAGAAGTCGCTGCAGGAGCGTGGCATGCAGTTCCTCATGGGCGCGCAAACCCAGGAGCTGGTGGGCAATGCCGACGGCCGCGTGGCCAGCGTGAAGTTCAAGGACGGCACCCAGGTGCCTGCCGACCTGGTGGTGATGGCCGTGGGCATCCGCCCCAACACGCAGCTCGCCGAAAAAATGCGCCTGCACGTGAACCGGGGCATTGTGGTCAGCGACACGCTGCAGACCACCACCGACGCCCGCATCTACGCCGTGGGCGAATGCGCCGCGCACCGGGGCATTGCCTATGGCCTGGTGGCCCCGCTGTTCGAGCAGGGCAAGGTGCTGGCCAACCATTTGGCCGAATTCGGCATCGGCCGCTACCAGGGCTCGCTGACCTCGACCAAGCTCAAGGTCACAGGCATTGACCTTTTCTCGGCGGGAGACTTTCAAGGGGGAGACGACACTGAGGAGATCGTGATGAGCGACCCTTTCGGTGGCGTGTACAAGAAGCTCGTCATCAAGGACGACAAGCTCGTGGGCGCCTGCCTGTATGGCGACACGGTGGACGGCAGCTGGTACTTCAAGCTGCTGCGCGACGGCCGCAGCGTGACCGACCTGCGCGACAAGCTCATGTTTGGCGAATCGCACCTGGGCGACACGGGCCACCAGGGCCAGAGCAAGGCTGCGGCCATGCAAGACAGCGACGAGGTCTGCGGCTGCAACGGCGTGACCAAGGGCGCGATCTGCAAGGCCATCAAGGAAAAAGGCCTGTTCACGCTCGACGAGGTGCGCAAGCACACCAAGGCCAGCGCCAGCTGCGGCTCGTGCACCGGGCTGGTGGAGCAGATCATCATGTTCACGGCGGGCGGCGACTACAGCGCCACGCCCAAGACCAAGGCCATGTGCGGCTGCACCGACCACGGCCACCAGGCCGTGCGCGACGCGATCCGCAGCAGCAAGCTGGTCAGCATTGCCGAGGTGTTCAAGTTCATGGAATGGAAGACGCCCAATGGCTGCGCCACCTGCCGCCCGGCCGTCAACTACTACCTCATCAGCACCTGGCCCAAGGAGGCCAAGGACGACCCGCAAAGCCGCTTCATCAACGAGCGCAGCCACGCCAACATCCAGAAGGATGGCACCTACAGCGTGATCCCCCGCATGTGGGGGGGAGAGACCACAGCCAACGAACTGCGCCGCATTGCCGATGCGGTGGACAAATACAAGATCCCCACCGTCAAGGTCACGGGCGGCCAGCGCATCGATTTGCTGGGCGTGAAGAAGGAAGACCTGGTCAACGTGTGGAAGGACATCGGCATGCCCAGCGGCCACGCCTACGCCAAGGCCCTGCGCACCGTGAAGACCTGCGTGGGCAGCGAATGGTGCCGCATGGGCACACAAGACAGCACGCAGATGGGCAAGGACCTGGAGCGCGCCATGTGGCGCATGTATGCCCCGCACAAGGTGAAGTTTGCCGTGAGCGGCTGCCCGCGCAACTGCGCCGAGGCGGGCATCAAGGACGTGGGCATCATCGGCGTGGACTCGGGCTGGGAGATGTACGTGGCCGGCAACGGCGGCATCAAGACCGAGGTGGCGCACTTCTTCACCAAGCTCAAGACGTCGGAAGAAGTGCTGGAGTACACCGGCGCATTCTGCGAGCTGTACCGCCAGGAGGGCTGGTACCTGGAGCGCACCGTGCACTACGTGGACCGCGTGGGCCTGGACTACGTGAAAAAACGCATCCTCGACGACCACGCAGGCCGCAAGGCGCTGTGGGAGCAGCTGCAGTTTGCACTGGATGGCGAGCCCGACCCGTGGTTCGACTTTGACAAAGCCGCCGTGGACACCCGCCAGTTTGTGCCCGTGGGCGCCTGAACACACCAGGAACCACCACATGCACCGCCGCACCCTTCTGACCGCCGCCACCGGCACCACCGCCTGGGGCGCCCTGGGCCTGGTCATGCCCGCAGGCCCGGCCCACGCCCAGGTGAGCGACCTGAACGACGCCATCAACAAAGCCGGGCGCCAGCGCATGCTGAGCCAGCGCATGGGCAAAGCCTGGCTGGCCCTGGCCCACAAGGCCGACACCCCGGCAGCCCGCAGCGTGCTGGAGCAGTCGCTGGCCCTGTTCGAGCGCCAGCTGGGCGAATTGAAGGCCTATGCGCCCTCGCCCAGCATCCGCGACACCTATGTGAAGCTGGAAGGCGCCTGGGCCGAGCACAAGGCCACGCTGATGGGCTCCACACCCTCGCGCGACGGTGTCGCTGCCCTGCTGCAGGCAGACGCCAAGGTGCTGGCGCTGGCCCACCAGGGCACGTCGCAGTACGAGGCGGCCCTGGGCAAGCCTGTGGGTTACCTCGTGAACGTGGCCGGGCGCCAGCGCATGCTGAGCCAGCGCATGGCCAAGTTCTGCCTGTCGGCCATGCTGGGGGTGGACACCGCCACCGCCACCACCGAAATCGCCAAGGCCCGCGATGAATTCCTGAAAGCCACCGAGCTGCTGCGCAACGCCCCCCAGGCCAACGCCCGCATTCGCCAGGAGCTGCTGCTGGCCGACGGCCAGTGGGTGTTCTTCGACGCGGCCCTGCAGCGCCTGGGCAACGCCAGCAACACCTTCCGCCAGGTGTCCGAAGTGTTCGTGAGCAGCGAAAACCTGCTGGCCAGCATGGACCGTGTGACCGGCATGTACGCCGCGCTCGGCACCTGAAAACCTGCCAACGAGTCCGCCCCACACCCCCACAAAAAAACCCCAAGGACCACCCCATGACCACGAACCACCCCGCCCCCGATTGGAAGCTCATCTGCAGCGTGGACGACATCCCCGTGCTGGGCTCGCGCCGCGTGACGCGCCCCCAGGGGCTGGACGTGGCGGTGTTCCGCAACGATGCCGGTGGCGTGTTTGCGCTGCTCGACCGCTGCCCCCACAAGGGCGGCCCCTTGAGCCAGGGCATCGTGTTCGGCACGCAGGTGGCCTGCCCCCTGCACAACTGGACCATCGGCCTGTGCGACGGCCAGGCCTCTGCGCCGGACGAGGGATGCACACCGAAGTTCGCCGTCAAGGTGGAAGATGGCGCCGTGTACCTGGACGCTGCCGAGTTGGCGTCGCTTGCGCTTGACCTGGCGCGGCCGCTGGCAGGGCCCGCACGCCACGGCCTGGCCGCCTGAGAACGCGGCCACCGCCCAGAGGCCCACCAAAGCACCTGAAGCACCGCCACCCGAATCGCTATTAAATGTATAGCTACAAGCGCTTATGGAATGCGCGCTGAAGCACTAAAAACATCTGGAATCCACGCCATGCAAGAAACCAAATCCACCTGCCCCTACTGCGGCGTAGGCTGCGGCGTGATCATCGAAAGCAACGGCCCCCAGATCACCGGCGTGCGGGGCGACCCGAGCCACCCCGCCAACTTCGGCCGCCTGTGCACCAAGGGCTCGACCCTGCACCTCACGGCCAGCAGCCCCATCACGCTGCAGACCCGGCTGCTGCAGCCCCTGCGCCGCGCGCACCGCGCGGATGCACCCCAATCACTGTCTTGGGACGCAGCGCTGGGCCTGGCCACCGAAAAATTTGCCCACACCATCCAGCAGCACGGCCCCGACGCCGTGGGCTTTTACGTGAGCGGCCAGTTGCTGACCGAGGACTACTACGTCTTCAACAAGCTCGCCAAGGGCCTGATCGGCACCAACAACATCGACACCAACTCGCGCCTGTGCATGAGCAGCGCGGTGGCGGGCTACAAGCAGACGCTGGGCGCCGACGCACCGCCTGCCTGCTACGACGATGTGAAACACGCGCAGTGCCTGTTCATCGTGGGCAGCAATGCAGCCTGGGCGCACCCCATCTTGTTCCGCCGCATCGAAGACGCACGCGCCGCCAACCCGGGCATGAAGGTCATCGTGGCCGACCCGCGCCGCACCGACACGGCCGGCATGGCCGACCTGTTTTTGCCCATCCAGCCGGGCAGCGACGTGATGCTGTTCAACGGCATGCTGCACATCATGCTGTGGGAAGGCTGGATCGACGCCGCCTACATAGGCGCGCACACCACGGGCTTTGACGAACTCAAGGCCCTGGTGCGCGAAGCCACGCCCGAGCGCGTGGCGCAGGTGTGTGGCATCTCGGTGGCCGACCTGACCACCGCCGCCAAGTGGTTTGCCACGTCCAAGACTACGTTGAGCCTGTACTGCCAGGGACTCAACCAGAGCAGCAGCGGCACGGCCAAGAACGCAGCGCTCATCAACCTGCATCTGGCCACCGCGCAGATCGGCAAGCCCGGCGCAGGCCCGTTCAGCCTGACGGGCCAGCCCAACGCCATGGGCGGCCGCGAAGTGGGGGGCCTGGCCAATTTGCTGACCGCCCACCGCGACCTGGCCAACCCCCAGCACCGTGCCGAGGTGGCCGCGCTGTGGGGCGTGGCCGATGTGCCATCCAAGCCGGGCAAGACCGCCGTGGAGATGTTCCAGGCCGCCGCCGACGGCGAGATCAAAGCCCTGTGGATTGCCTGCACCAACCCCGCGCAGAGCATGCCCGACCAGGCCACTGTGCGCCGCGCACTGCAGCGCGCCGAGTTTGTGGTGGTGCAGGAGGCCTTTGCCACCGCCGCCACCTGCGCTTACGCCGACCTGCTGCTGCCCGCCACCACCTGGGGCGAAAAAACCGGCACCGTGACCAACAGCGAGCGCCGCATTTCGCGCGTGCGCTCTGCCGTGCCCGCCCCTGGCGAGGCGCGCCACGACTGGGCCATTGCGGTGCAGTTTGCGCACCAATTGGAGGCACGCCTGCGCCCCGGCCAGCCCACGCTGTTCCCCTACACCACCGAGCACGCCGACCAAGGCGCCGAAACCGTGTGGAACGAGCACCGCGAAAGCACACGCGGGCGCGACCTGGACATCACCGGCCTGTCGTGGGAGATGCTCGAATCTGCAGGCCCCCAACAGTGGCCGCTGCCCGAGGGCGCCACCACCGGCAAGGCCCGCCTGTACGAGGACGGTGTTTTCCCCACCGCCGACGGCCGCGCACGTTTTGCCGCGCACGCCTGGTTGCCTACGGCCGAACAACGTGAATCGCGCTATCCCTTCAGCCTGACCACGGGCCGCCTGCGCGACCAGTGGCACGGCATGACCCGCACCGGCACCCTGGGACGCCTCTTCGGCCATGTGGCCGAGCCCAGCGTGCAGCTGCACCCGCAGGACATGGAGCGGCGCGGCCTGAAGAACGGTGACCTGGTCTATGTGACGAGCAAACGCGGCACCATCGTGGTGCCTGCGCAGGCAGACACCACCGTGGGCCTGTCGCAGGCCTTCATGGCCATGCACTGGGGCAGCGAGTTCCTGAGCGGGTGTTCCTCCACCGGCGAACGCCTGGCGGGCGTGAACGCGCTCACCACCTCGGCCTATTGCCCCACGTCCAAACAGCCCGAGCTCAAGCACGCGGCCGTGAAGGTGCTCAAGGCCGAGCTGCCCTGGACGCTGCTGGCCATGGCCTGGCTGCCGGCCGAATCAGCCCAGGCGACGCGCGAGGCGCTGGCCGCGCTGATGGCGCAGTTTCCGTTTGCGAGCTGCGTGCCCTTCAGCAACAACACGCCCTTGAACGAACCCGGGCGCGAGCGCGTGGGTGTGCTGCTGCGCGCCGCCGCACACGAAGCCCCACCGGACGCCACGGTGGAACGCATCGAATCCCTGATGGGCCTGGCCAGCACCGAGACGCTGCGTTATGCCGACAAAAAACGCGGCCAGCGCCGCGCCGCGCGGCTGGCACGGCACGGAGACACGACCACGCTCGAAGGCATCGTGCTCGCAGGCGACACCAGCGCCGAAGGCTGGCTCAAGACGCTGCTGCAGGAAGAACTGCCCGCCCAGACCTACGGCCGCCTGCTCCTGGTGCCCGGCGCCAAGGCCCCCGTGGCCGTGCAGTCGCGCGGCAAATCGGTGTGCACCTGCTTCAACGTGACGGACGCGGCCATCACCACCGAGCTGGCGCGCTGCCACGGCACCGACGACGACCGCCTGGCCCAGCTGCAGGGCAAGCTGCGCTGCGGCACGAACTGTGGATCGTGCCTGCCTGAACTGAAACGCATGGTGCGCGCCACCGGTCCCCTGGCGTCCAAACCCCTGGCGCAGGCCACCATATAACCAAAAGTTCTCTGGGTTGCGAGAAAATCAAACCCTCCCCACGAAGCCACCGAGCCACTATGGCCATCAGTCAGTACATCAAAGAGATTGGGCGCGGCGCGCGCGGCGCCAAGCCGCTGTCGCGCGAGCAGGCCACCGACCTGTTCGGCCAAGTGCTGGATGGCCGGGTGAGCGACCTGGAGATCGGCGCCTTCTGCCTAGCCATGCGCATCAAGGGCGAGACCTCGGAGGAGATGTGCGGCTTTCTCGATGCCACGCACCAACGCCTGGCCCTGCTGCCCGCCACCGACCGCCCGCTCATCGTGCTGCCCAGCTACAACGGTGCGCGCAAGCTGCCGGTGCTGACGCCGCTGCTGGCCCTGCTGCTGGCGCGTGAGGGCCTGCCCGTGCTGCTGCACGGCATGCGCACCGAGGCGCGCCGCATTTTGGCATCAGACGTGCTGCTGGCGCTCGATGTATCTGCGCTAACAGCTCCTGAAAAGATAGCAAATGGCACGGTGCGCCACATCTACACCCAGCACCTGCACGCGGGCCTGGCGCGCCTGCTGGCGGTGCGCGAGGTGGTGGGCCTGCGCAACCCGGGGCACAGCGTGGTCAAGCTGATGAGCCCGTGCGCAGGGCCCTCGGTGGTAGTGACGGCCTACACCCACCCGGAATACTTCGAGATGCTGCAGACCACCTTCCACACGCTGGGCATGAGCGCACTGCTCTCGCGCGGCCTGGAGGGCGAGGTCGCCACCGACCCCCGCCGCACGCCGCGCTACGACGGTTTTGTGCACGGCGTGCACCAGGTGCTCGAATCCCAGCAACCCGGTACGGCCAGCGAGGTGCCCGGCCTGCCTGCAGAGATCGATGTGGCCACCACGGCGGCCTACACGCGCCGCGTGCTGGCAGGCGAGCTGCCGATTCCACCCGCCATTGCGCGCCAGGTGGAACATATCTTGCGACTTGCCGATCAAACCGTTTCGGAGACATCCCCATGAGCCGCCCCACGCCCCCCACCACCCTGCCCCCTTCCACACCCCACCTGGGCACCGGCGGCAGTTGCACGCTGGTGGGCGCAGGCCCGGGCGACCCGGAGCTGCTGACGATCAAGGCGCTCAAGGCCATCCAGGCGGCCACGGTGCTGCTGGTGGATGACCTGGTGAGCGATGCCATCGTAGCCCACGCCTCGCCCACGGCCCGCATCATCTACGTGGGCAAGCGTGGTGGCTGCAAGAGCACGCCCCAGGCCTTCATCGAAAAGCTGATGCTCATGGCGGTGAACGAAGGCGAGAACGTAGTGCGCCTCAAGGGGGGCGATCCGTTCATCTTTGGCCGGGGCGGTGAAGAAGTGGAGCACCTGCGTGCCGCCGGTGTGCCCGTCACGGTGGTCAACGGCATCACGGCGGGCCTGGCGGGCCTGACCTCGCTGGGCGCGCCGCTCACGCACCGCGAGCATGCCCACGGCGTGGTCTTCATCACCGGCCATGCCAAGCCCGGCGATGCGGGCACCGACTGGCGCCAGCTGGCCGCCACGGCACGCGACGCCAAGCTCACGCTGGTGATCTACATGGGCGTGAGTGGCGCTGCCACCATTGAGCAGGAACTGCTCACCGGCCTGCCCGCCAGCACGCCTGTGGCCATCATCCAGCATGCCAGCCTGCCACACCAGCGGCATGCGGTCACCACGCTGGGTGCGCTGCACACCACCATCACACGCGACGGACTGGCCAGCCCGTCGGTGATCGTGGTGGGCGATGTGGTGCGGGGTGTGGCCCTGGCATCGCTTGATGCGGCAGAGCAGCCCCTGGCACTGCGCGCGGGCTGATCACAGGCCCCGCGCCAACCCCCATCTTTGAGCGGAGCGCTTTGCCGGGCGCTTGCGCAGGCCCTTGCTCGTCCTTTTTTCCCCTCACGCCCCCGCGTTGCGCAGCACCGGTTTGGCCCACGCGCAACCATCCCACACTGGCCCAGGTATTGCTTGGCTGCAAGCATCTGAATGCCACAAGCACAAGGAACCCCATGGCAGCCTTCCCCGCCCCTGCACGCACCACCAGCATGCCCACGCTGCCTTCCTCCGCTTCAGCCGCACCGCGCGACAACGGCATGTCGCTGGTCAACCTCGCGGCACGCCAGCGCATGCTGTCGCAGCGCATGGTGCTGCAAACCGTGCTGGCCGCGCGCGGCAGCGACCTGCACCTGAAAGCCGCACGCGGCACCCTGGCCCTGTTCGCTGACAGCCAGGCGCGCCTGGTCGAAACACCGCGCCATCTGGACGCCGGCAGCGCCGACGTCATCCGCAAGGTGTACCAGGGCCCGTCGGGTGTGGGCGCCACCATCGATCAGTTTGCGCAGCAGGTGGACACCGCACTCGGCCTGACAGAGCGCCAGAGCCCACGCGTGGAAGACGCCCTGGCCCGGCTGGTGGAATCCACCGACGGCGTGCTGGACGCGCTCAACACGGCCACCACCGCTTTTGACCAGGTGAGCAAGACCCGGTCCGAAACGCTGATGAGGGAACTGGCAGGCATCGTGGAATCCATCCAGACCGTGGCACGCGAGGCCAAGGTGGTCAGCTTCAACGCCCAGGTGATGGCCGCCCGCGCAGGCCAGCACGGGCGCGAATTTGCCGTGGTGGCCAATGTGCTGTCGGGCATCACCAACGAGATCGACGGCCTGTCGCTGCAGGCCGTGTCGCTGGCTGGGCGCAGCCGGGGCAGCAACTGACGACTGCTTTCGGGTCTGAGAGCATGTTGAAGCGCGACGCCATTTGAAGGCCGCTCGCGCCCCAGAATTTGCCCAAAAGCCCGCATACATGCTTTTACAATTGGCCTGCACACGGCGCCCGCCTGTGCACGGTCCCTCTTCATTGGTATGAGCTTGGGCGCGCCACGCTGGAAGCCAGCAGGCCCAAGGCATCCCCCCGCCCCTCACCTGAACACAACAAAGACGCGTCCCATGAAGCTCACCACCCTGTGCAAGAACCTCGCCCTGGCCGGCTGTTTGCTGGCCGGCAGCAACATGGCCTGGAGCTACGCCATCCATGCCGGCAAGGTGGTCAACGATGCAGGCCAGGTGATCCAGCTGCGTGGCGTGAACTGGTTTGGTTTTGAAACCAACAACCATGTGGTGCATGGCCTGTGGGCCCGCAACTGGAAGGACATGATCACGCAGATGCAGGCACAAGGCTTCAATGCCGTGCGCCTGCCGTTCTGCCCCGCCACCCTGCACGGATCGGCCCCTCCCGACAGCATCGACTACGGCCGCAATACCGACCTGCAAGGCCTGTCGGCCATCCAGGTCATGGACAAGGTGGTCAACGAGTTGAGCACACGCGGCATGTATGTGCTGCTGGACCACCACACCCCCGACTGCCAGACCATCAGCGAACTCTGGTACACCCCGGGTTACAGCGAGCAGCAATGGATCAGCGACCTGAGCTTTGTGGCGCAGCGCTATGTGGGCGTACCCGGCGTGATCGGCATCGACATCAAGAACGAACCGCATGGCGCCGCCACCTGGGGCACCGGTAACAACGCCACCGACTGGAACCGTGCCGCAGAGCGCGCAGCCGCCGCCGTGTTGCAAGTCGCACCACAATGGCTGATTGCCGTCGAAGGCATCGGCGAAAACCCCAGCTGCTCGGGCAACAACGCCCACTTCTGGGGGGGCAACCTGGAGCCCATGGCCTGCACCCCCCTGAACATCCCCGCCAACCGGCTGCTGCTGGCCCCACACACCTACGGGCCAGACGTGTATGTGCAGTCGTACTTCAACGCGTCCGACTTCCCCAGCAACATGCCCGCCATCTGGGACCAGCACTTTGGCCGCTTCGCCAAGGCAGGCCATGCCGTGGTGCTGGGTGAATTCGGTGGCAAATACGGCCGGGGCGATGCACGCGACGTGCTGTGGCAGAACACGCTGGTGGACTACCTCGCGGCCAACGGCATGCGCAACGGCTTTTACTGGTCGTGGAACCCCAACAGCGGCGACACCGGTGGCATCCTCGACGATGACTGGACCACCGTGCGCTCAGACAAGGTGCAACTGCTGCAGCGGCTCTGGGGCGACGGCACAACCCCCACGCCCACGCCCAACCCGACACCGACACCGACTCCAACGCCCACACCCACACCCACACCGGTTGCCAACTTTTCCGTGCTGCAAACAATGGACAGCGACTGGGGCTCGGGCTACTGCCAAAAGATCCAGGTCATCAACATGGGCCATGCCACCGGCAACTGGGCCATCACCGTCCCGGTGGGCGGCACCATCAACAACCTGTGGAACGCCACCTGGTCCCAGACGGGCAGCAACCTGAGCGCGTCGGGTGTGAGCTGGAACCAGACCCTGGCCCCAGGGGCCACAGCGGAATTCGGCTTCTGCGCCGCACGCTGAACAACGGTTACCCCGATTGAACAAGGGCTCCTGCCATGCAGGGGCCCTTTTTTTGTTCCGTGTGCCCGGTGGCCTACCCAGCAGCGGTTTCGCGCACCTGCCTGAAGCGCTCCGCCAGCTCCTTGCGCAAGGATTTGCGCAGCAGGGCGGCGTCCCAGCGGCGGCGTTCGTCCGGGCTGGAGGGCGACAGCGGCGGCACCTGCACGGGTTTGCGCGATTCGTCCACAGCCACCATGGTGAAAAAGCAGCTGTTCACATGCCGCACCACCTGTGAGCGGATCTCTTCGGCCACCACCTTCACGCCCACTTCCATCGACGAACTGCCCGTGTAGTTCACGCTGGCCAGAAAGGTCACCAGCTCGCCCACATGGATGGGCTGCAGGAACATCACCTGATCCACGCTCAGCGTCACGGTGTAGCAGCCCGAGTAGCGGCTGGCGCACGAGTACGCCACCTGGTCGAGCAGCTTGAGAATGGCGCCGCCGTGCACGTTGCCCGAAAAGTTGGCCATGTCGGGCGACATGAGCACGGTCATGCTCAATTGGTGTGATGGGATGTTCATGCAGCGATTTTAGAAAGGCCATCGCACCGCCACACACCCAAATGCAGCCCATGACGTTGCGGGTGGCGGCTTCGCTACACTCGCGCAGCGCCTGCGGACCGGGTGCAAGGAGGAACCGATGATCGAACTAGAAAAACTCAACGAATTCACCGAAAGCCATGGCGCGTTGCGCACCGGCAAGGGGCTGGTGTCGGGCGTGATTGCGCTCACCCTGGCGATCCTGTGTTTGCTGGGCGTGCTGGCCTTCCACTTCCCCGAGTACCTGACCACGCCGCAGCTGCGCAAGAGTTATGACGTGACGGTGATCCGCACCATCATGCTGGCGGCCATGGCCATCGCAGGGGGCATCTCGCTGGTCAACATTCTGTTCAACCGCTCGCGCTGGCTGGCCACGTTTGCGTTCGCCACCGTGGCGCTGGCCGCCATCCTGGGCGGCCACAAGGTCGAGGTGGACCCGAACTTCCCCGACAACACACCGTACATCGGCCTCGACTGGTTCATCCTCGACCTGCTCGGCAGCTCGCTGATCTTCATCTTCATCGAAAAACTGTTTGCGCTGCGCAAGGACCAGCCCATCTTTCGCGCCGAGTGGCAGACCGACTTCCACCACTTCATCGTGAACCACATGGTGGTGGGCTTTGTGCTGCTGGCCACCAACCTGATCGTGCACAGGTTCTTCGGCTGGGCCGCCAGTGACGGCATTCGCGGCTGGGTGCAGGGCCTGAACTTCTGGGTGGCGCTGTTCCTCATCGTGCTGGTGGCCGACCTGGTGCAGTACTGGACGCACCGGGCCTACCACGAGGTGCCGCTGCTGTGGCGCCTGCATGCGGTGCACCACAGCGTGAAAAGCATGGACTGGATGGCCGGCTCGCGCCAGCACATCCTGGAGCTGCTCATCACCCGCACATTGGTGCTGGCGCCTATTTACGTGTTCGGTTTCTCTAAGGAAGTGATCGACGCCTACATCGTGGTCGTGGGCTTCCAGGCCGTGTTCAACCATGCCAACGTGAGCGTGCGCCTGGGGCCGCTGCGCTACGTGCTGGTCACGCCCAACTTCCACCACTGGCACCACAGCCAGGACCAGGAGGCGCTGGACAAGAACTACGCCGCGCACTTTGCGTTTCTGGACTACCTGTTTGGTACCGCCGTCAAAAGCACCAAGCTCTGGCCCGAGCACTATGGCGTGCTGGGCGACTATGTGCCCAACGGGTTTGTCAAACAGTTCAAGTTTCCGTTCACCTGGAAGGGCTGAAGACGGCGACTGACGCCCTCCGCCCCAAGGCCGCCCGACGGACTACAGGGCTCCGAGTTCGTTTTCGAGCAGCCTCAGCTGCTCGCGCAACTCATCCGTCCGCGCATCGCATGCGGCCTTGTCTGTCGCGGCCGCCGCTGAGCGTTCCTTCGGAAACTGGTTGCCCGACGGCAGGGTGCTGCGCCGCAACGGGCCCGCCTGGGTGGTGGCTTCGGCCGGCTGCGCCGTGCATTCCCGCTGGTTGCGCTCCAGCGCTGCGCGCGCTTGGGGCACACCCTGGGTCTGCAGGTACTGCTTGCGCTGCCACGATGCACCAAATGCGCCCTCCTTCCCCGCAGAGGGGGCAGGCCGGATGGGGGTAGCCCCCTGGATCGCAGGCCGCACGTCGACCTTCTCGCCCTCTCCCACACAAGGCGCATCCTGGAACGACACCTTGCCATTGGCATCCGTGCATTTGTTGACCGCCCAGGCCGGGGCCAGAAAGCCCAGCGCCAGGATGCAGGCGGCGTAGCGGATCGGATTCATGAAACAGTCCTCGTCGGGTGAATGGCACATGCTACCGCGCTGCCCCGGGCCCGGGCCAGCCGTTCCGGCTCCATCCGCTTGAAAGGGAGCGTGACGGACATGTGTCTCTCAATTGACGCCGTCCCGGTAAAAACCCGGTGCGTGTGCAGCCCGCAGCCCTCCTAACATCGCCGCACTGCGCGGCCATGGTGGCCCGCACCAGGAGACGCCGCTTGATGAAGACCCCCATTGCCCCGCACGCCGACCTGCGTCCACCCATGGCCCACCGCCGCCGTCTGGTGCTGGCACTGGCAGGGGGTGTGGCCCTGGCCAGCCTGCCCGCCAGGGCGCAGCCCGCGGCGGGCAAGGCAGACATCCTGATCGGCCGCTCCACGGCCTTGTCGGGTGGCATGGCGCCATTTCTGGCCCCCATCCACGAGGGGCAGGATGCGGCCATTGAAGACACCAACGCCAAGGGGGGCATCGGCGGCCGCAAGATCCGGCTGGTGACGCTGGACGATGGCTTCGACCCGCGCCGCGCACTCGACAACGCCAAACAGCTGAGCGAGAAGGACGGCGTGCTGGCCCTGTTCGGCGTGTCGGGCACCTCGCAGGTCATGGCACTGCTGCCCTACCTGGCCCAGACCAAACTCCCGCTGATCTCGGTGTACACCGGCAGCCCCGCCATCCGCGCGCAACAGCACCCCTACCTCTTCACCACCCGCGCCAGCTACGCCGATGAGCTGGTGAAGATCGTGCGCAACCTCGTGGCGGTGCAGACCTCGCGCATTGCCGTGGCCTACGAGAACAACGACTTTGGCAAGCTGCTGTTGCCCTTGATAGAAAAAACGATTGCCGCCGAAGGCGCCGCGCTGGCCGGATCACACGCCCTGGCCTCCACGGGCGAAGACGCCAACGATGCCGCCAAGGCCCTGGCCGCCCAGAAGCCCCAGGCCGTATTGCTGGTGGCAGCGGGCCCCCCCGTGGTGGCCTATGTGCGCGCCAACCGCGCCCACCTGGGCGTACCCATCTACACCCTGTCACTGGGCGCGGGCACTGCGGTGCTCAAGGCGCTGGGCGACGATGCACGGGGCCTGGCCGTGGCACGCACCGGCCCCTCCCCCACCAAGCCCACGATTGCGCTCACACGGGACTTCCAGGCGTCGATGAAACGCCACGACAAGCCCGTGGACTACGACCGCTACACCGGCTACATGGACGCACGCGTGCTCATTGAGGGCCTGCGCGCCGCCGGGCCCGGCGTCACGCGGGCCAGCCTCGCCCAGGCGATGGAAAGCCTGGGCACCCTGGACCTGGGCGGCTTTGGCTACCAGTTCAGCGCGCAGAACCACCATGGCTCCAACTACGTGGACATCGCCGTGGTGGGGTCTGGCGGGGTGTACCGGCAGTAAGAACCTGCTCCCCGGCACGCGCTCAGCCCTGTGTGGCTGCCTTGACCCGTGCCCGGCCATGCGCCAGCCCGTTGTGCCATGGCGACAAACGGCAGGTATCGTGCTGCCAGTCAGTTAAGTTATTAACAACCATTCCTATTCGCGTTTACAATTTTTACAACTATTCCCAGCCAGCCGTGCGTCCCGTAGGAAAAGCGCTGCAAGCCAGCCCGTCACCGCTTTTCCCTCTGGAGCCCGTCCATGTCCGCACCCCGCAGGCGCTTTGTCTGTGCCGTTCACCCCCTGGCCATCGCTGCCGCCCTTGCCGCCAACCTGGCAGGCGCCGCCTGGGCCCAGCAGCCCGCAGCCACAGACACTCCTTCGGCCACCACCACCGACCAGGTCGTGGCGCCCAAGGCACTCGACAGCGTCACCGTGTCGGGCGCGCGCGAAAGTGCTTCCACCCGGCTGCAGCTCACGGCGCGTGAAACGCCGCAATCGGTCAGCACCGTCACCCGTGCGCAGATCGAGCGCCAGTCGCTCACCAGCATCGACGCCGTGCTGCGCAACGTGAACGGCATTGCCGTGAGCTTCTACGACACGCAGCGCCCGCTGTACTACGCGCGGGGCTTCCAGATCACCGACTTCCAGACCGATGGCCTGCCCAGCTACAGCAGCAGCACCAACCAGGAGTTCGACACCGCGCTGTATGAGCGCATCGACATCGTGCGCAGCGCCAATGGCATCCAGACCGGTGTGGGCGTGCCCTCGGCCACCATCAACATGGTCCGCAAGCGCCCACAGCGCGAGTTCGCTGCGTCCGTGGCGCTCACCGCGGGCTCGTGGAACCTGTACCGGGGCGAGCTGGACATCAACGCGCCGCTCAACAGCGACGGCAGCGTGCGCAGCCGCCTGATCGTCGCCCCGCAGAAGAAGGACAGCTTCCGCGACCGCTACTCCGAAGACAAGACCGCCCTGCTCGCGGCCGTGGAGGCCGACATCGGCACCGCCACCGTGGTATCGGTGGGCTACCAGCGCCAGTCCAACGACCCCCAGGCGCCCATCTGGGGCACCATCCCGCGCTTTGCCACCACGGGCGTACCCATCGACCTGCCGATCTCCACCAGCTTCTCGCCCCCATGGACGCGCTGGGAGCGCACCTCGGGCACGCTCTACGCCACGCTGGAACACCAGCTGAACGACGACTGGAGCCTGAAGGCCGCGCTGAACCACACCGAGGGCGACACCTTCCGCCTGAGCACCTATGGCTACGGCGCCACCACCGCCAAGGCGCCCTTCATCAACCCGGTGACGGGCGCGGGGACCACGCTGTATGCCGCCGTCAGCGGCGGCAGCGAAAAGCAGGACACGGTGGACGCCTACCTGTCGGGCAAGTTCGAGCTGGGCGGCCGCAAGCACGACCTGGTGGTGGGCATGAGCTCCACCCGCACCGCCACGCGCACCGATGGCTACACCTCAGTGGCGGGCTGGAGCTACGCGATCCCCAACATCTACACCTGGGACGGCAATGCGCCTGCGCCCACGTACTCCAAAACGGGCGCCTGGCGCACACAGACCACACAGCAGACGGGCCTGTTCGCCTCGGCACGCTGGCGCGTGACCGATCCGCTGTCGGTGCTCACCGGCCTGCGCCTGACCGACTGGCACCGCCACTCCGACACCTACGGCACCACCGGCACGTATGCGGGCCGCTCGGCCATCCAGGACGAGAACCGCAAGGCCACGCCTTATGTGGGCGCGGTATATGACATCACGCCCACGCTGTCGGCCTACGCCAGCTACGCGCGCATCTTCAACCCGCAGAACTACAAGGACCGCAGCAACACACCGCTGTCGCCCGTCATCGGCAGCAATGCCGAGGCTGGCCTCAAGGCCGAGCTGTTCGAACGCCGCATCCAGGCGCACTTTGCAGTGTTCCAGACCAAGCAGGACAACTACGGCGTGCGCGACAGCGCCATCACCACACCGCTGCCCGACGGCACCCTGCCCTACGTGGCCGTGAACGGCACCAAATCCACCGGCTTCGAGCTGGAGTTCGCGGGCATGGCCACCCGGCAATGGCGTGTGAGCGCGGGCCTCACCCGCGCCAAGGTCACCCGGGCGCCCACCGACCTGATCTACGCCAACATGCCCGACTACCTGCTGCAGCTGGGCACGGACTACCAGCTGTCGGGCGCACTCGCGCCCCTGTCGGTGGGTGGCAACCTGACCTGGCAAAGCGCCATCGAAGGCTTCAACATCCCGCACCCGAGCGGCACGGTGACGGTGAAGCAATCGCCCAAGGCCATCCTCAACCTGCGCGCATCCTGGCAGTTCAACCCCAAGCTCAGCGCCACGGTGGCCGTGAACAACGTGACCAACCAGAAGTACTGGGCCAACCTGGACTACGGCAACTATGCCGACCCGCGCAACCTGAGCCTGACGCTGCGCGCGGCGTTCTGATCGCCATACAAGAGGGAGAGAGGGAGAGAGGGGCAACTGGGGCCTGCCCCGCACCAGCATCCACATGCCTGCTGCTGAGCAGGCCCCAGGGCAGCCAGGGGACAATCACGCCTTTGTCCCTTTTGATGCCTCTCCGTGTCCCTTCCATTTTTTGACGCCATCATCATCGGCGCCGGCGCGGCCGGCCTGTTCTGCGCGGGCCAGGCGGGCCAGCGGGGCCTGAAGGTTTTGCTCATCGACCATGCCGACAAGGTGGCGGAGAAGATCCGCATCTCGGGCGGCGGGCGCTGCAACTTCACCAACCGCGACCTGGACCCGGCCGCACCCCACAAGCACTTTGTGGGGCAGAACCCGCAGTTCTGCCGCTCGGCGCTGTCGCGCTACACGCCGCAGGATTTCATTGCGCTGGTGGACAAACACGGCATCCCCCACCACGAAAAACACAAGGGCCAGCTGTTTGCCGACCGCTCGGCCGAGGACATCATTGCCATGCTGCTGGCCGAGTGCGCAGCGGGCGGGGTGACCCATTGGCAGCCTTGTGCTGTCAAAAACATAGCTTTTTTGGCCGCTACCGCGCATCCATCAAGCGTTAATAGCTATCAAATTGATACTGACCGGGGCCCGGTACAAGCGCGGTCGCTGGTGATTGCCACGGGCGGGCTGTCGATCCCCAAGATCGGCGCCACGGATTTTGGCTACCGGCTGGCGCAGCAGTTTCACATCCCGCTGGTCGAACGCCGCCCGGGCCTGGTGCCGCTGACTTTTGATGGTGCGGGCTGGACGCCGTATGCACAACTCGCAGGGCTGGCGCTGCCGGTGCAAATCAGCACGGGAGCCAAAAAAGCCCGCATGGCGTTTGACGAAGACCTGCTGTTCACCCACCGGGGCCTGTCGGGCCCGGCGGTGCTGCAGATTTCGAGCTACTGGCAGGAAGGCACGCCCCTGGCCATCAACCTCGCGCCCACCGTGGACCTGCCCGCCGCGCTGGCACAGGGCAAGGCCCGTTCGCGCAAGCTGATTGCCAACGA
>JADMJR010000002.1 GCA_018780365.1 Acidovorax sp. | reverse complement strand
CTGGCCAGCAGCGAGCTGCGCATTGCCGGCGAAGTGCTCAAACCCGGCGACACCGCCGACACCTTTGGCCTGGCGCGTGACCTGCAGCAGCCCGTGTACGCGCAGCCCGCCGCCACCAAGGGCGATGCCACGCCGCTGCTGCAACTGCAGGTGCCCCTGAACAACCAGGGAAAATTCAGCGGCGTGGTACTGGGCGAGTACTCCATCGACAGCCTGCTGCGCTACGGCACCCCCACCGAGGTGCTGGCGCGCTATGCCGTCACCCTGCTGGACGGCAAAAGCCAGGTGCTGGCGGGCACACCCCTGGGACCCCGCAACAAAGCCACCCAACTGCTGCCCTGGACACCCAAAGCCAACGAATACGAGATTCCGGTTTCCCCCGTAGGCAATGGCCTGGTGCTGCGCGCCCAGGCCTACCGCACCTCCCTGGGGGTGGTGGGCAGCGGCCTGTTCTGGCTGGTCGGCACCCTCTCGGCCATGACGGCCTGGATGCTGATCGCCACCTGGCGCCACACCCGGCGCCGCATGCAGGCACAAGAGGCCCTGGTGGCCGAGACCAACTTCCGCCGGGCGATGGAGAACTCCATCCTCACTGGCATGCGGGCCCTGGACCTGGAGGGCCGCATCAGCTACGTGAACGCGGCCTTCTGCCAGATGACCGGCTGGAGCGCCGAGGAGCTGGTGGGCCTGAAAGCGCCCTTCCCCTACTGGCCCGAAGCCGACCACGAGACCCTGCAGGCCAAGCTGCGCGACGAACTGCGCGGCAACACCATGGCAGGCGGCTTTCAGGTGCGCGTCAAGCGCAAGAGCGGCACGCTGTTCGACGCCCGGCTGTATGTGTCGCCCCTGATCGATGCCCACGGCCACCAGACGGGCTGGATGACCTCGATGACCGACATCACCGAGCCCAACCGCATCCGCGAGCAGCTGTCGGCCTCGCACGAACGCTTCACCATCGTGCTGGAGTCGCTGGATGCCTCGGTGTCGGTGGCCCCCCTGGGCAGCGAGGAGCTGCTGTTTGCCAACAAGCTCTACCGCCAGTGGTTTGGCTCTCAGACGGGCGGTCACCTGCAATTGGTGGCCCAGGCGGGTGTGGTGCCCGTGGCTGGCAAAGAGCAGACCGGCATGGATGACGAGGACGGCCTGATGGGCCTGCCCACCGACACCCTGACCAGCGCCCGCACCGAAAACGCCGAAATCTACCTGCCCGACCTGGGAAAATGGCTCGAAGTGCGCTCGCGCTACCTCAACTGGGTGGACGGGCGCCTGGCGCAGATGGTGATTGCCACCGACATCACCCCCCGCCGCCTGGCGGAAGAGCAGGCACAGCGGCAGGCCGAGCGCGCACAGTCGGTCAGCCGCCTCATCACCATGGGCGAGATGGCATCGAGCGTGGCGCACGAGCTGAACCAGCCGCTCACCGCCATCAACAATTACTGCAGCGGCATGGTCTCGCGCATCCAGAGCGGACAGCTCACCGAAGAAGCCTTGCTCACCGCCCTGCAGAAGACGGCCCACCAGGCCCAGCGCGCGGGCCAGATCATCCAGCGCATCCGCTCGTTTGTGAAAAAGAGCGAGCCCAACCGCACGCTGGCCGACGTGCACTCCATGGTCAACGAGGCGGTGGAGCTGGCCGACATCGAACTGCGCCGCCACAACGTGCGCCTGACCCACTATGTGGCCGCCCGCCTGCCGCCCGTGATGGCCGACACCATTCTGATCGAACAGGTGCTGGTCAACCTGATGAAGAACGGCGCCGAAGCCATCCAGCACGCCAACCGCCCCGCCGCAGGCCGCAGCGTGGAGCTGCGCGTGGTGCCCAAGCAGATCGAAGACCGCCAGGTGGTGGAGTTTTCGGTGCAGGACACCGGCAAGGGCCTGGCGCCCGAAGTGCTGGAGCGGCTGTTTGAAGCCTTCTTCTCGACCAAGGCCGAAGGCATGGGCATGGGCCTCAATCTGTGCCGCAGCATCGTCGAGTCGCACCAGGGCAGGATGCTGGCGGAGAACCTCTACAATGGATCCGAGGTCACGGGCTGCAAGTTCTCCTTCTGGCTGCCGCTTGCCAAGCCTGCTGATGCCACTACAAATTCTGTAGCAAACGTACAAAACCCAAGGACTGTTGCATGAGCTTGATTCCGAAAAAAGGCACTGTTTACGTCGTAGACGACGACGAAGCCGTCCGCGATTCCCTGCAGTGGCTGCTGGAAGGCAAGGACTACCGGGTACGTTGCTTTGATTCGGCCGAAACCTTTCTCTCGCGCTACGACCCCCGCGAGGTCGCCTGCCTGATTGTGGACATCCGCATGGGTGGCATGACCGGCCTGGAACTGCAGGACCGCCTGATCGAGCGCAAGTCCCCATTGCCCATCGTGTTCATCACCGGCCACGGCGATGTGCCCATGGCCGTGAACACCATGAAAAAGGGCGCGCTGGACTTCATCCAGAAGCCTTTTGACGAAGAAGAGTTGGTCGGCCTGGTCGAGCGCATGCTGGACCACGCCCGCGAGAGCTTCACCGGCCACCAACAAGCGGCCAGCCGCGATGCCCTGCTCTCCAAGCTCACCAGCCGCGAAGCACAGGTCCTGGAGCGCATCGTCGCAGGGCGCCTGAACAAGCAGATTGCCGACGACCTGGGCATCAGCATCAAGACCGTGGAGGCGCACCGCGCCAACATCATGGAAAAGCTCAACGCCAACACCGTGGCCGACCTGCTCAAGATCGCCCTGGGCCAGAACGCACCCAAGGGTTGAGAATTGCTCACTTTTTGATAGCTTTTTACGCTTACTCATAGCGCGCAAACGGCATTTTTGACTTGTATTTTTGATATGACAGCACAGCTCATCGACGGCAACGCCCTCTCCCGCCAACTGCGCACCGATGTGGCGCAACGTACCGCTGCACTGAAGGCGCACGGCGTCACGCCCGGGCTCGCCGTGGTGCTGGTGGGCGACAACCCGGCCAGCCAGGTCTATGTGCGCAACAAGGTCAAGGCCTGCGAGGACAGCGGCCTGCACTCGGTGCTCGAAAAGTACGACGCCGACATGACCGAGGCCGCACTGCTGGCCCGTGTGGACGCGCTCAACAACGACCCGGCCATCCACGGCATCCTGGTGCAGCTGCCGCTGCCCAAACACATCGATGCGCAGAAGGTGATCGAAGCCATCTCGCCCGCCAAGGACGTGGACGGCTTCCACATCGCCAGCGCAGGTGCGCTGATGACCGGCATGCCCGGCTTCTGGCCCTGCACGCCCTACGGCTGCATGAAGATGCTGGAGAGCATCGGTTACAGCCTCAAGGGCAAACACGCCGTGGTCATCGGCCGCAGCAACATCGTGGGCAAGCCCATGGCGCTGATGCTGCTGGGCCAGAACGCCACCGTCACCGTCTGCCACAGCGCCACCCAGGACCTGAAGGCCCAGACGCTGCAGGCCGACGTGATCGTGGCGGCCGTGGGCAAACGCAATGTGCTGACCGCCGACATGGTCAAACCCGGCGCCGTGGTGATCGACGTGGGCATGAACCGCAACGACGAAGGCAAGCTCTGCGGCGACGTGGACTTTGACGGTGTCAAGGAAGTGGCCGGCTGGATCACCCCCGTGCCTGGCGGGGTTGGCCCCATGACCATTACCATGCTGCTGGTGAACACCATCGAAGCCGCCGAGCGCACCGCCGCGCGCTGAGCACACCGGAGGTCGGTGCCGGCCGCTTTGCAACTTGAACCTGCGCCATCTGGCGCCATCTGATTTCGCATGAGCAACGCCCTTCTCGACTTCTCCGACCTCCCCCTGTTCGACCGCATCACGCCGCAGGATGTTGCGCCCGCGATGGATGTGCTGCTGGAGCGTGCCAACCAGGCACTGGAAACCGTCACCACCCCGGAATTCCCGGCCCGCTGGGATGCGATTGCCCAGGTGCTGGACGTCGCCACCGAGCAACTGGGACGCTCCTGGGGCGCCGTGAGCCACCTCAACAGCGTGGCCGACACACCCGAGCTGCGGGCCGCCTACAACGCCGCCCTGCCCCGCGTCACCGAGTTCTGGACCCGCCTGGGCGCCGACGAGCGCCTGTACGCCAAGTACAAAGCCATCGATCCCGCCACCCTCACGCCCGAACAGCGCCAGGCCCACCTCAACGCCGTGCGCAACTTTGTCCTCTCAGGTGCCGAGCTGACCGGCGCCGCCAAGGAGCGCTTTGCCCAGATCCAGGAACGCCAGGCCGAGCTCTCCCAGAAGTTCAGCGAAAACGCGCTGGACGCGACCGACGCTTTCGCCTACTACGCCACGGCCGAAGAACTGGAGGGCATCCCTTCCGACGTGCAGCAGGCCGCCTTGGCCGCCGCGCAGGCCGATGGCAAGGAAGGCTACAAGCTCACGCTCAAGATGCCCTGCTACCTGCCGGTGATGCAGTTTGCTGCCCAGAGCGACCTGCGCGCCAAGCTCTACCGTGCCTATGTCACCCGCGCCTCCGACCAGGCCGAAGGCGATGGCCGCACATTCGACAACTCCGCACTGATCGGCGAGATCCTCGCGCTGCGCCGCGAAGAGGCCCAACTGCTGGGCTATGCCAACTTTGGAGAGGTGTCGGTCGTGCCCAAGATGGCGCAGTCGCCCGCCGAGGTCGTGCGCTTTCTGCGCGACCTGGCCCGCCGCGCCCGCCCCTATGCGGAAAAGGACGTTGCCGACCTGCGCGCCTTTGCCGCCGAGCACCTGGGCTTGAATGATCCACAGGCCTGGGACTGGCCCTACATTTCCGAAAAACTCAAGGAAGCCCGCTACGCCTTCAGCGAGCAGGAGCTCAAAGAGTACTTCACCGCGCCCAAGGTGCTGGCGGGGCTGTTCAAGATCATCGAGACGCTGTTTGAGGTCTCCATCCACCGCGACTCGGCGGCGGTATGGAACACGGCGGTCGAGTTCTATCGCATCGAGCGCAACGGCCAATTGGTGGGCCAGTTCTACCTCGACCAGCCTGCCCGCACCGGCAAACGGGGCGGCGCCTGGATGGACGACGTGCGCACCCGCTGGCAGCGCCCGGACACCGGCGTGCTGCAGATGCCCGTGGCCCACCTGGTCTGCAACTTTGCCGACGGTGTGGACGGCAAGCCGCCGCTGCTGACACACGACGACGTGATCACGCTGTTCCACGAATTCGGCCATGGCCTGCACCACATGCTCACGCAGGTGAACGAGCGCGATGTCTCCGGCATCGGCGGCGTGGAATGGGATGCGGTGGAGCTGCCCAGCCAGTTCATGGAGAACTTCTGCTGGGAATGGGATGTGCTCAAGCACA
>JADMJR010000154.1 GCA_018780365.1 Acidovorax sp. | reverse complement strand
CGCCGTGGCGCACATCATGCAGCCCGCCATCCGCCAGTAC
Source organism: Acidovorax sp. (assembly GCA_018780365.1). GTDB lineage: Bacteria > Pseudomonadota > Gammaproteobacteria > Burkholderiales > Burkholderiaceae_C > Acidovorax. The sequence goes on along the minus strand of JADMJR010000154.1, from coordinate 5,251 downwards.
TACCGCCTGGAAGAGTTGTGGGGCGACACGCCCGTGCGCCTGAAGCTGGGTGCGGCCAAGCCTGTCTCCAGTGCAGCCACCGAGCTGGCCGAAAAGAAGTCGGCGCAGAAGGCCGCCAAGTCGGGCGCGAAGGCAGCAGCCAAGGCCCCCGCCAAAAAGGCTGCGGCCCCCACGGTAGCCGCCCGGTCGGGCAAGGCCACGGTCAAGGCCGTTGCCAAAACTGCGGCCAAGACCGCTGCCAAAACGGTTGCAAGGCCTGCGGCCAAAACCACGGCCAAGGCCGCACCCGCCAAGGTTGCAGCCAAGACCAGCGCCAACAAGCCGACCAGCAAGACCACCGGCACGTTGGCTGCCAAGAAGCCTGCAGCCACGAAGACCCCGATCAAGACGGTGGTGGTCAAGCCTGTGGGCGCCAAAAAGCCTGCGGCCAAGAAGTCGCCTGCCGCCAAGGCCCCCTCACGCGCGGCAGCCAAGCCCGCTTCTGCGTCGGCACCCAAGGCGGCAGCCAAGCCCGCCGCCAAGAAGGCTCCGGCCCGCAGGGGCTGATCTGTGGGGCGGCACCGCGCGTCTTCTGCCGCGGCAGCCTGCCCCTCACGCATCCAGGTTGATCCATGAAGCTGCTGATAGTGGCGGTCGGGCAGCGGGTGCCCGACTGGGCGCAGACCGCGTACGACGACTACGCCAAACGTTTTCCGCCCGAGTTGAAGGTCGAACTCAAGGCCGTCAAGACCGAGCCGCGCGGCTCCAAGACGCTGGAGACGCTGTACGCTGCCGAACGCGAGCGCATCGAAGCCGCCATCCCGCGTGGCACGCGCGTGGTGGCGCTGGACGAACGGGGCACCAACCTCACCACCAAGGCCCTGGCCGAGCGCCTGAAGGGCTGGCAGCTGGGCGGTGACGATGTGGCCCTGGTCATTGGCGGCCCCGATGGTCTGGACCCGGCCTTTCGCCAGGGGGCGCATGAGCGCATCCGCCTGTCCGACCTGACCTTGCCGCACGCCATGGTGCGCGTGCTACTCATCGAGCAGCTGTACCGGGCCTGGTCGGTGAACGCCGGGCATCCTTACCACCGCGAATGAGGCAGGTGCCCTGTGCTGCTGTTTGCAATACTATTGTTTTCATAGCTACTAGCGCTTGATGGACAGGCGCTAGAGCCGATTTTTATTCAGAATCTGTTCATGCCTGACTTCATCTACCTTGCCTCCCAGAGCCCACGCCGGCGCCAGCTGCTTGAACAACTGGGCGTGCGCCACGAACTGCTGCTGCCCAATGTGGACGGTGACGAGGCCGAAGACACCGAAGCCATCGAAGTGGTGCTGCCCGGCGAAGCGCCCACGGCCTATGTGGAACGTGTGACCGGCCTCAAGCTTGATGCCGCCGTGGCCCGGCGCGCGCGGCGGGGTTTGCCCGATGCGCCCATCCTGTGCTCCGACACCACCGTGGCCCTGGGCCGCACCATCTATGGCAAGCCCGACGGCGCGCCGCATGCTGCGCGCATGCTGGCCGAATTGGCGGGGCATGAGCACCGTGTGCTCACCGCCGTAGCGCTGCAGGTGGGCGGCAAACGGCTGGCGGCACTGTCGGTGTCGCGCGTGACCTTTGCCGCCATGACACCCGCGCAGATCGGCGCCTATGTGGCCACGGGCGAGCCGCTGGGCAAGGCAGGGGCCTATGGCATCCAGGGGCGGGCGGCGGCGTATGTGGAGCACCTGGCGGGCAGCTATTCGGGCATCATGGGTCTGCCCATGTATGAGACAGCGCAACTGTTGCGCGCAGCGGGCTTTCAGATATGACGCCCCCCTGAGTCGCCTGCGGCGCCTTCCCCCCAAGGGGACGCCGCCAAGGGCCTGGCAAAGCCAGTTCCCCGGCGGCACTGGCCTGGCGCAGCGGTGTTTCCACGGGCAGCGAGAACGTTACCGATTCGAGAAAAGAAGAAGCCATGCAACAAGACATCCTGATCAACTGGTCGCCGCAGGAGACGCGTGTGGCCGTGGTGGAGCACGGCGCCGTGCAGGAGCTGCACATCGAGCGCACGCTGGAGCGGGGCCTGGTGGGCAACGTGTATCTGGGCAAGGTCTCGCGCGTGCTGCCGGGCATGCAGTCGGCCTTTATTGATATCGGCCTGGAGCGCGCCGCCTTTTTGCATGTGGCCGATGTGTGGCAGCGTCAGCCCGATGGCGAGCCGCCTGCATTCGCCCGCAAGAACGAGCCCCAGGTGCCGATTGAAAAGCAGGTGTTCGAGGGCCAGGCCCTCATGGTGCAGGTCATCAAGGACCCGATTGGCACCAAGGGCGCGCGGCTGTCCACGCAGATCAGCATTGCGGGCCGTCTGCTGGTGTTTCTGCCGCAGGACGATCATGTGGGCGTGTCGCAGAAGATCCCGCCCGCCGAGCGGGATGCGCTGCGTGCGCGGCTGCAGGCGCTGGTGGGCGACAAGGCGTCGGGTGGCGGTGGCGGCTTTATCCTGCGCACCAACGGCGAAGACTCCACCGACGAAGAACTGGCTGAGGACATTGCCTACCTGCGCAAGACCTGGGCGCGCATCAAGGAGGCATCGCTCAAGCTGCCCGCCATGTCGCTGCTGCACCAGGACCTGGACCTGCTGCAGCGCGTGCTGCGCGACCTGGTGGGCGATCACACGCAGACCATCCGGCTCGACTCGATGGAGCAGTTCCAGCGCCTGCGCGCGTTTGGGCAGGAGTTCATGCCTGCGGCGGCTGGCAAGCTGCAGCACTACAAGGGCGAGCGGCCGATTTTTGACCTGTACTCCATCGATGAGGAAGTGGCCAAGGCCCTGGGGCGCCGGGTGGAGCTGAAATCGGGCGGCTACCTCATCGTGGACCAGACCGAGGCGCTCACCACCATCGACGTGAACACGGGCGGCTACGTGGGTGCCCGCAATTTCGACGACACCATCTTCAAGACCAACCTGGAGGCTGCCCAGGCCATTGCCCGCCAGCTGCGCCTGCGCAATCTGGGCGGCATCATCATTGTGGACTTCATCGACATGGTGCGTGAGGACCACCAGCAGGCCGTGCTGTCGGAGTTCAAGAAACAGCTCGCGCGCGACCGGGTCAAGACCATGTCGTCGAGCGGCTTCTCGCAACTGGGCCTGGTGGAGATGACGCGCAAGCGCACCCGCGAATCCCTGGCCCACATGCTGTGCGAGCCCTGCGAAGCCTGCCAGGGCAAGGGCAGCGTGAAGACCGCGCGCAGCGTCTGCTACGACATCCTGCGCGAGATCCTGCGCGAAGCCCGCCAGTTCAACCCGCGCGAGTTCCGCGTGGTGGCCTCGGCCCGGGTGGTGGAGCTGTTCCTGGACGAGGAAAGCCAGCACCTAGCCGGGCTCTCCGACTTCATCAAGAAGCCCATCTCGCTGCAGGCCGAGAGCGCGATGGGGCAGGAGCAGTACGACATCGTGCTGCTCTGAGCGGTGCCAAAGGGGCTTGCTCCCGCTGCCTCACGCTTCGATCTGCATGGCGGGCCGTGCCTGTACCCGGGCCAGCCAGGCCTGCACATGCGGGTGCGCGTTGACGGGGGCGCCCAGGTACACGCTGTAGCCCAGCACCGAGCCCACTACTAAATCCACCAGCGAATAGTCCGCACCCAGCATCCAGGGTTGCCGGGCCAGCCGCGCGTCCAGCACTGCCAGCAACTCGCTCAGTTGACGCAGAAGGGCTTCTGCTTGGGCGGCGTTGCGCCAGACCTCTTCGCCCTGGGTTGCCACATGCAGGCGTCCCACCAGCGCGCCATAGGTCACATACGCCCAAGTGCACCACGATAGGGCCTGCAACGCCTCGGACGTGCCTGCGGGCCACAGGCCACGCTCCACGCCAAAGCGATGGCCCAGCCACAGGTGGATGGCCAGGGCCTCGAACATGGGGGCGCTGTCCACCGTCAGCGTGGGCACCTTGCCGTTGGGGTTGAGGGCCAGAAAGTCGGGGCGGCGTTGTTCGCCGGTGCGGATGTCGATCTTCACGCGCTCATGCGGCACGCCCAGTTCGGCGAGAGCGCAGGCGATGGGGGTGGCGCTGGACATGGGGTGCCAGTAAAAGACGATGGACATGGAGAACTCCTTGGTCGTGGTCGAAGAAAAGGTGTTGCCACTGTAAAAACCATTGCGGACAGTTTTGGCCCTCAATAGAAAGTACAGTGGCGCCATGCTCAGTTCATCGACTCGCCTGCTGCGCCTGCTTTCGCTGCTGCAAACGCGTGCCCACTGGATGGGCCCGGACCTGGCCGAGCGCCTGGAAGTGCATCCCCGCACCTTGCGGCGCGACATCGACCGCTTGCGCCAGCTGGGCTACCCGGTGCAGGCCAGCAGTGGCGTGGCGGGCGGCTATGCGTTTCGGGCCGGGCAGGCCCTGCCGCCGCTGCTGCTGGACGACGAGGAAGCCCTGGCGGTATCGATTGCGCTGCGCACCGCCACGGCCGGTGCGGTGGGGGGCATTGAAGAGCCCGCATTGCGCGCGCTCGTCAAGCTGGAGCAGGCCATGCCCGCGCGCCTGCGCAAGCGCGTGGACGCGCTGCGCTCGGCCATCCTGCCGCTCACGCGCACAGGGCCGGTGGTGGAGGCCTCGGTGCTGGCCACACTCGCGTCGGCCTGCCGCGACCAGCTGCGCACCGAGTTCCACTACGAGGACGGCCAGGGCCGCAGCGCGCAGCGCTCGGTAGAGCCGCAGGGTGTGGTGCACACCGGCCAGCGCTGGTACCTGGTGGCGTGGGACAGGGTGCGCAACGACTGGCGCACCTTCCGCATTGACCGCATCGTGGGCGACCCGCAGGTGGGCGCACATTTCGCGCCCCGGGCCTCGCCCGACGGGGGCGATTTGAAGGGCTACGTGTCGCGCTCCATCTCTGCGCCGCACCACGCCGAACAGGCGCGGGTGGTGCTGCACGCGCCCTACGCCGTCATGTCGCGCCGCATCCCGCCGTCTGTTGGTGTGGTGTCCACCCTGGACCAGGGGCAGCGTTGCCAGCTGGAGTGCGCCGCCAACGACTCGCTGGTGTACTGGCTCATGGCCCTTGATGTGGAGTTCGAGGTGCTCGCGCCCGCATCGCTGAAAGAGCGGCTGCGCTTAGCAGGGGAGCGGGCGCTGCGCTGCGTGTTGTGACGAAGCTGCGCGCCCTGCGTCTAGCGCCCAGCGCCCGTGTAGCTTGGAGGGCTACAGGGTTTTGGTCAGCGTGACGATCACACGCGACTTGTTGACGTGGCCGAAGAAGGCCTTCTTGTTGGCGCCCACCACGGCAG
>JADMJR010000051.1 GCA_018780365.1 Acidovorax sp. | reverse complement strand
CTGTTCAACTGCATGGGCACGCCCATGATCGACGCCATGCTGCCCAAGGTGATCGACAGCGGCATCCCGTTCTTTGCGCCCTTCACCGGGGCCCAGCTGAGCCGCACCAAAAACGCCCGCAACGTATTCAACATCCGGGCCAGCTACGCCGACGAGGCCGAAAAGTTGGTGCAGCACCTGTCCACCATCGGCATCCAGCGCATCGGCATCGTCTACCAGAACAATGCATTCGGCAAAGAGGTGTTCAGCGCGGCCAAGCAGTCGATGGACCGGCTCAAGCTGCCCGAGGCGCTGAACGTGACGGTGGAGAGCAACGCCTCGGATGCAGGCGCCGCAGCCACCAAACTGGCGGGTGGCAACCTCGAGGCCATCGTGATTGGCCTGGCGGGCAAACCCACGCTGGAATTCGTGAAGGCCTTCCGGGCCCTCAAGCGCGGCGTGACGCTGTATGCGCTGTCGGTGATGGGCACGCCCGCCACCGTCAAGGCCCTGGGCGCGGACGCCACGGGCATGGCGATTTCGCAGGTCGTGCCCCTGCCCTCCAACGTGGTCATGCCGGTGGTGCGCGACTTCCAGGCCGCCTGGAAAGCGTCGGGCGCCACGGCCGAGCCTTCGCACCTGGCGCTGGAGGGCTACATCAACGCCCGCGTGTTCGCCGAGGCCCTGCAGCGCGCTGGCCGCAACCCCTCACGTGCAGCCTTCATCGACGCCACCTGGAACCTCAAGAAGTGGGACCTGGGCGGCTTCGAGATCAGTGCGAGCACACCAGAGCGCAATGCCTCGCGTTTTGTGGAGCTGACCCTGGTGGGGCGCGACGGGCGCTTTATCCGCTGATGGGGCTGCACGTGCACATGCACATGCAGCGCAATTGCTACATATTTAATAGCAACAAAAGATTACCCATCAGGCGCCAGCCGCCATTTTTTCATCTATCCGAGCCCCTTCGGCGTCTACTGTGACGCCAGCCCGTACCGGTAGCCCTTGAAGGACCAGACCGTGCGCCCGGGCTCGATCCTCTCCAGCAGCAGCCCCGGGCCGGCCGCATCGCCCTCGTGCAGCACCTGCCCGTTGACGATGGCCATACGGTACACCGGGTTGCCGGAATAGGTGACCCCGGAGATCTTCAGCGCAGGCAACTGCGCGCGCACGGCCTCGGGCAGGTCAGACTGGGCAAACACCGTGCCGGTGGCCGTGGTCGCCGCCGCTGGCTCCTTGAGAACCGGCACAGGCGCCAGCACCGCAGGCGCGCGTGTGGGCTCGGCCGCGCGGGCACGGGGTGGCGGCTCGGCCGGTATGGCGCGGGGCGCAAGCGGCGCCGCTGCGGGCTTCTCGCGCGGGGACGGGGCCTCGCGTTTTTCCACAGGGCGTGGCTCAGGGCGCTGGGGCGCCGCCTGCGCTGGCACGGGAGCCGCCGGCGCAATGGGTGCCGCAGGCGCAACGGGTACGGCCGGCACCGCCGGGGCAGCGGGCGCCGCCGGAGCAGGGGCCGCTGCCACCACCACAGCAGCCGCTGGCGCGGGGCGTTGCATCGCCCACCAGGTGCCTGCCGCTGCCACACCAGCCACCGCCACCACGGCCGCCGCCACCAGCGCGGGGGAGATGGCCGGCCGCCCGGCCACGGGCACGGCGCCGGGCACGACCGCCTGGGTGTGGAGGCCCGGCACGGCACCCCGGCCCCGTTCGGCTTCCGCGCGCCGCAGCGCATCAAGGATGTAGGACATGGGGATCAGCTTCCAGTGCGCAAGCGCGGTTCGCTCACGCCGTTGACGCGGTTGAGCAGCATGAGGGTCAGGGGGCCAGCACGGCCGTCGGGGGTGACGCCCTGGGCCAGCTGGAATCGTTGGATGCGGGACTGGCGCACGGCCGGTGTGGCGGGCCGCCCGCCCACACCCGAGCCCGCCGCGCCCCCGGCGGCTGGCGTGGCCAGTTGTTTGTCGAGCCAGGCCGCACCGGCACTGGTGTCGGCAATGTCGCCTTTGTCCGGCATACCGGGCGGGGTGCGCCACAGCGTGGCAATGTCGCCGCGCCACACCTGGGCCAGCTCGGCCACCGGCACCCGCAGCGTGTGGCCTGCACCCTCCAGCGTGGCGGTGTCCGCATCCAGGCCACGCAACATGACAGACACGGCCACATCGCCCTCGTCCGACGGGAACAGCGTCAGCAGCACCGGCCGGTCGATCTGACGCAGCAGGTTCAGGCCCGCGCGGCGGTTGCGGTAGCAGCGCAACCCGTCGCGCGGCAGCGCGGCACAGGCGTCCACGCCGTCGGCCACGCTGGCCCCCCAGCTGGAGGCCAGCGCCTGCCAGGCCGGGGCATCGCTGGCGGGCAGCGCGGCCAGAAACTGCTGCAGGTCGGGCAGCGCTGCGGTGGCAGGTGCAGCAAGTGCAGCCACTGCAGCAGGTGCCGAGGCGGCGCTGGCGGGGGCTGCCGCCGGTGTTGTGCGCCGCGCGCCTGCGCCCGCCACCACCGCAGCACTGGCCGGCGGCTGCGGGGCATCGGCGCCCATCGGCACGGGCACACCGCCACGCGGCGGCTGCAGCGGCCACGCGCCCAGCGCCCAGCCCCCGGCTGCCACCAGCGCAGCACCGGCCACCACCCCCAGGCCCGCCACCGCCCAGCGCGGCAGGGTCCCGTGGGCGCGGCTGCGCGCTGCGGCTGCGGCCGCGGTGGCTGGCGCATCGAACACCTCACGCGCCGCGCGGTGGACGATGGACGCACTCACCTCGCGCCCCCCTGCAGCGTATGCGCCCAGCAGCGCGCGGTCGCACAACAGGTTGATGCGCCGGGGCACGCCGCGCGAAAGCACATGCACGCGCCGGATGGCGCGCGGGCTGAAGGGCTGCGGGCCGTTCAGGCCCGCCACAGCCAGGCGGTGGGCAATGTACTGCTGCGTCTCCTGCGGGCTGAGCGCATCGAGGTGAAAGCGCGCAATCACGCGCTGCGCCAACTGCTCCAGCGAGGGGCTGGCGACCATGGCGCGCAGCTCCGGCTGGCCGATCAGGATGATCTGCAGCAGCTTGCGCTCGCTGGTCTCCAGGTTGGTCAAAAGGCGCAGCTGCTCCAGCACATCGGCCGACAGGTTCTGCGCCTCGTCGATGATGAGCACGGTGTTGCGCCCCGCGCCGTGAGCAGCCAGCAGCGATGCGTTGAGCGGGTCGATGTAGTCCTTGACCGTCTCCACCCCCGGCACGGTGGGCTTGTGCGGAACGCCAAACTCGTCGCAGATCGAGCGCAGCAGCTCGCCCACGGTGAGCTTGGGGTTGAAGATGTAGGCCACGTTGCAGTGCGCCGGAATCTGCTCCAGAAAACAGCGGCACACCGTGGTCTTGCCCGCCCCCACTTCGCCCGTGAGCAACACAAAGCCCCCGCCCGCATCCAGCCCATAGAGCAGATGCGCCAGCGCCTCGCGGTGCCGCTCGCTCATGAACAGATAGCGCGGGTCCGGGGCAATAGAAAAGGGGGGGTGCTGAAGGCCGAAAAACGGGGCGTACATGCCTTGAGGATACCGCTCCCATGTGAAGGCCCCTTCCGTTGTTCGCTGCCACCACACGGCACGGGCCCGGCACGCCAAGGCAGGGTTTCACCCAATGAGTAGTTTCCCGTAAATTGTCGTCGGCAAGACAAGATGGCGTCAAAGTCCGCCATAGCATCCCTCCCATCACGCAGCCACAAGGCCGCGCTCCCGGCTGTCACCGGGCGGACACCCACTCACTTTTAGGAACCTGCAATGTTGACCACGTTCCCGCAATTGCTGCTCAAGCATGCCGCCGAGCGCCCCACGGCCCCGGCCCTGCGCGAAAAAGAATATGGCATCTGGCAAACCCACAGCTGGGCTGACCTGGTGCGGCTGGTGGAGCAGGTGGCCGCCGGCCTGCACCTGGCCGGGCTGCAGCGCCATGAACACATGGTGGTGATTGGCGCCAACCGCCCCCGCCTGTACGCCACCATGCTGGCCGCCCAGTCGCTGGGCGCCATTCCAGTGCCGCTGTACCAGGATGCCGTGGGTGCCGAGTGCATCTTCCCGCTCAACAACGCCGAGGTGCGCTTTTGCCTGGTGGAAGACCAGGAGCAGGTGGACAAGCTGCTCGAAATCCGCGAGCAGTGCCCGCAGATTTCCAACATCTTCTTTGACGACCCACGCGGCCTGCGCAACTACGCAGAGCCAGGCCTGGCCTCGCTGGATGCACTGATCGAGGCCGGTGCCGCCCATGTCGCCAAGCACCCCCAGTGGTTCCAGAGCGAGGTGGCCAAGGCCCAGCCCGGCGACGTGGCCGCCATGTTCTTCACCTCGGGCACCACGGGCAACCCCAAGGGCGTGGTGCACACCCACAGCACGCTGTTGGACCGCGCCAGCGCGGGTGCCGAGTTCGACAAACTCACCAGCAGCGAAGAAGTGCTGGCCTACCTGCCCCCGGCCTGGATCGGCCAGAACATCTTCAGCTACGCCCAGTGGCTGGCCTGCGGCTACGTGGTCAACTGCCCCGAGTCGGCCAGCACCGTGACCATCGACCTGAAGGAAGTGGGCCCCACCTACTACTTTGCGCCGCCGCGCATTTTTGAAGGCCTGCTCACCAGCGTGATGATCCGCATGGAAGACGCGGGCGCCCTCAAGCGCAAGATGTTCCACGCCTGCATGGCCGTGGCCAAGCGCGTGGGCCCGGCGCTGATGGACGGCGAGGCCGTGGGCTTCATGGACCGCGTCAAGTACGCGCTCGGGAACCTGCTGGTCTACGGCCCGCTGCGCAACAACCTGGGGTTCAGCCGCGTGCGCGTGGCCTACACGGCAGGCGAGGCCATTGGCCCCGACCTGTTCACCTTCTACCGCTCCATCGGCATCAACCTCAAGCAGCTGTACGGCTCCACCGAAACCGCCGTGTTCGTCTGCCTCCAGCCCGACAACCAGGCACGCGCCGACACGGTGGGCGTGCCCATCCGGGGCGTGCAGATCAAGGTGGCCGACAACGGCGAGATCATGGTCAAGTCGGCCGGACTGCTGAAGGAGTACTACAAGAACCCCAAGGCCACGGCCGAGGTGCTCACGGCCGATGGCTGGTACCACACCAGCGATGCGGGCTTCCTCGATGCGCAGGGTCACCTGAAGATCATCGACCGCGTGAAAGACGTGGGCCGCATCAAGGGCGGCGCCAACGACGGCGCCATGTTTGCGCCCAAGTATGTGGAGAACAAGCTCAAGTTCTTCCCGCACATCAAGGAAGTGGTCGCGCTGGGCGATGGCCGCGAGAAGGTGTGTGTGATGGTCAACATCGACTTCGACGCCGTGGGCAACTGGGCCGAGCGCCGCAACCTGCCCTA
>JADMJR010000027.1 GCA_018780365.1 Acidovorax sp. | reverse complement strand
TGGCCCAGGTGTCGACCATGGTGCCTTCGCCCACATAGGCGCCGATGTTCACGTAGGAAGGCATCAGGATCGCGCCCTTGGCGATGAAGCTGCCACGGCGGGCCACGGCTGGGGGCACCACGCGCACGCCGGTGGCCTTCATTTCGTCTTCGGTCAGGTGGGCAAACTTGGTCTGCACCTTGTCATAAAAGCCCAGGTCACCGGCCTTGACGACTTCGTTGTCCTTCAGGCGGAAGGACAGCAGCACGGCCTTCTTGATCCACTGGTGCACGGTCCATTGGCCCACGCCTTCGCGCGTGGCCACGCGCAGCGTGCCGTTGTTCAGTTCGGCGATCACGTGCTCGACAGCGTCCTGGATCTCCTTGGGGGCGGCGGCGGGCGAGAGGCTGGTGCGGTTGTCCCAGGCGTTGTCGATGATGGTTTGCAGTTGTTGGGTCATGTTGTTGTCAGTCAGTCTCTATGTCTGTCGGTCAGGCAGTACGGGATTGGATGAATTGCACGATGCGCAGCGCGGCCTCTACGCATTCTTCGGTTTCGGCCACCAGGGCCATGCGCACGCGCTGGGCGCCGGGGTTGCTGCCCTGGGCCTCGCGGGCCAGGTAGCTGCCGGGGAGCACCGTGACATTGTATTGAGCCAGGAGAGCCCGCGCGAACTCGGCGTCGGTCATGCCCAGGGCATCGGGCACCTTGGCCCAGAGGTAGAAACCAGCGTCCGGGAGGGCGACCTCCATGACACCCGCCAGCAGGGGCGTGACCTGGGCGAATTTCTTGCGGTAGCGCGTGCGGTTTTCCACCACATGCTGCTCGTCGCCCCAGGCGGCAATGCTGGCCGCCTGCACGATCGGGCTCATGGCACTGCCGTGGTAGGTGCGGTACAGCAAAAAGGCCTTGATCAGCGCGGCATCGCCCGCCACAAAGCCGCTGCGCAGGCCGGGCACGTTGCTGCGCTTGGACAGGCTGGTGAACGAGATCAGGTTCTTGAAGTCATGGCGGCCCAGTTGCTCTGCGGCCTGCAGGCCCCCGAGGGGCGGTTCGTCGCGGAAATAAATCTCGCTATAGCACTCGTCCGACGCGATCACGAAACCATAACGGTCGCTCAGCTCGAAGAGTTTTCTCCATTCGCCAAGGGGCATCACAGCGCCCGTGGGGTTGCCCGGAGAGCATACAAACAGCAGCTGCGTGCGTTCCCACACCGATGCGGGCACCGTGTCCCAGTTCACCGCAAAGTTGCGTGCCGGGTCGCTGGGCGCGTAGTAGGGCTGGGCGCCGGCCAGCAGCGCAGCGCCTTCGTAGATTTGGTAGAACGGGTTGGGGCAGACCACCAGGGGCTGGCCTTGGGAGGGGTCGATGATGGTCTGGGCGAAGGCAAACAGTGCCTCGCGCGAACCGTTCACGGGCAGGACCTGGGTGCCCGCATCCAGGGTGAGTGCGTAGCGCTGGTTCAGCCAGCGCGTGAAGGCCTCGCGCAGCCGGGGTTCTCCGGCCGTGGCGGGGTAGCTGGCCAGTCCGCCCAGATTGTTACTCAATGCATCTTTGATGAACTGCGGTGTAGGATGGCGCGGCTCACCCATGCCCAGGCTGATGGGGCTGTAAGCCGCCGGGGGGGTCACCCCCGCAAAGAGTTGTCGCAGCCGCTCGAACGGGTAGGGCTGGAGGTGGGAGAGCAGGGGGTTCATGGAGCGACATTATGGGCGAATGGCATGGCCGACGGGGCTCTGCCCAGGGTGCCGTGCACTGCTGCGGTGCGGGTTGCCTGGTACTGCCTGCAGCCAGCCCTGGTCCCCGTGTCAATCCAGCGTAAGAGCTGGGGCATAGCATCTGCCACTCGAAAGAACGATAACAGGAGACAAGATGTCTGGATTCCTACCGCTGCGCCCCGGACTCTGGTGGATGCGCAGATGGCACCTGCCCGGCAAGCTGGCGACGCTGGGTGTCTTGATCGCGGTGGTGCTGGCCGCCACCGCCGCAGCGCCAGGGTGGGGCGGGGCTGTGGGTGCAGTGGCCTTGTTGTATGTGCTGCTGGCGCTGTACCTGAGCCTGTCGTCCGATCTGGCGGGGCTGTCGCGCGCCATGGAGCAAACCACCAACGGTGATCTGAGTGCGCGTGCGGGGGTCTATGGCCAGGACGAGGTGGGCGCCATGGCGCAGTCGCTTGACCAGATGGTGCTCACGCTGTCGTCCATGGTGGCCGACATCCGCAGCAATGCGGCGCTGGTAGCCCATGCGGGCCAGAGTCTGGCGCAAGGCAACCGCTCGCTGGCCGACCGCACCGAACAGCAGGCGGCCAATCTGGAGCAGACGGCCGCCAGCGTGGAGCAGCTGTCGTCGGCCGTGCAGAACAACGCCCAGACTGCGCGGAGCGCCGACGCTCGGGCGGCCGATGTGCGCAAGGCCGCCGATGCCGGGGCCGAGGCCATGGCCCGAGCCGTGCAGTCGGTCGAGGCGATCCAGCAGGGCGCGCGCCGCATGACCGAAATCATCGGTGTCATCGACAGCATCGCGTTCCAGACCAATATCCTGGCGCTGAACGCCGCCGTGGAGGCGGCCCGGGCTGGCGAGCAGGGCCGGGGCTTTGCGGTGGTGGCGGGCGAAGTGCGCACCCTGGCCAAGCGCTCGGGTGATGCGGCACGCGAGATCCGCGAGCTGATCGGCGCCTCGGTCAGCCAGGTGGAAGCCAGCGCAGGGTTGATCCGCTCGGCCGGCGATGGCATTGCCAACATGGCCGGCGGCATCCGCAGTGTGGCCGCCAGCATGACCGAGATTTCGGGCTCCAGCGCCGAGCAGAGCACCGGGCTGAGCGAGGTGAGTTCGGCCGTGCAGCAGCTGGACCAGATTACCCAGCACAACGCGCAGATGGTGGGGCACGCCGTCCAGCAGGCCGAGGCCTTGGAGCAGCGCGCGTCCACGCTGTCGCAGGCGGTGGCGGCGTTCCGCCTGCAGCAGGGCACGGCCGATGAGGCCGTGGCGCTGGTTCAGAGGGCTGCGGCCTTGCACAAGACCACTTCGCAGGACCAGTTCCTGCGCAACGTGACAGACAAGAACCAGCCCTACCACGACCGGGACATGTATGTGTTTGTGCTGGACACGGCGGGCACCTACCGGGCGTTTGGGGGCAACCCGGCCAAGGTGGGCACCCGGGTGCAGGATATTCCGGGCATTGCGGGCGACCGGCTGGTGAGCGACATCGTCGCCCAGGCCGACCAGGCCCCAGGCTGGGTGGAGTACGACATCAACAACCCGGCCACGGGCGCCGTGCAGACCAAGATGTCGTATGTCGGCCGTGTGGGCGATCTGTACGTGGGTTGTGGGGTCTACAAGTCCCTGGCGGCGCGTTAGAACCTGTTCTAGATCTTTTCGGGGTCGCGCAAGCACCTTGCCGGGATGGGGTGCTAGGCGCGGTGCGCGGTGGAGAGCCCGGCGATCCACAAGCGCCGCAACGCCGCAGGCTGCCCGGCAAGGCACTTGTCCGAAGGGCCGGCGTGAAATCGGGCGATTGAAGGCCTCGGCGGCTTGCATGGGCATGAGCCCATGCGGCGCATTTAAGGCATCCACTCATCCCGAGTGCACTCCACCGCGATCCCCCAGAAGATTTTGAACAGGTTCTGAGAGCGCAAAAACGCACTTGGCCCGTTGGCACACACTGGGCTAGCTGCGGGACACGGCGTGGGAGGCGGGGCATTGTTCTTTGTGGCGGTGTTCCGCCACACCTGCCACCTGTCACCGGTTGCCGTTCAGCGCGGGCCTTGTTCCCGGCGCTGCCGTGCGCGCTCCATGGCGGCGGCAATGGCGGCCTTGCGAGCGTCGGCTCCTTCGGCGGCAACGGCGGCCGTTGCTGCCATGGGGCCGGGCTCACGGGGCGCGCTCAAGGACTCGTCTTCAATGTCTTCCAGCGGCACGCGCTGGCGATGCTGCTGATAGCGCTGGCGCGCCTGCTGGGCCAGGGGCGCGGACCATGCGGCCCAGCCGGTGGCCGCGCCGCTGACATTGTCGAGCTGGATGCAGTCCACGGGGCAGACGGGGATACACAGCTCGCACCCGGTGCAGCAGGGCTCGATCACCGTGTGCATCCTCTTGTTGGAGCCCACGATGGCGTCCGTCGGGCAGGCCTTGATACACAGCGTGCAGCCAATGCACCAAGCTTCATCGATGAAGGCCACAGTGCGCGGGCCTTCCACACCATGCTCTGCACTCAGTGGCAGGGCGGGCAGGCCGGTGATGGCCGCCAGGCGCGCTATGCCCTCGGCGCCACCAGGCGGGCACTGGTTGATGGCCGCTTCACCGTCTGCAATCGCTTGTGCATAGGTGGCGCAGTCGGGGTAGCCGCAGCGCGTGCACTGCGTCTGGGGCAGCGCGGCATCAATCCGCGCTGCAAGGTTCGGCGGGGCAGCGTGGGTGGGGGTGTTGGCTTGTGGGGGGCGAATCAAGCCTTGCGCGCCTTGCTGCTGCGGCTGGTGCCGCGCGAAGCGGGGGCTGCCGTGGCCGTCGCCGTGGCCTTGGCCGTGCCGAGGTCGGCCTGCGCTGGCTCTGCCGCACCGGTCGGCTGAGCGGTACCTTCCGCCTTGACCCAGCGAGTGGCCACCGGTGCCACCACTGCGGCTGGTTTGGCCGCAGCGCGGGCAGGAGACGCCGCAGGGGCCGCCTTCACCGCTGGCTTGGGCTGTGGACGTGGGCTGGCCTTGGGCTTGGGCTTGGGCTTGGCAGGAGCAGCAACGGCAACAGGGGCTGTGGCCTTGGCCACGGGTGCGGGGGCCGGTGTGGTCTCGCTCTGGGGCGTTACTTCATGCTCCAAAATGAATTCGCGCACCTTGGGGTACACCAGATCGCGCCAGCGGCGGCCACTGAAGATACCGTAATGCCCGGCACCCTTGGCCTCCATGTGGCGCTGTTCCTTGCGCACGATGCCGCTGCACAGGTCGTGGGCTGCCTCAGTCTGGCCCGAGCCGGAGATGTCGTCCAGCTCGCCTTCCACCGTGAAAAGAGCCGTGGCGGTGATGTCCTGCGGACGCACACGCTCGATCTTGCCAGCCGGCGAGCGGACATCCCAGGTGCCGTTGACCAGCTTGTAGTCCTGGAACACCGTCTGGATGGTTTCCAGGTAGTAGTCCGCGTCCATGTCCAGCACGGCGTTGTACTCGTCGTAGAACTTGCGGTGGGCCTCGGCGCTGGCGTCGTCTCCCTTGATCAGGTCCTTGAAGTAGTCGTAGTGGCTGGACGCATGGCGGTCAGGGTTCATGGCCACGAAGCCGGTGTACTGCAGGAAGCCCGGATACACACGGCGGCCGGCGCCCGGAAACTTGTCGGGCACGCGGTAGATCACGTTGTTCTCGAACCACTCAAAACTACGGTTGGTCGCCAGGTTGTTCACCGAGGTGGGCGATTTGCGCGCGTCGATGGGGCCGCCCATCATGGTCATGGTCAGTGGTGTCTTCTCGCCCCGGCTTGCCATCAGCGACACGGCCGCCAGCACGGGCACGGTGGGCTGGCAGACGCTGATCACATGGCAGTTGCCGTACTCGCCCTGCAGGTGGCGGATGAACTCCTGCACGTAGTTCACGTAGTCATCGAGGTGGAACTCCCCCTCGGACAGGGGCACCAGGCGGGCGTTCTTCCAGTCGGTGATGTAGACCTTGTGGTCCTTGAGCATGGTGCGCACGGTGTCGCGCAGCAAGGTGGCGTAGTGGCCCGACAGGGGGGCGACGATCAGCACCACGGGCTGGGTCTTGAGCTTGGTCAGCGTGGCGGGGTCGTCCGAAAAACGCTTGAAACGGCGCAGTTCGCAAAACGGCTTGTCGACCTCGATGCGCTCGTGGATGGCCACACCAATGCCGTCCACATCCACGGTATGGATGTCAAAGGCTGGCTTTTCGTAGTCTTTGCCCAGGCGATAGAGCAGGTCATACCCAGCGGCCATGCGCTGGGCCGCCGAGGTCTGGCTCAAGGGGGACACCGGATTGCTGAACAACTTGGAAGCCGCCTGCGCAAAGTCGGTGAAGGGCTCCATCAGGGAGCGCTGGGTTTCGTAGATGTGGTACAGCATGGGGCGAAACTCCGTTTTGTTGCAGTGCAATATAGCAGCACTTGGTAACAAGCGCATGGAGTAAAACCACCAATGCCAAGTCACCTATGCGACATGCGCATCCGGTGGCCAGGCCGGGTCTTGCCCTGGCACCCGCAGCGGTTTCCAGGGGATTGCCAGTCCGTCAATGTGGCCGGGGCTCGGTGTTGTCGGGCAGCCAGGCCTCGAACGACTCGCGGGCCGAGTTGCGCAGGGCAGGGCGGAAGGCGCTTTTGTTGCTCAGGTACAGGCAGTGCCGGATCACGGTGTATGGGTTGAAGCTGCCCTGGGGGTTCTGCTCTTCAAAATGCTGTTTGTAGCGCTTGACCACACCAATGGTCTCGCGCATCAGGGCATTGAAGCGGGCGCGGGTCATGCCGGGTGACCAGGCCTGGATGTCGTCCACAAAACCGTCGACCTTGGTGGGCTCGAATTCGAAATCCTTGAAAAAATGGGTGGCGATTTTCAGGAAGGTGAAAGCGTTGAGCTCGCTGCTGCTGCCTGCGGCCTTGCTGGGTGCCTGTGCATCGGCCGAGGCATCGGGTGCGGGGTCTGCGGTTTCGTCGGGGGCCTGCAGCAACTCGGCCGCCGTGGCGTCCCGGATCTGGCGGAACTCCCGGTCGGCCAGCTCAAACAGGGCCGACAGCACATTGATGCGTCGCTTGAGCTGCCCCGGGATGGACTTCTTGTACTTGATCTTGTGGTCCAGAACGCTCCATGAGTCCTGGATGATGGTGCGCACCTGCAGCTCGAAAGGCCAGTGGGCGTAAGCCGCGTGTTCTGGCAGGCCGCGCTCGGCATCGCCCAGCCGCAGATCCAGGTGCAGGCCCTTGTAGCCAAACGATGCCTCGGTGCTCTCCACCGCAGTCACCTTGTCCGTGACATCAATCACCGCAAAATGTGTGCGCACGATCTGGGCGACCTTCTCCAGCTCATCCTCGTACAGGCACACCACCCGCACCCCGATGAGGTCGGTGATGTAGCTCTGGATGTCGTAGGGCGTGTTGCTCTCTTCCAGCGCGGGGCGGTACTTTCGGACGAATTTTCGGATGCATTCGTCGGCTTCCTTCACCCGGCCCTCGACCTTGGCGATGTCCACACCGCCTGCGTGCGCCACGGCGGCGGCCACCAGGCCGGTGATGGCCATGCAGGCGGCATCCAGTGCGGCAACCTGCTGCGCATAAAAAGTGCGGAAATGAGAGGCCTCCAGGTCGAAGTCAAGCGATGCCATGCTGGGTCTTTGGTTGCTGAGGGGGATAGGGCTGGTGGCTACGCACCCTTGATGGGGGTTGTAGGTGGCATGAGCATATCCAACAACGCCCAGGCCATGGCGAAGTGCCTGTTGCTTTGGGGCGGCGGGCGTGTGTGCTGAGGGCCTTCTTGATCTGCTGCCCCTTTGCAGTGCAAGGCAGATGTTCATAGATGTTCATAGATGTTCATAATGGTGCAGACTGCCCCGGCAGCCACACACAGTGCGTGCCTTCCAGTTGACGGGCACACCACCCAGGATGCAATGACTCCAGACTCTCACGAGGGAAACGATCAGTCCACGGCCCCCACGCAGGCGGCACGGGGCCTTGGGGCCGTGCCGGGTGCTGCCAGCCACCGCTGGCTGCCGGTGGTGTTGCCCCCGCTGGTGGCCTTGCTCACGCTGGGGCTGACGTTCTTGTACTGGCACGGTGAAGAGCGCAGCACCCGCACCAGGCAAGAGCAGAACTTCCGGGTAGCGGCCGACCAGATTGCGTACACCCTCCGGGACCGGATGGCCACCTACGAGGTGGTGCTGCGCGGCGTCAAAGGGTATTTTGAGGGCTCCGAACGCATTGACCGGGAGGAGTTCCAGGCCTATGTCGGCGCGCTGCAACTGCAGGAGACACGGCCCGGCCTGCAAGGGGTGTCGCTCATCATGCAGTTGCCTGCAACGGCACTGGCGGCTCACACCGACGACATGCGCCAGCGCGGGTTTTCTGGGTACACCGTGCGCCCCCCGGGCGAGCGCACCCACTATGCGCCCATCACCCACATCGAGCCGCTGGCGGGCGACAACCTCAAGGTCCTGGGTTTTGACGTTTTGACCATGCCCGTCGCCGAAGAGGCCCTGAACCGCGCACGGGATGCCGGCGATCTTGCGCTGTCCGGCCGTTTGACGCTGATGCAGGACAGCCACCCGGGCCTGGTGATGTACGTGCCGCTGTACGAGGCAGGCGCCAACCGGCAGACCGTGGATGGCCGGCGTGCCGGGCTGCGGGGCTGGGTGTCCGCACCGTTTCGCCTGGCCGACGTGATCGAGGGAATGTCCCGGGCGTTCGACCCGGACATTGGCCTGCAGATTCTGGACAGCACCCCCACAGCCAGTGCCCCCGGCAACCCCGGCGCAACCACCGATGCCAGCCTGTTCCGCAACGCGGGCTGGTCTGCCACGCCGGCCACCTCCCGTGACCTGCAGGCACACCGGGTGCTGGAGCTTGGGGGGCGCCGCTGGACCCTGCAGATGGTGCCCCTGCCGGCCTTTGTGCAGCGCTTTCAGGATGGTGGGCACCATACGGTGGCGCTGATGGGGGGAGCGCTGAGCCTGGTGCTGGCCTGGTTCACCTGGTTGCTGGCCACCGGCCGTGAACGGGCCGTGGCCCTGGCGCGGGGCATGACGGCAGAGCTGCGCGCCACGCGCGATGACCTGGAGAGCACGCTCAACGCCATCCCCGACCTGCTGTTCGAGCTGGGGCTGGACGGCCGCATCCACCATTACCGGTCGGCGCGGTCAGACCTGCTGGCCTTGCCGCCCGAGATGTTTCTGGGGCGTTTGATGAGCGAAGTGGTGCCACCCGAAGCAGCGGCGGGCTGCCATGCCGCGCTGGAGGCCGCACACCACACGGGCTACTCTGCGGGCCACCAATACCGGCTGGAGCTGGGCGGCACAACCCACTGGTTTGAGCTGTCGATCGCCCGCAAGGACGCCGCCATGCCGGGCGACGAAGCCCGGTTCATCGCTCTGTCGCGCGACATCACCGAACGCAAGCAGGCCGAGGCGCGCTCGCACCAACTGGCGTACTTCGACGGCCTCACAGGCCTGCCCAACCGGCGCATGCTGCTCGACCGCATGGAGCATGCCCTGCACAGCGCCCTCAAGGCCGCGCAGGTGGGGGCGGTGCTCTACATCGACCTGGACAACTTCAAGCAGATCAACGACGCGCGCGGCCACACCATTGGCGATGCGCTGCTCATGCAGGTGGCCCAGCGCCTCACGCAGCAACTGCGCCCCGGCGACACCGTGGCCCGGCTGGGCGGCGACGAGTTTGTGGTGCTGGTGCACAACGTGGCCGCCGACATGGAATCCGCCGGGCGCGCCGCCCTGCTGGTGGCCGAGGAGATCCGTGCGGTGCTGGAGGCGCCCTACACCATTGCCACCCACCTCTACAGCACGACGGGCAGCATCGGCATCACGCTGTTCCCCAAGCGCGGCGAAGGCGTGGAAGACCTGCTGCGCGAGGCCGACACCGCCATGTACCGCGCCAAGGACCTGGGGCGCAACCGCATCCGCTTTTACGAGGCCGCCATGCAGGCCGATGTGCAGGAGCGCCTGGCGCTGGAACAGGACCTGAAAAAAGCCCATGCCGAGGGGCAACTGGCCGCCTTTGTGCAAAACCAAGTGGATTCCGCAGGCACCGTCGTGGGCGGCGAGTTGCTGATGCGCTGGACCCACCCCGTGCGCGGCAACGTGCCACCCAGCCGCTTCATCCCCATTGCCGAGGCCTCGGGCCTCATCCTGCGCATGGGCGACTGGATGATCCAGCAGGCGTGCGAAACCCTGGCGCGCCTGCAGGCATCGGGGCAAGCACTGTCGCTCTCGGTCAACGTGAGCCAGCGGCAGTTTCGGCAGGACGACTTTGTGGAACGCGTGCGCCATGTGCTGGCCCACACCGGTGCCGACCCAGGCCACCTGATCCTGGAGGTGACCGAAAGCCTGCTCATCGAAGACCTGGACGGCACCATCGCCCGCATGACCGAGATCGTGGGCTTGGGCGTGCGGTTTTCCATCGACGACTTTGGCACCGGCTACTCCAGCCTGGCCTATCTGAAGCGGCTGCCGCTGTACGAGCTCAAGATCGACAAGAGCTTTGTGCAGGACACGCCCGACGACCCCAACGACACCGCCATCGTGCAGTCCATCATCTCGGTGGCCCGCCACCTCAACCTGCGTGTGGTGGCCGAAGGCGTGGAGACCCGCGCCCAGGCCGACTTTCTGACGGGCAGCCAGTGCGACTGTCTACAGGGTTACCTGTTCGGCCGGCCCGAGCCGCTGGCGGTGTGGCTGGCGCGGCGGGTGTAGCGCCGCAGACTGTGCCCGTCTTTATCCGGCCTCGGCGCCTGCCTCGGCCGGGTGCCCGTAGGCAAAGGTGCCATAGGACTCCATCGCCAGCGCATGGACCTCGCGCGCGGGGCGGTCCTTGAGCAAATGGTTGCTCCACACCTGGCGCCAGATGCGGGCGCCGGGCAGGCTGTGGCGCAGGCCCAGCATGTGGCGGGCGATGTGCGGCCAGGGCGTGCCATGCAGGGCGGCCTCGCGCTCCATGTACTCCACCATGGCCAGCTCCACCTCTTCGCGGGTCAGGGGGCAGGGGGCGCCACCATAGTAGAGCTGGTCCCAGCGCGCCAGCCACCAGGGGTTGTGGTAGGCCTCGCGGCCAATCATCACGCCGTCCAGGTGGTCGAGCTGCGCCTCCACCACGGCGTCGGTGGCGATGCCGCCATTGATGGCGATGGTGAACTGCGGAAACTCGGCCTTGAGCTGGTGCACGACCTCATAGCGCAGCGGCGGGGTGTCGCGGTTTTCTTTCGGGCTCAGGCCCTGCAGCCAGGCGTTGCGCGCATGCACGATGAACACGGTGCAGCCCGCATCGGCCACGGTGCCGATGAAGTCGCGCACAAAGCCATAGTCCTCGACCTTGTCGATGCCGATGCGGTGTTTGACGGTGACGGGCACATCCACCACGTCCTTCATGGCCTTCACGCAATCGGCCACCAGCTGGGGCGACTTCATCAGGCTGGCACCAAACGCGCCACGCTGCACGCGGTCGCTGGGGCAGCCGCAGTTGAGGTTGATCTCGCCGTAGCCCCACTGCGCACCCAGGCGTGCGGCCTCGGCCAGTTTGTCGGGCTCGTTGCCGCCCAGTTGCAGGGCCACAGGGTGTTCTTCGGCGTTGAAGCGCAGGTGGCGCTCGGTGCCGCCATGGATGATCGCGCCCGCGTTCACCATCTCGGTGTACAGCAGGGTCTGGCGGGTCAGCAGCCGGTGAAAGTAACGGCAGTGGAGGTCGGTCCAGTCCATCATGGGGGCGACGGACATGCGCCAGGGGCTCAGGGTGGGTTCCACGGGGCAAAAACGAAAGGCGGGGAGGAGGGGGCGCTGCAGCGGGGTGTCGCCGTCAAGGGCAGCGCAGGCGTGACGCGCGATTATCCCACTGCCGTTCCCTCCGGCGCCAGATTGTGGATTTTGGCAAAAAACGGTGCTGTCGCGCGACCCTATTGACTAATTTGCTATAAAAACAGAAGCATTCATGGTGTGCTGTGCCTGGCTGGCCATCAGGCGCCGCTCACCCCGGGCTCGCGCAGCCCGTAGCGGCGCAGGATGCGCGCGCGCTGGTGTGGGTCGATGTTGATGCGGGCGGCCTCATGCCCCACCTGCGCCAGCAGGCGCCGGTCCATCACGTGGCGCCACAAGGGGGGCACGTAGGCCAGGGTGAACATGCCGAAGTAGCCGATGGGCAGTTGGGGCGCCTCGCCAAAGTGCCGCAGCGACTGGTAGCGGCGCAGGGGGTGGGCGTGGTGGTCAGAATGCCGCTGCAGATGGAACAGCGCCCAGTTGGAGAACGCGTGGTTGCTGTTCCAGGAGTGGTGCGGGCCACAGGGTTCGTAGCGGCCGCTGGCATCGCGCTCGCGCAGCAATCCATAGTGCTCCACGTAGTTGGCCGACGTGAGCTGGAAGTTGGCCCAGAACGACGCCGCCACCAAAAACGGCAGGATACCCACCCCAAGCCACAGGGCCAGGCCTGCCCACAGCAGCACCGTGACCAGTGCGGGCTGCAGGATTTCGTTGTGCCAGGACCGCAGTGGCTGGTGCTGCCGTGCGAGCCGGTCTTTTTCGAGCGCCCAGGCCCGGCGCAGCGCACCGGGCATTTCGCGCAGCACAAAACGGTAGATCGACTCGCCCATGCGCGCCGACGCCGGGTCGGCCGGTGTGGCCACGTCGCGGTGGTGGCCCCGGTTGTGCTCGATGAAAAAATGCCCGTAGGCTGTGGGCGCCAGCACCAGCTTGGCCAGCCAGCGCTCAAGTCGGGAGTTCTTGTGGCCCAGCTCATGCCCCAGGTTGATACAAAAACCGCCCACCGTGCCCGTGGTCAGCACCATCGCCAGCACACCCTGCCAGGGCAGGGGCTGCGTCGCCACGAACCAGGCGCTGAACACAAAAGCCACCCACAACACGGGCACCAGCAGGTAGGTGATGCGGCGGTAG
This sequence comes from Acidovorax sp., assembly GCA_018780365.1. GTDB lineage: Bacteria > Pseudomonadota > Gammaproteobacteria > Burkholderiales > Burkholderiaceae_C > Acidovorax. The sequence continues at coordinate 94,777 of JADMJR010000027.1, read as the reverse complement.
TAACGGTCGCGCTCCAGCGCGGGCACGGCGGATTCGGGCGGGTTGCTTGGGTCCACGCCCAGCAGCCAGTCCAGCAGCGGCGCCACCAGGTAGAAAAACGCCACCGGCGCCCACAGTGCCAACGGCTCGCCCGTCCACCACATCAAGGCGGGGCCCACGCCCACGGTGCAGGGCACAACCAGCGACAGCAGCCAGGCATACCGCTTGCGGTCGCGGTAGGGCGGGTCGTCACAAGGGGCTGTGTGCAGCATGGTGGGGCGATGCCTCTGGGTGGCGAGAACAGGGGGCCGGGCACAGATTCTGGGCGGGCTGCGGGCAAATGCCAGCTTTATTTGGCAGGCCACTCTATGCGCAGAAATTGGTGGTTTGAATGGCAGGTAGCGCCTGTCTGTATTGAAAAGTTTGCTATCAAAAAAGATGGCTTTAAGTGCCTTTTACAGGCGCCGCAGCACGGGGCCTTTGCCTTGCCTCAAGGTGGGGCATTGGTCCCATCGGCGATACTTGCAGCGCTTTTTTTGCGCCTGCGCGGCGACCGGCGCAGCGCCCGGCCTCGCCCTGCGGGCCCCGTCCCGTCACCCGCCTTCCCATGCACCACACCATTTTTGACACCCCGGTGGTCAACACGCTTTTGCGCGCCTTTTCCCGTTTCACGCTGTACATCACGGGCTGGAAAGTCGAGGGCGCCTTGCCCGCCCACGCCGCCAAAAGCGTGCTGATTGCGGCCCCCCACACGAGCAATTGGGACCTGCCTTACACACTGATGCTGGCGTTTTCGCTGCGCCTGCGGGTGTACTGGATGGGCAAACAAAGCCTGTTCAAGGCGCCGTTTGGCGGGGTGATGCGCTGGCTGGGCGGCATTCCGGTGAACCGGGAGCAGGCCAGCAACCTGGTGGCCAGCTCGGCCCAGGCCATGCGGGAAGCCACTGGGCCCATGCAGCTCATCGTGCCGCCCGAGGGCACACGCGGCAAAACGCGGCACTGGAAGACGGGCTTCTACTTCATCGCCCAGCAGGCTGGCGTGCCCATCGTGCTGGCGTTTGTGGACTATGGCCGCAAGGTGGGCGGCCTGGGCCCGGTGTTCGAGCCCACGGGCGATGTGGAGCGTGACATGGCAAGCATCAAGGCGTTTTATGCGCCCATCCAGGGCAAGAACCCGACGCAGTTCGAGGCCTGAACGATCTGCAGTCAAATTCGCGCCCAGCGCCTAATGAATAAGTTCTAGCTGCTTCAATAAGCATAGCGTCCGAGCGCCTTTGCGGGCGCGCTGGTCGTGACTGGCGCGGCCCAAGCCAGGGATGTCACCCTACCTGTCGCCGGTCGATCTTGCGGCTGAGCACGATGCTGGTCTGCGTCTGGTGCACCCCGTCGAGCTGGCCCACGCGGTCGAGCAGGGTGTCGAGCTGCTCGTGGCTGGTGCAGCGCAAGAACACCAGGTAGTCAAACGGCCCGCTCACGGCCGATACCTCTTCGACCTCGGCCATGGCCTCTAGCGCACGCAGCACGGCGGGTGCTGTTTTGGGCAACACACTGATGGAACACCACGCACGCACGGTGGTGGCATCAAGCCGGGTGCCCAGCCGCACCCCATAGCCTGCAACCACCCCCGAGCGTTCCAGCCGCGCAATGCGCGCAACCACCGTGGTGCGCGCCAGCCCCAGCTTGCGCGCCAGTTGCGCTGTGCCCTCGCGGGCGTTGGCCTGCAGAAGGCTGAGCAGCTGGCGGTCGGTGGCATCCAGAGCGGGTGGTGCGGTGGTGGTTGTGGGCTCAAAAGTCATAGTGGCCATGGTATTCGCCGAAATGACAAAACAAAACCGGTTTTTCGACGGTATGGCTGCTACACATTGACAGCATCCTTGCCTAGCATCAAGGCATCTCTACCACCGGCTTGCGGACCGAACGCAGGCACACACCCGGAGCGCTGCCATGACCCCCACTTTCACCCGCCACGCCATCACCATCCTGGGCGCAGGCCACATCGGCTTTGCCATGGCGCTGTTGCTGCAGCAGGCCGGCGACTACGACATCCTGGTGGCCGACCGCGACCCGGCGCGCCTGGCCGAGGTGGCCGCCTTGGGCATATCGACCCAGCTGGCCACCGACGATACGAGCCTGCAGGCCGCCATCGACGGTCGGTTTGCCGTGCTCAACGCACTGCCGTTCCACCGCGCCGTGCCCGTGGCCACCTTGTGTGCTGCGACAGGTGTGCACTACTTTGACCTGACCGAAGACGTGGCCAGCACCCAGGCCATCCGCGCACTGGCCTCCAATGCCCGCAGCGTGCTCATGCCCCAATGTGGCCTGGCGCCGGGCTTCATCGGCATCGTGGGCCACGACCTGGCTCGGTGTTTTGACACCTTGCACACGCTGCGCATGCGTGTGGGGGCGCTGCCACGCTACCCCCAGGGCGCCCTGCGCTACAACCTGACCTGGAGCACCGAAGGCCTCATCAACGAATACTGCAACCCCTGCGAAGCCATCGTGGACGGAGCACGCACCACGGTGCCTGCGCTGGAGGGGCTGGAAACCTTTGCGCTCGATGGCGTGGAGTACGAGGCCTTCAACACCTCGGGTGGCCTGGGCACGTTGACCGAAACGCTGGCAGGCAAGGCGCGGCAGGTGGACTACCAGTCCATCCGCTACCCCGGGCACAACGCGATCTTGAAGCTGCTGCTCAACGATTTGCGCCTGCGCGACCGGCGCGACCTGCTCAAGGACATTCTCGAATCCGCCATCCCCACCACCGACCAGGATGTGATCGTGGTGTTTGCCACCGCCTCGGGCCTGCGAGGGGGCCGGCTGGTGCAGGACTCGTATTCGGCCCGCATCATGGGGACCCAGGTGGCGGGGCACACCTTGAGCGCCATCCAGCTCACCACGGCAGCAGGCATCTGCACGGCGCTGGACCTGGTGGCGCGGGGGGCATTGCCCCAGCAGGGTTTTGTGGGCCAGGAGGCGGTGCGGCTGTCGGATTTTTTGGCGAATCGATTCGGCATGGCTTACGCGGAGAAGGGGGCCATGGCGCTCGAAAATTGCACCTAAGCGGAATGGCCGTATAAAATTGAAAAACACTATTTATACGGCCAATGGACTTTCTGCATCTTCCAGACAGTGCTGCGCGACAGTTCATCGACTCGATCACCATCTTCGAGGAATACCAGCGCACACGCACACAAGCTGCTCAGTACGCGGGTGGCATGTACTGGAAGGTGCAGGGCGCCTACGAGTATCTGGTGAAGACGCAGCGCGACAACAGCCAGGAGCGCGTCGGCCCGCGCAACGAACAAACCGAGGCCATCTACAAGGAGTTCACCGGCCGGAAGACTGCGCTGGAAGATCGCCTCAAGACCCTGCGCGCAGCCCTCACGGACACGCAGCGGCTGAACAAGGCGCTGAAAGTGGGCCGCACGCCTTCCACGGTGATTGACATTCTGCAGGCGCTCGACACCGCGGGCTTAGCTGAGCACTTCACCGTAGTCGGCACCCATTCGCTGTACGCGTACGAAAGCGCGGCGGGCGTGCGCATCGTGCAAGGCGCACTGGCCACTCAGGACGTGGACCTGCTGTGGGATGCGCGCAGAAAGGTTCGGTTCATCACCGAGATGAAACGCTCAGACGTGTCGATGCTGCAGGTGCTGCAGCGCGCGGACTCCACCTTTGAGCGCAAAGAAGGGCAGAACGAGACCGCGATCAACGCCAAAGGCTTCGAAGTGGATTTTTTGCGAAGGATGGCCGAAGGTGACGACCCGCATCCGTTTCGCTTCTCGGCTGACGAAGGCGACCTGTGGCCTGTTCAAGCGGTCCGCGCGTCGGTGTTGACCAATGCACCGCGCTTTGAGCACGTGGTGGCATCGGCCACTGGGCACATGGCGATGATGCGCACCATTGCGCCTGCGACCTTTGTGGAATTCAAGCGCTGGATGGCAGAGAAAGCACCGGCACGCGAGCCACTGAAGCGCAACCGGGATCGGCGCCAGGCCGACATCGTGCAAGGACTGCTCGACCAGGGAATGCTGCTGTCCTGAGTCCGAGCATCGGGTTGCTCAGCGCCCACCCGGCTTCTGGTACATCCCGTCAATAGCCTCTGCAAAATACGCTGTCAGGTTGTTGCGTTTGAGCTTGAGCGTGGGTGTCATGAAAGTGTTTTCAATGGTCCACGGCTCCAGCGTGCAGTGCACGGTGCGCGGCACGGCGTAGCGGGCAAAGCTGGCGGTGTTCTTTTCGATGCGGGCCAGCACCGCGCGGTGCACGCTCGGGTGGTTCAGGCTGTCGGCATCTTGCGCGGACAGGCCCAGGTCCGCCGCCAGCCGCTGCCACTCGTCACGCTTGAGCACGGCCACGCAGGCGATGAAGGGGCGGTTGTCGCCCACCACAAAGGCCTGCTCCAGCAGCGGGTCGGCCAGCAGGGCCAGCTCCAGGTCGCCCGGGGGGATCTTTTCGCCGGTGGAGGTGACAATGATTTCCTTGATGCGGCCCTTGATATAGATGCGGCCGTTCACGATCTCAGCCTGGTCGCCCGTGCCCAGCCAGCCGTCGGGGCTCAGGATCTTGGCCGTGTCTTCCGGGCGCTTCCAGTAGCCCTTCATCACGATGGGGCCGCGCACCTGCAGCTCGCGGTTGTCGCCAATGCGCACGTCCACACCCGGCAGGGCCTTGCCCACGCAGGCGGGGTCGTTGTCATGCAGCGAGTTCACCGACACCACGGGTGCGGTTTCGGTCATGCCATAGCCCTGCACCAGCGGCAGGCCCAGGCCCAGAAAACACTTGGCAATGGTGGGCGACAGCGGGGCGCCGCCACTCACCGCCACCCGCACGCGGCCGCCAAACTGGGCCAGTAGCGGCTTTGCCACCAAAGCCTGCAGCACCGGCCAGGGCAGGGCGGCCATCCAGCCTGCGGCGCGGCCGTCCTCGGCTGCCGGAGCGGCCAGCCCTTGCGTGGCACAAAAACGTGCCCAGCCCTTGTACTGCGCGGCTTCATACAGCTGCATCTTCCAGGGCGTGGGCGAGAGTTTTTCGAGCAACTTGGCGTGGATGCGTTCGTAAATGCGCGGCACCGACACCAGCACCGTGGGGCGCACGGTCTTCAGGTCTTCGGCCAGCTGGGGTACGGAACGGGCATAGGCCACGCAGCTGCCCGCCGCAATCGGCAGGTAGTAGCCGCCTGTGCGTTCAAAGGTATGCGACAGCGGCAGGAACGACAGGAACACGTCGTTCACCGTGGGGGCAATGCGGTCGAGCACGGCCTTCACGTCGCTGACCACGTTGTGATGCGTCAGCATCACGCCCTTGGGTTTGCCGGTGGTGCCCGAGGTGTAGACGATGGCCGCCAGGTCGTCTGCGCCCGGTGGCACAGGTGCTGGCACGCTGCCCGTCTGCGCCGCCCCTGCCAGCCACTGCGCCAGCGAGCCCACCGCGGGGCCTGCGCCAGAGCCTGCGGTGGCCTTGAACGTCGATGTGTCGTTGTCGGTGATCACCACCGCCCGCAGGGCCGGGAACGGTGTGCCCACGGCGCGGATCTTTTCCCACTGCTCGGCCTGGCCCACGATGAGCATCGAGGCTTCGCAGTCGGCCAGGATGTAGGCAATGCTGCCGGGGTTGTCGATGGCGTGCAGGGGCACAGGCACACAGCCGGTGGCCAGCGCAGACTGGTCGGCGCACATGGCGTTCAGGCCGTTGGGCAGCAGGATGGCCACGCGGGCCGCAGCAGGAAGCTGTATGGCCACCAGGGCCTGCGCCCAGGTGCCCACGCGCTCTGCCGTTTGTGCCCAGGTCAGGCTCGTCCAGGCCTGGGTGCCAGGGTCAAACGCCCGGTAGGCCTCGGCGTTGGGGGTGCTGGCAGCGCGGTAGGCAAGAAGCTGGGGCAGCGTCTGGACGCTGGCGATATCGGGAGGGGAGGAGATCATCAAACTCGGCGGTAGAGGCCCGCAATGGCTGGCTGCGCCATGGCCTCGGTGGAAACCCGAGGGATCATAACGATCGAACCTGGGGCCAGGCCGGGTGTGATCACCCTTTGTGTTGCAAATGGTGCGTTCCTGTTTGCGGAATGATGGTGCCCGCAAAACACCCAGTGTGAAGGCCTGCGGCGGCAGACCTGGCCCCACCAGCCTGGGTGCTCTCCAGGCGCCCAGGTGGGTGCGGATGTCAGGTCGCGGCTTCCAGCCCCTGCGCAAAGTGCGCTTGCATGGCCTTCACCGTGGCCTTGTTGTCACGCGCCACCATGGCGGCCAGGACAGCGCGGTGCTCGTTCAGCGAGTCTTCAATCCGCCCCTGCTTGAGCAGCGAGTTGTGGCGGTTGAGTTTCATCACTTTGCGCAGGTCGGCCACCATCTGGCTGCGCCAGCGGTTGTCGGCCAGTTCCAGCAGCAGCATGTGAAAACGCTCGTTCACGGCAAAAAAGCGCTCGCGTTCGCCTGCAGCGGCTTCCAGCTCGGCGTGCAGGTCCTGCAGTTCTTGCAGCTGCGCCGGTGTGGCGGTGGTGGCCACCACGCCTGCGGCATCACTCTCCAGAAGGCTGAGCAGGTGGTACACGTCGCGCAGGTCTTTTTCGCTCATTTCGGTCACATAGGCGCCACGGCGCACCTTCATCGTGACCAGGCCTTCTGCGGCCAGCACCTTGAGCGCCTCGCGCAGCGGGGTGCGGCTGATGCCGAATTCTTCGGCAATCTTGAGTTCGTCAATCCAGCTGCCGGGCTCCAGCTCGCGGCGGAAGATGCGCTGGCGCAGTTGCTCGGCGACTTCTTCGTACAGGGCGCGGGGCGTGAGGGTGAGGGCAGACATGGGCGGATTGTAAGCTGCGTGGAATATTTTGAATCAATAATTATGAATGATGTAAACTCGCCGCCACATCAATGCAAGTGGGCGGCAACCGCCCGCGCGTCGTGTTTGACGCACTAACTTGACGCACCAACGCCATCTTCGGAGAAGCCTTCGCCATGAGTGACACGCCCCCCCACAACGCTCCCGAGTTCGCTGCCGCTTCGCTGGAGGCATGGGCCAAGGCCGCTGCCAAGTCCGCCCCCGGTGGCGATGTGAACGCCTTGAACTGGGTGACACCCGACGGCATCACCGTCAAGCCGCTGTACACGGCCGAAGACACGGCGAGCCTGCCATACGCCAACACCTTGCCTGGTTTTGAGCCCTACTTGCGCGGCCCCCAGGCCACCATGTATGCGGTGCGCCCCTGGACCATTCGCCAGTACGCGGGCTTCTCCACCGCCGAGGAATCCAACGCCTTCTACCGCAAGGCGCTGGCCGCAGGCGGTCAGGGCGTGAGCGTGGCGTTCGACCTGGCCACGCACCGGGGCTACGATTCGGACCACCCGCGCGTGACGGGCGATGTGGGCAAGGCCGGTGTGGCGATTGATTCGGTCGAGGACATGAAGATCCTGTTCGACCAGATCCCGCTCGACAAGGTGAGCGTGTCCATGACCATGAACGGCGCCGTGCTGCCGGTGCTGGCGGGCTACGTGGTGGCGGCCGAAGAGCAGGGCGTGTCGCAAGACCAACTCTCAGGAACCATTCAGAACGACATTCTGAAAGAGTTCATGGTGCGCAACACCTACATCTACCCGCCGAAGCCTTCGATGCGCATCATCGGCGACATCATTGGCTACACGGCACGCAACATGCCCAAGTTCAACTCGATCTCCATCTCGGGTTACCACATGCAGGAAGCGGGCGCCAACCAGGCGCTGGAGCTGGCTTTCACGCTGGCCGACGGCAAGGAATACGTGAAGACGGCCATCGCCTCGGGCCTGGACGTGGACGAGTTCGCCGGGCGGCTGAGCTTCTTCTGGGCCATCGGCATGAACTTCTACCTCGAAGTGGCCAAGATGCGCGCCGCGCGCCTGCTGTGGTGCCGCATCATGAAGGAGACCGGCGCCAAGAACCCCAAGAGCCTGATGCTGCGCACCCACTGCCAGACCTCGGGCTGGTCGCTCACCGAGCAAGACCCCTACAACAACATCGTGCGCACCACCATCGAGGCCATGGCGGCCGTGTTTGGCGGCACGCAATCCCTGCACACCAACGCGCTCGATGAAGCCATCGCGCTGCCCACCGAGTTCAGCTCGCGCATCGCGCGCAACACGCAGCTCATCATCCAGGAAGAGACGCACATCACCAATGTGGTCGACCCCTGGGCGGGCAGCTACATGATGGAGAAGCTGACCCAGGACATGATGGATGCCGCCTGGAAGATCATCGAAGAGGTCGAAGCCATGGGCGGCATGACGCAGGCCGTGGACAGCGGCTGGGCCAAGCTCAAGATCGAAGCCGCCGCCGCTGAGAAGCAGGCGCGCATCGACAGCGGCAAGGACGTGATTGTTGGCGTCAACAAGTACAAGCTGGCCAAGGAAGACCCGGTCGACATCCTGCAGATCGACAACGTGAAGGTGCGCGACGGCCAGATCGAGCGTCTGAAAAATATCCGGGCAAAACGCGACCCAGCGCTGGTCCAGCAAGCGCTGGATGCTCTCACTTCTGCAGCAGAAGACGGCAGCGGCAATCTGCTGGATTTGGCCATCAAGGCGGTGCGCCTGCGCGCCACCGTGGGCGAAGTGTCTGATGCGCTCGAAAAGGTGTTTGGGCGCCACCGCGCCGATACGCAAAAGGTGACCGGTGTGTACGCAGCCGCTTATGACTCGGCCGAAGGCTGGGACAAACTCAAGACCGAAATCAACGAATTTGCCGAAGACCAGGGCCGCCGCCCCCGCGTCATGATCGCCAAGCTGGGCCAGGACGGCCACGACCGGGGCGCCAAAGTGGTAGCCACCGCGTTTGCCGACTTAGGGTTTGACGTGGACATGGGCCCGCTGTTCCAGACCCCCGAGGAGTGCGCGCGCCAGGCCATCGAGAACGACGTGCACGCCGTGGGCGTGAGCACGCTGGCCGCCGGCCACAAGACGCTGGTGCCCGCCATCATCCAGTCGCTCAAGGACCAGGGTGCGGACGACATCATCGTGTTTGTGGGCGGGGTGATTCCGGCGCAGGACTATGAGCACCTGTACGAAGCGGGTGTGAAGGGCATCTACGGCCCTGGCACACCGATTCCGGCCAGCGCCAAGGATGTGCTGGAGCAGATTCGCAAGGCGGTGGCTGCTTGATGGCACGCCTTGTCTCCACCCAATCCGTTCGGGCTGAGCTTGTCGAAGCCGGGGCACATGCCTGTAACGGCCTTCGACAGGCTCAGGCTGAACGGTCTGGGGTGGCTCGGACTGAGCGGTGCGCAGTGGTGCGGGTGTCTGCGCAAATCAACGACTGAAACATGCGCCCCTTTTACGTCTACATCCTGCGCTGCGCCGACGGCTCTTACTACGTCGGCCACACCGACGACATGGTGCTGCGCATGCAGCAGCATGAAAACGGCGAGGTGGGCTACACGGCACTGCGAAAGCCACTGGAATTGATGTGGCAAGGTGAGTTTGAAACCCGCGAAGGGGCACTGGCTTTTGAATTGCAGATCAAAGGCTGGTCACGTGCCAAGAAGGAAGCGTTGATGGCGGGTGATTGGGAGCGAGTTCAAGAGTTGGCGCAGTCGCATGACAAGGTCGCGAGCTTGCCCCGGCTTCGACAGGCTCAGCCCGAACGGGGAGCGGGGGGCGATGTCAGCACACTCCTAACCGGTCAGCCTGAGCCTGTCGAAGGCCGGGCGAAACCTGCGCGCGGCCTGTTTGAGGGAGTCGTTGGCCAACCCGGTCCTCTTCAGCGCCGCGCCATGTCCAAGGCCATCACGCTGCTCGAATCGACCCGCACTGACCACCGCGCGCAGGCAGACGATTTGCTCACCGCACTGCTGCCTCACACCGGCAAAGCCTTCCGCCTGGGTATCAGCGGCGTTCCAGGTGTGGGCAAGTCTACCTTCATCGAAGCGCTGGGCCTGTACCTCATCGCCCAGGGCCACCGCGTGGCCGTGCTCACCATCGACCCGTCCAGCACCGTCTCGGGTGGCTCCATCCTGGGCGACAAGACGCGCATGGAGCACCTGTCGGTGCACGACAAAGCCTACATCCGCCCCAGCCCGTCGAGTGGCACGCTGGGCGGCGTGGCAGAGAAAACCCGCGAGGCCATGCTGGTCTGCGAGGCGGCGGGTTACGACGTGGTCATCGTCGAGACCGTGGGCGTGGGCCAGAGCGAGATTGCGGTGGCGGGCATGACGGACATGTTTGTGCTGATGCAGCTGCCCAACGCGGGCGACGACCTGCAGGCCATCAAGAAGGGCGTGATGGAGATTGCCGACCTGGTGGTCATCAACAAAGCCGACATCGACAAGAACGCCGCCACGCGGGCCGAGGCGCAGATCACGTCCAGCCTGCGCCTGCTGGGCATGCACGGCAATCCTGACCACGCGGCACATGGGGCGCTGTGGCAGCCGCGCGTACTGCAGATCAGCGCATTGCTGGGGCAGGGCGTGGACGCGTTCTGGACGACCGTGATGCTGTTTCGCGAAACGCAAACCACCAATGGCCGCCAAGCGTCCCGCCGAGAAAAACAATCGCTCGCCTGGATGTGGGAGCGCATCGACGCGGGCCTCAAGCTCGCGTTTCGCCAGCATCCCCAGGTCAAGGGCCTGCTGCCCCAATTGCAGGCCGATGTGGCAGCCGGTCGCATCGCGGCATCGACTGCATCAAGAAATTTGCTGCTAGCGCAATCCAGTCAAGCGCAAGCAGCTATCAAATAAATAGTAGACAAACCCATTCACCAAAGGACGACCATGCAAGACATCCTGGATCAACTGGAGAAAAAGCGTGCGCTGGCACGCCTGGGCGGCGGGCAAAAGCGCATTGATGCGCAGCACGCCAAGGGCAAGCTCACCGCGCGCGAGCGCATCGAGCTGCTGCTGGACGATGGCACGTTCGAGGAATGGGACATGTTCGTCGAGCACCGCTGCACCGACTTCGGCATGGAAGACAACAAGATCCCCGGCGACGGTGTGGTGACGGGCTACGGCATGATCAACGGCCGTCTGGTGTTCGTGTTCAGCCAGGACTTCACGGTGTTTGGCGGTGCGCTGTCTGAAACCCATGCCGAGAAGATCTGCAAGGTGATGGACCAGGCCATGAAGGTCGGCGCACCCGTCATCGGCCTTAACGACTCGGGCGGCGCGCGCATCCAGGAAGGTGTGGCGTCCCTCGGCGGCTATGCCGACGTGTTCCAGAAGAACGTGCTGGCCAGCGGCGTGATTCCGCAGATCAGCATGATCATGGGCCCCAGCGCCGGTGGCGCCGTGTACTCGCCCGCCATGACGGACTTCATCTTCATGGTCAAGGATTCGAGCTACATGTTCGTGACCGGCCCCGAGGTGGTCAAGACCGTGACCCACGAAGAAGTGACGGCCGAGGAACTGGGCGGCGCCGTGACGCACACCACCAAGAGCGGTGTGGCCGACATGGCGTTCGAGAACGACGTAGAGGCGCTGATGATGCTGCGCCGCCTGTACAACTACCTGCCGCTCAATAACCGTGAGAAGGCTCCTGTTCGCCCCAGCAACGACCCGGCTGACCGCCTGGACCGCAGCCTGGACACCCTGGTGCCGGAGAACCCCAACAAGCCCTACGACATGAAGGAGCTGATCCTCAAGACGGTGGACGATGGGGACTTCTTCGAGCTGCAGCCCGAGTACGCAAAGAACATCCTCATCGGCTTTGCCCGCATGGAAGGCCAGACCGTGGGCATCGTGGCCAACCAGCCGCTGGTGCTGGCGGGCTGCCTGGACATCAAGAGTTCCATCAAGGCCGCGCGTTTTGTGCGCTTCTGCGACGCGTTCAACATCCCCGTGGTCACGTTTGTGGACGTGCCCGGCTTCATGCCCGGCACCAGCCAGGAATACGGCGGCATCATCAAGCACGGCGCCAAGCTGCTGTATGCGTATGCCGAATGCACCGTGCCCAAGATCACCGTCATCACCCGCAAGGCCTACGGCGGTGCGTACGACGTGATGAGCTCCAAACACCTGCGCGGCGACGTGAACCTGGCCTGGCCCAACGCAGAAATCGCCGTGATGGGCGCCAAGGGCGCGGTGGAAATCATCTTCCGCGAAGACAAGAACGACCCCGTGAAGCTCGCCGCGCGTGAGGCGGAATACAAGCAGCGCTTTGCCAACCCGTTTGTGGCCGGTGCACGTGGCTTTATCGACGATGTGATCCTGCCGCATGAAACCCGCAAGCGCATTTGCCGGTCGCTGGTGATGCTGCGCGACAAAAAGCTCGAAAACCCATGGCGCAAACACGGCAACATCCCACTGTGAGCGGACAAGGAGCATAAAAACATGTTTACGAAAATCCTGATCGCCAACCGTGGCGAAATTGCCTGCCGCGTGATCGCCACCGCCCGCAAAATGGGCATCGCCACCGTCGCCGTCTACTCCGACGCTGACAAGGAAGCTCGCCACGTGAAACTGGCTGACGAGGCCGTGCACATTGGCGCCGCGCCCAGCCGCGAGTCGTACCTGCTGGCCGACAAGATCATTGCCGCCGCCAAGCAGACTGGCGCACAGGCCATCCACCCCGGCTATGGCTTCCTCTCCGAAAACGAGGCCTTTGCCAAACGCTGCGAGGACGAGGGCATTGCTTTCATCGGCCCCAAGGCGTTTTCGATTGCCGCCATGGGCGACAAGATCGCGTCCAAGAAGCTGGCCAACGAGGCCAAGGTCAACACCATCCCGGGCTACAACGACGCGATTGCCGGGCCCGAGCAGGCGGTGGAAATTGCCAAAGGCATCGGCTACCCCGTGATGATCAAGGCTTCGGCTGGGGGCGGCGGCAAGGGCCTGCGCGTGGCGTTCAATGATAAGGAAGCGTTTGAAGGTTTTGCCAGCTGCCAGAACGAGGCCCGCAACAGCTTTGGCGATGACCGCATCTTCATCGAGAAGTTTGTGCAGGAACCGCGCCACATCGAGATCCAGGTGCTGGGCGATTCGCATGGCAACGTGATCTACCTGAACGAGCGCGAGTGCTCCATCCAGCGCCGCCACCAGAAGGTGATCGAAGAGGCACCATCGCCCTTCATCAGCGACGCCACCCGCAAGGCCATGGGCGAGCAGGCCGTGCAACTGGCCAAGGCCGTGAAGTACCAATCGGCCGGCACGGTGGAGTTTGTGGTCGGCAAGGACCAGGACTTCTACTTCCTCGAAATGAACACCCGCCTGCAGGTGGAGCACCCGGTGACGGAGTGCATCACTGGCCTGGACCTTGTGGAGCTGATGATCCGCGTGGCCGCAGGCGAGAAGCTGCCTTTGAGCCAAGCCGATGTGAAGCGCGACGGCTGGGCCATTGAGTGCCGCATCAACGCCGAAGACCCTTTCCGCAACTTCCTGCCGTCCACCGGCCGCCTGGTGCGCTTTCAGCCGCCGGAGGAATCCATGTTCCAGTCCGATACGACCAAAAAATTGGGCGTGCGGGTGGACACGGGCGTGTATGAGGGCGGCGAGATCCCCATGTACTACGACTCGATGATCGCCAAGCTCATCGTGCACGGCACGGACCGCAACGATGCGATTGCCAAGATGCGTGCGGCGCTGAACGGCTTTGTGATTCGCGGCATCAGCAGCAACATCCCGTTCCAGGCCGCGCTGCTGGCGCACCCCAAGTTTGTGACGGGCGACTTCAACACCGGCTTCATCGCCGAGAACTACGGCAAGGGCTTTCACGCCGAAGACGTGCCGCACAGCGACCCGCTGTTCCTGGTGGCGCTGGCCGCGTTCATGAACCGCCGCTACCGTGCGCGCGCCTCGGGCATCAGCGGCCAGCTGGCGGGCCACGAGGTGAAGGTGGGCGAGCAGTTTGTGGTGGTCACGCTGGGCGCCGAAGGCCAGAACCAGCACCACGAGGTGACGGTGTCCGACTTTGAAGACAAATCGGGCTCCAGCGCTATCCTGGTGGGCGGTAACAGCTATCAGATCAGTAGCAATGCCACGCTGGGGCAGATCCGTGTGCAGGGCTCCTGCAACGGCCAGGGCTTCACGGCCCAGGTGGAGCGGGGCGTGGGCAAGAACCCGCTGGCGCTGCGCATTGCACACAACGGCACGCAGATCGACACGCTGGTGCTGTCGCCGCTGGGCGCCAAGCTGCACAAGCTGATGCCTTTCAAGGCGCCGCCAGACCTGTCCAAGTTCCTGCTCTCGCCCATGCCCGGCCTGCTGGTCGATGTGGCGGTGCAGCCCGGCCAGAAGGTGCAGGCCGGTGAAAAGCTGGCGGTGATCGAGGCCATGAAGATGGAGAACATCCTCTTTGCCGCACAGGACGGCGTGGTGGGCAAGATCACGGCGGGCAAGGGCGAGTCGCTGGCGGTGGACCAGATCATTCTGGAATTCCAGTGATCGGCCTGGCGATCCTGTCAGCGATCCATTCCCGGGGGCCTTGTGCCCCTTTTTTTGAATGTTTTTGGCCTTCTCCGCGCATCCAGTAAGCGCTGATAGCTATTAAATTAGGAGTAATCATGACCCACCCCCAACGCCCGTTCAAGGTCCTGGGAATCCAGCAGGTCGCCATTGGCGGCACCGACAAGCAGCGCATGAAAACCCTGTGGGTGGACATGCTGGGGCTCACACAGACCGGCACCTTCCAGAGCGAGCGCGAAAACGTCGATGAAGACATCCTGGCCATGGGCCAGGGCGCGTTCAAGGTCGAGGTGGACATCATGCAGCCGCTCGACATCGACAAAAAGCCGGCCGTGCACACCACACCGCTCAACCACATCGGCCTGTGGATCGACGACCTGCCTAAGGCGGTGGAATGGCTCACGGCTCAGGGCGTGCGTTTTGCGCCCGGTGGCATCCGCAAGGGCGCGGCGGGTTACGACATCACCTTTTTGCACCCCAAAAGCAACGACGAGTTTCCGATTGCGGGCGAGGGGGTGCTGATCGAGCTGGTGCAGGCGCCTGCGGACGTGATTGCGGCGCTGGGCTGAGGTTTTTCCGGGCTGCGGGCCGCCAACGGAGCCCAAGTCTGCTGCAATGTCGCTCATCCTCCAGCGGGCACGGCGGCTGTTGCGCAGCAGATGGCAGCAGATAAGCCCACGTTGTCGCCATGGGGGTAAGGCCGGTTTCGCACCCATGTCGAATGGCCTGCAAATGCTCCGAAAACGCTGGCTTTTGCGCCCAAAAAACATGGCAGTTACCTGCTGTTGTACACGCCTTTTTGTTGGCACTTTTTGTGACCCTACAGTGCACGTTTGTGCCGTTTTCTCCTCCAGAATCCGCCCCAGCCGCTGCGCACCTGCCCAAAACTCCATCCATTGGGTGGTGCGCACCGAAGAAACGATGACCGAGTAAGCAACCTCTGGCCCCGTGGTGGCAACCCGCCGCCGCAGGGCCGATGCCTTGATTGTTGAAGGAACCCACCCCATGTCCGCCACCCTGGCTCCTCCCCCCGCAGTGCAGTCCGCACCCTCCGTGCAACCGGTTCAATTGCACCGCCGCGCCCCGTCGCCCGCCACACAGGGCCCCTGGTCGGTGGAGGCCATCCAGGCGCTGCTCGACAAGCCCTTGATGGACCTGCTGTTCGAGGCGCAAACGGTGCACCGCCAGCACTGGCCCGCCGGCGACATTGAGCTGGCCACGCTGCTGTCGGTCAAAACCGGCGGCTGCCCCGAAAACTGCGGCTATTGCCCGCAGGCGGCCGAGTTCGACACGGGCGTGAAGGCCGAAAAGCTGATGGAGGTGGATGAGGTGGTGCGTGCCGCCCAGGCCGCCAAGGATGCGGGCGCCACGCGCTTTTGCATGGGCGCCGCCTGGCGTGCGCCCAAGGACCGCGATATTGAGAAAGTGAGCGCCCTGATCGGCGCCGTGAAGGGCCTGGGCCTGCAGACCTGTGCCACGCTGGGCATGCTCGAATCGCACCAGGCGCAGGCGCTCAAGGATGCGGGCCTGGATTACTACAACCACAACCTGGACACGGCCCCCGAGTACTACACCGACGTGGTGAGCACGCGTGCCTACCAGGACCGGCTGGACACACTGCAGAACGTGCGCAGTGCGGGCATCAGCGTGTGCTGCGGCGGCATTGTGGGCATGGGCGAGGCGCCGGTGCACCGCGCAGGCCTGATTGCACAGCTGGCCAACCTGCAGCCGTACCCCGAATCCGTGCCCATCAACAGCCTGGTGCGCGTGCCGGGCACGCCGCTGGCCGACAGCGACCCCATCGACCCGTTCGACTTTGTGCGCGTGATTGCCGTGGCCCGCATCACCATGCCCAAGGCGCGCGTGCGCCTGTCGGCCGGACGCCAGCAAATGGGCGAGGCGGTGCAGGCGCTGTGTTTCATGGCCGGTGCCAACTCGATCTTCTATGGCGACAAGCTGCTGGTGACCGGCAACCCTGATGTGGATGCCGACGTGCAGTTGTTGGCCAAGCTGGGCCTGAACGGCCACCGCACCACCACCACCGAGGCAGAGCACGCCCACCACCACGCCTGATACTGGATTGGCACCCGTCTGGCGGGGCAGGGGGCTCCGCGCTGCGTCGCTATCCGCCCGCCGGGGCTTGCAGGCGCAGCAGATCGCCGCGCAGCCGCTGCACTTCGGTGCGCAGCTGTGCGTTTTCGCGCAGCAGGTCCATGTCCTTTTGCAGCTGCTTGCGGTGCTCCACATAGACCATGAGGTTGCTCACGCGCAGCTTGAGCAGCTCGGGGTCGATGGGTTTGAAGACGTAGTCGATAGCGCCCAGGCTCAGGCCTTTGTGGCGGGCCATCTCATCGGTGATGGCGGTCACGAAGATGATGGGCATGTACTCGGAGGTGTGGTGCTCGCGCAGCCGGCGCGCCACCTCGAACCCATCCATGCCGGGCATCATCACATCGAGCAGGATGACATCGGGCGGGGCGTCGGACTGGCAGATGCTGAGTGCCTTCTCACCGTTCTGCGCCACCTTGACCTTGAAGCGGTCCCGGAACAGGCCGGCCATCAGCTGCAGGTTGTCGGGGGTGTCGTCCACCACCAGCAGGGTGGCACGGTCGGCGCTGCCGTCGCCCTCAGGCGTGGGCTCGGCGGCGGGCACTGCCGCCCCACGGTTGAGCACGCGCTGCATGCGCTCCAGCAGCCGGCGCGTGGTGAAGGGCTTGATCAGCAGATCGTCAATGCCCAGCTGGATGGCCTTGGCGGCCGAGGCGCGGTCCAGCCCGCCGGACATGAGCAGAAAGGGCAGGCTGGCCAGGCGTGGCTCGGCCCGCATGGCTTCGAGCACTTCCAGGCCGCTGTGCACTGGCATATCGAGGTCGGCCACCACCACCTGCACGGGTTCGGAGCGCAGGATCTGCAGCGCACGCTGGCCGTCTTTGGCCTGGAGCACCCGGGCAAAACCGGCCCCTTCGAGCTGGCTGGCCAGGGCCTGGCGCATGGCACCGGCGCCCTCGGCCAGCAGCACGGTGGTTTGCGAAGCTTGCATGGGGGGCCGCTCAGAGTTCGATGCGCTCGGCAGGCACATCGGCGGCCAGGCGGTCGATGTGTGCCTGCATGGCTGGTTCGCCGTCGGCAAAACGCCGGGCAATGCGGCGAAACTCTTCGGACAGCGCGAGGAAGGCGTCCACCATGTCTGGGTCGAAATGGCTGCCTCGGCCCTCGCGGATGATGTCGACAGCCTTTTCGTGGGTGAAGGCGGCCTTGTACACGCGCTCGGAGATCAGCGCGTCGTACACATCAGCCACGGCCATGAGGCGCGCCGACAGGGGGATGTTGTTGCCCATCAGCCCCTCGGGGTAGCCCGAACCGTCCCACTTTTCCTGGTGGCTGTAGGTGATCTCCTTGGCATAGCGAAAGAACGGGTTGTCGTGCGTGGTTTCGCTTTCGGCGGCCACGATGGCGTCGCGGCCCAGCGTGGTGTGGGTCTTCATGATCTCGAACTCTTCGGGCGTGAGCTTGCCGGGCTTGAGCAGGATGCGGTCAGGGATGCCCACCTTGCCAATGTCGTGCAGCGGGGCTGATTTGAAGATCGTCTCGATGTTGGTGTCGGTCAGCTCTTCCTTGAAGCGCGGGTGGCTTTGCAGGTGGCGGGCCAGCGCCTCCACGTAGTGCTGCGTGCGCCGAATGTGGTTGCCGGTTTCGTTGTCGCGTGTTTCGGCCAGCGAGGCCATGGCGCGGATGGTGGCGTCCTGCAGCTCGGCCAGAGCCTGTGTGCGTGAGGCCACCTCCTGCTCCAGGAAGTGGTTGTGGTGGGCAAGAAAATCGCGCGCCCGCTTGAGTTGCAGGTGATTGCGCACCCGGGCCATCAGGATGGAGGGATTGACGGGCTTGGTGATGTAGTCCACGGCCCCCAGTTCCAGCCCCACGCTTTCGTCCTCCGAGGCGCTCATGGCGGTGAGGAAGATCACTGGGATGTCTTCGGTGTCGGGGTTGAACTGCAGGCGGCGCAGCACCTCGTAGCCGTCCATGTCCGGCATCATGATGTCCAGCAGGATCAGGTCGGGCTTGCTCTCGCCGGCCACGATCTGTAGCGCGCGCTCGCCACTGGGCGCCAGTTTGACCTTGTAGTCCGTGCGCAGCAGGTCACTCATCAGCGACAGGTTGTCGGGGGTGTCGTCCACCACCAGCACTGTGCATTTGCCGCTCAATTCCGTCGGGCTATTCATGAACCGGGTCCTCCTTGTTGTGTTCTGTGCCAGGCATGCGGGTGGCACGCAAGGCGGCCAGTGCATCCACAAAGTCGTAACTGTCCAGTGCCCGCTTCATGTCGGCGTAGGCCGGGCCCAGCAGGGCCTTCAGCACGGGGGTGGAGTCCTTGAACAGTTCGATGGCGTCGGAATCGTCGTCCGCCAGCAGGGCGTCGAGCTGGCCCAGCAGCTGCAGCGCGGCCGCTGTGTCGACAGGCGCCTCGGGCGTACCCGCAGGGGGGGGGGCGCCGGGTTCGTCCTCCGGGGGCAGGGCGGTGCGCAGCGCCGCCATCAGCGCCTGGCAGGCGGTGTCCACAGGGTGCAGCAGTTCTTCAACGGCGGCTGAGGGGGCATTCTGGCCAATGGCCTGTTCGACCGCCCCAGCCAGCGTGGCCAGGCGGGCCGCGCCAATGGTGCCCGCAGTGCCCTTGAGGGTGTGCATGGCGCGTTGCGCATCATCGCTCTGGTGTGCGGCAAGTGCGGCCCGGGTGGCCTGCACCGCCCCTGCCTGGCCAGCCACGAACTTGCGCAGCAGGCTTTCGTAGGCAGGGCGCTTGTCGAGCACGCGCCGCAAGCCGGCGGCCATGTCCAGCCCGTCGACGTGGCGCAGCGGGTCGTGGGCCTCGGTGGGTGCTGGGACAAGGGCCGTTTGTAGTGTGGGGAGAAGACCAGGGGCTGTCGGCTCCACGGAGCGTGGCGGGATCCATTGCAGCAGGCTGGCAAACAGCTCGTCCGGGTCGATGGGCTTGGCGAGGTGGCTGTTCATGCCGGCAGCAAGGCAGCGGTCCCGGTCGCGGCTCATGGCGTTGGCGGTCATGGCCAGCACCGGCAGCTGGGCCCAGGCCGGGTTTTCGCGCAACAGGCGCGTGGCGGTAAGCCCGTCCATCACCGGCATCTGCATGTCCATGAGCACGATGTCGTAGGGTGCGCTTGCCAGCATGTCGAGTGCGATCTGACCGTTGTCGGCCACGTCCACCACCAGGCCAGCGCTCATCAGCAGCTCGGCGCCGACCTGCTGGTTGAGGTCGTTGTCATCCACCAGCAGTACCCGGGCCCCCCGGATGGCGGCCAGATTGGGGGCACTGCGGGGACCGTGGGTGCGCTGCGTGTCGGCCACCAGGGCGTGGCCACCCAGGGCGCGGATGGCGGTATCGAACAACTGCGAGGGGCTGACGGGTTTGGTCAGCATGAGCCCGATGCCGGCGTTTTCCAGCTCCTTTTGCACATCATCGCGGCCAGCGGCTGTGACGATGACCGAATGCGGCGGGCGGGGCAGCAGCGCCAGCGCGCGGTGGGTGGCAAAGCCGTCCATGCCGGGCATCTTCCAGTCCAGAAATGCGATCTCGCAAGGGCGCCCGGCTGCATCGGCGGTACCGGCCTTGGCCACCGCCTCTTCGCCCGAACTGGCCATGGTGACCGCAAAGCTCATGCTGCCCAGCAAGCCCCCAAGGATCTGCCGCGCCTGCTCGCTGTCGTCGACCACCAGCACGTGGCGCCCGCGCAGGTCGGGCTCGGGCAGCAGGGGGCGGTGGGGGGCTGTGCCCAGGCCCAGCCGCGCAGTGAACCAGAAGGTGCTGCCTTGGCCTGGCACGCTGTGTACCCCGACCTCGCCACCCATCAGGTCCGCGAGTTTTTTGGAGATGGCCAGGCCCAGGCCGGTGCCTCCGTATTTGCGGGTGGTGGAGGTGTCGGCCTGCTCGAACGAGCGAAACAGCCGCGATTGCTGTTCTTCGGTGAGGCCGATGCCCGTGTCCTGCACCTCAAAGCGCATCAGGATGCCGTCTGCGTCCCGCGAGATTTCGGTGGTCCGCACGATGATTTCGCCCACATCGGTGAATTTGACGGCGTTGTTGGCGTAGTTGACCAGGATCTGCCCCAGGCGCAGGGGGTCGCCGCGCAGGTTGTCGGGCAGGGCGGGGTCTACGTCAAACAACAGCTCCAGGCCTTTGCTGGCGGATTTGCCGCTGATCAGGTTGGCCACGTTGTCGAGCACGCCGCGCAGCTCGAAATCCACCACCTCCACTTCGAGCTTGCCGGCTTCGATCTTGCTGAAATCGAGGATGTCGTTGATCAGGCCCAGCAGGTGCTGGCCCGAGCGCTGGATTTTTTCAACGTAGTCGCGCTGGCGGGGCGAGAGGTCGGTGCCCAGCGCCAGGTGGCTCATGCCGATCACGGCGTTCATGGGGGTACGGATTTCGTGGCTCATGTTGGCCAGGAAGTCCGATTTCATCTGCGAGGCGTCTTCGGCCTTGGCCCGGGCGATCTCCAGCTCTTCCTCGTGCTCGCGCAGTGCCACATTGAGCTGCTGCAACTCGCCGGTGCGCTGGGCCACGCGGGCCTCCAGCGCTTCTTCGTTGCGCTTCAAGGCCTCCACCAGTTCGGCCTGCGCAGCCATGGCCAGGGATTTGGCTTTTTCGCGCTTGAGGAACTGCCGCGCCATCGCAAATGCCAGCAAAAACGTGAGCAGCGCCTGGAACGCCGTAAGGCCGGTGGTCAGCAAGGTTTGGTGCTTGACTTCGGCATTGCGCGAGTCGCCGAGCAGGGCCGATACGCGCGAGGCGTTGAGCGACAACTCCTGCACGGTGTCGCGCAGCGCATCCAGTTCGGTGCGCAACAGCCGCATGTTCTTCTGGCTGGAGGCCAGGTCCACACTGGCCCCAAAGTGGTTGTCGCCCGCCGCCACAAACTTCTGCAGTGCGGCCAGGGCCTTGGCGTAGATGGGCTCCTCCTGCATCAGGGTGCGCGCGGTGCCGCTCTCCAGCGCGCTGAAGCGGCTCAGGAAGAGGTCATACCGCAGTTCCAGCCGGTCCATGGGGATGCTGGCCGGGTCCAGTTCGAACTGGTGCAGAGCATGGTCGAGTTTTTCATATTCGACGTTGAGCTGCAGAAATGACCAGAGCGCATTGACATCGCCCCGCCGCATGACGGCCTCGACGCTGCGGTACTGGTGGTATTGCACCGCTGCAATGGCCACGTAGGCCAGCACCAGGCCCGCAATGATGAGTCGCAGGATGTGTTTGCTGCGCAGCATGCGTGGGGGTGCCTGCGGGGTTGGGTTGGGCGGTTACCGGATACGCAGGGCGTTGAGCTGCCAGGCCGCACGGTTGTAGTACAGCTCGCTGCGCAGCTCGGCCTTGGTGTCGAAGGGGTAGACGATGAACAGCGGCCCCTTTTCGCGAATGGGCATGGGGCGGTTGTTCATCAGGCGGGCCACGATCACGTTGTGGCGGGTCGCGTCATCGAGGGGAATTTCGGTTTTGTAGTCGTTCAGGGCCACTGCCGTGATCTTGCTGCCCTTGGCCCCCACGGCGGCCAGCACATCGCGCAGCAAGGGGCCGGTGAAGGTGACGGCATTGGGATACCAGGGGGTTTGCGTGGAGAAGCTGTGCTGGGGAAGTTTCTCCAGCATCTTCATGTCGAACTGCGCCTGCTGACCATGGTTGGTCTGGCTGATGGTCCCTTCGATGGTGAGAATCACCGGGCCGGTGGTTTTGTCCAGGGCATGTGCCCCCAAGGCCGAGAGCAGTGCGAGTGTGCCGATGGCGAAACCACGGCCCCAACCTGCACCCAGGCGTGCCACCGAAAGACGTGCATACATGGCGATTCCCCCTATTTTTTGCAACAGTCTCATGGATCGACGCACAAAATGTAAACCGATTTATAACAGCCGGTAGCTGTTTCGGTGTGGCGGTGTGTCGCGCATGCACGACGTGGTGCAGATGAGCGGATGTGGTCGGCCATGAGCCCGTGGCCGCAAGGTAGTGGAAGAGGGCGCTTTGTGCGAGGTTTTTTTTACCCGTGGCTGTCGATGCCCCGCAGCGCGCTGTGGCCCGGGAGCAGATAGCGCCGATCCCGCGGCCTCAAGGCCTCAAGGCCTCAAGGCCTTGGGGCCTTGGGGCCCTGGAGTGGGGCGTCTGGAGCGATGTGTCTCAGGGGCTGCTGGTTGCCAGGGTGTCCCAGGCTTTCAGCGCTTCGGCTGTGTACATGAGTGCCGGGCCACCGCCCATGTAGACGCACACGGCCAGCATTTCTTCCAGCTCGGTGCGGGTGGTGCCCAGCTTTTGCAGCGCCTTGACGTGAAAACCAATGCAGCCCGAGCAGCGCTGCGTGACCCCGATGGCCAGGGCGATCAGCTCTTTGTGTTTGCTGCTCAGCGTGCCCTCTGCCATGGATGCCTGGGCCAGTTGCGCAAAGCCCCGCATGGTGTCGGGCTGGGCCTTGCGAAATGTGGCCAGGCTTTCGTTGATGCTTTGAATCAGGCCAGCGTGGTCGAACGTACTCATGGAAAGATCCTTGTCAAGAATGCGGAGGGCTTGCGGCGCCTGTACTCGCTGCGCCCACCGCTGGTTATTTCTTCAGGGGACAGGTGTTGATGCCCAGCAGCGTGTAGGCCGGGCAAAAGCGAAAAAGAGCGGTGGCCAGGGGCACTACGCCCAGCCAGCCCCACCACCCCACCGTGCCGGTGGCGGCCAGCACAATCAGGACCAGGCCCGCCACGACGCGCAGTACACGGTCCAGGGTTCCAACGTTGATGTTCATGGTGATTCCTTTGCTTACTTTGGGTTGATGCAGCGGCTCCCGGAGCGGGGGCTTTTTTGCGTGGGAAGCGGTGTGTTGGGGGAAAGGGCACCGCCGAGGTCTGCGGAAACAGGGTTGCAGCGGGGTTACTTCAGTGCCACACCGTCCGTGTCCAGCACTGTCACGGTGATGGGGATGCCCTGGCCCACGCTCTGGGTCACAGTGCAGTAGCTTTCGAACTGGCTGAGCACGCGGTCCAGGTGCTCCAACTGGGCCGCAGGCACGCCCAGGTGCAGCGTGGCATCCATGCGCAGCACGCGCAGACGGCCTTCGGCATTGCGTCCCACTTCGGCCACCACACTGGCGCGCAAGGGTTCGGGGGCCTGTTTGAACTTGCGCAGGGCAAACAGCAGCGAGTCGCTCAGGCAGTTGCCCACTGCGGCGCACAGCAGTTGCACCGGCGATGGCCCCGTGCCGGTGCCCAGCGGCGCAGGCTCGTCGCCGATCAGGTTGGGGACGGCTGCACCGAACTGGATGTCAAAACGGTAGTCCTGTTGCTGGGCAAGTTCGACGGTGACCTGTTCATTGCTCATGAAAACCTCCGGAATGGCTCAAATGGTTAGGGATGGGAAAGGGGTTACAGCGCGTTGACCGGGATCTTGAGATAGGCCACGCCGTTGTCTTCGGCCGGTGGCATGGCACCGGCGCGGATGTTGACCTGCACCGAGGGCAGGATCAGAACCGGCATGTCCAGCGTGGCATCGCGCCGGGTGCGCAGGGCCACAAAATCTTCTTCGGTTACGCCATCGTGCACATGGATGTTGTGGGCCCGTTGGTCGGCCACTGTGGTCTGCCACGCGGTGGCGCGCCCGGCTGGTGGGTAGTCGTGGCACATATAGAGGCGGGTGTCTGGTGGCAGGCTCAACAGCTTGCGCACCGACTGGTAGAGCTGATGCGCACTGCCGCCCGGAAAGTCGCACCGCGCCGTGCCCACGTCGGGCATGAACAGGGTATCGCCCACAAACACGGCATCGCCCACTTGGTAGGCCATGCAGGCGGGTGTGTGTCCTGGCACGGCCAGCGCCTTGGCTTCCAGCTGGCCGATGCGGAACACTTCGTCGTTGCGCAGCAGGTGGTCAAACTGGCGGCCGTCCGGGCGAAATGTGGGCTCCAGATGAAAGACGGCCTTGAACACGTTCTGCACGTGGGTGATGGCTGCGCCGATGGCGATCTGGCCCCCCAGCTTGCTGCGCAGGTAGTGCGCGGCCGACAGGTGGTCGGCATGTGCATGGGTTTCCAGGATCCATTGCACGGTCAGTCCGTGGGTTTGCACAAACTCGATCAAGCGTTCGGCAGAGTACGTGCGGGTGCGGCCCGACTTGGGGTCGTAGTCCAGTACCGAATCCACCAGCGCACAGTGGCCGCCGGGCTGGTCATACACGACATAGCTCACGGTCCAGGTGGCGTCGTCGAAGAAGGCCTGTATCTGGGGTTTCATCGCTGCTTTCCTTGGATTTCATTTTCAGTATTTATAGTTTATTGACATATATATTGTCAGTCAATAGAATATCTGCAATGAAATCGAAAAGGAGTGCGCCCATGCTCACCGAGACCCCCATTGACCTTGAAAGCCTGCGCCGCTCGGCCGACAGTGCCTGCCGCCTCATGAAGGTGCTCTCCAACCCCGACCGTCTGCTGTTGCTGTGCCAGCTCAGCCAGGGCGAGAAACGGGTGGGGGAGCTGGAGGCGCTGGTCGGTATCTCCCAGCCCACCTTGTCCCAGCAACTGGGTGTGTTGCGTGAGGAGGGTCTGGTCAGCACTCGGCGCGAGGGCAAGAACATTTATTACCAGATCGCCAGTCCGCAGGCGCTGGCGGTGATGAATGTGCTGTTTGAACAGTTTTGTGTCCCATCCCCGGCCACCACAGAGGAGGGCGGCACATGCTGATCGATTGGACCCATTTCACGCCTTGGATGGCGTTGGCGGGCGGCGTTTTGCTGGGCTTGGCCTCGGCGCTGTTCGTGTTGCTCAATGGCCGCATCCTGGGGATCAGCGGCATCGTGGGCGGCTTGCTGCGGCCACGGGTGGGTGACATCGGCTGGCGCCTGGCCTTTGTGCTGGGCATGCTGGTGGCCCCTGGCGTGTACTGGTTGTTTGCCGCCCCCACGCAAGCGCGCATTGACGCGGGCTGGGGCATGGTGGTGGTGGCCGGGCTGCTGGTCGGGGTGGGCACGCGCTACGGCTCGGGCTGCACTAGCGGCCATGGGGTGTGTGGGCTCTCGCGCATGTCACCCCGCTCCCTGATCGCCACCCTGGCCTTCATGGGCGCGGGGTTTGTCGCCGTCTTTTTGATTCGGCATGTGCTGGGCTGAGCGCCCGGGGACGCCCCTGAACCATATGGAGCATTGATATGAAGAACCGGATTTCGGAATTTGTGGTGGGCCTGGTGTTTGGCCTGGGTCTCATCGTCTCTGGCATGACCGACCCTGGCAAGGTGCTGGGTTTTCTGGACCTGGCAGGCCTTTGGGACCCGTCCCTGGCCTTTGTCATGGGCGGTGCCATCGCGGTCGGCGTTCTTGCGTTTGCCCTGGCCAAGAAGCGCACCACCAGTTTTTTGGGCGGCGCCATGCACCTGCCCACCTCCCGCGACATTGACCGTCGCCTGGTGGTTGGAAGCCTGGTCTTCGGTGCGGGCTGGGGCATGGCGGGCTTTTGTCCCGGCCCGGCCATTGTGTCGGCAGGGGCGGGGCAGCCCAAGGCCATCGCGTTCGTGCTGGCCATGCTGGCGGGCATGTGGTTGTTTGAATGGGCGGAGGGCCGCATGGGCCGCAAGCCCATTCCTCAGGCAGGAGAACACTGACATGGGCTTGCAAGTCATCGCTCTGACGCCGGACTTTGCGGTGTCGCCCCAACTGCTGGCAGAGGACTTTTCCTGGGTGTTTGCCCAGGGGTTCAAAACCGTCATCAACAACCGCCCGGATGGGGAGGGCGGAGACGCCCAGCCCACCAGCCTGGCACTCGAACGTGCCGCCATGGCAGCAGGGCTGCGCTATGTGTACCTGCCGGTGGTGAGTGGCGCCATCACGGCGGAACAGGTGCAGGCAATGCAGGATGCGTTAGCTGCAGCGGTCCAGCCAACGCTGGCGTTCTGCCGGTCAGGGGCGCGGTCTGCCCAGCTTTTTGGCCTGGCCCAGTCGCTGGGCTGAGCCGGGTTGCGTCCATAAAGGCAGGCAGCACCATGAACATCGTGCCCCACTGGATGCGCGGCTACCAAAGGCACTGGCTCTCGGGGGATCTGGTGGCCGGGGTGATTGTCACGGTGATGCTCATCCCGCAAAGCCTGGCCTATGCGCTTTTAGCGGGCTTGCCCCCAGAAATGGGCCTGTACGCCAGCATCCTGCCCATCATGGCCTATGCCTTGCTGGGGTCGAGCATGACATTGGCAGTGGGCCCGGTGGCTGTGGCATCGCTCATGACCGCCAGCGCGCTGCAACCGCTGGCGGCACCGGGTTCTGCCGACTACGTGGCCTTGGCCATGCTGCTCGCATTGCTGTCGGGCGGCATGCTGCTGTTGTTTGGCGTGCTGAGGCTGGGTTTTCTGGCTCATTTCCTGAGCCATCCGGTTATCAGCGGCTTCATTTCGGGTTCAGCCATCCTGATTGCCGTGGGGCAGGTCAAGCACCTGCTGGGCGTGAAGGCGGGCGGTGCCCATGTGCTGGAGACCTTGCTCCAGTTGGCCCAGGCGGTGCCAGATACCAATGGTGTGACGCTGGGTATCGGGGCCGGGAGCGTGCTCTTCTTGCTGGTGGCTCGCACGTACCTGGCGCCTTGGCTGGTGCGTGCCGGGGTCAACGCCAAACTGGCAGACCTGGCCTCCAAGCTCGCGCCCATGCTGGCGGTGCTGGTGTCCACGGCACTGGTGGCTGCGCTGCGGTGGGACGAAACCGCCCGCGTCAGCATTGTGGGCGCCGTGCCGCAGGGGTTGCCAGTGCTGGCTTTTCCATCGATTGTTTTGTCGGCCGTGGGCCCGCTGTGGTTGCCTGCGCTGCTCATTTCTTTGGTGGGTTTTGTGGAAAGCGTGTCTGTGGCGCAGTCGCTGGCCCTCAAGCGCCAGCAGCGTATCCAGCCCAACCGCGAGCTTCTGGGGCTGGGGGCGGCCAATGTGGCGAGTGCCTTGTCGGGCGGTTTTCCTGTCACCGGGGGCTTTGCGCGGTCGGTCGTCAATTTTTCGGCAGGAGCCAACACGCCGCTGGCGGGGGTTGTATCTGCTGTGCTCATGGGGGTGGTGATTGCGGCCCTGACAGGGGTGTTCCACTACCTGCCCCATGCGGTGCTGGCCGCCACCATCGTCGTGGCGGTGGTGTCGCTGATCGATGTGCAGACCTTGCGCGAAGCCTGGCGCTACGACAAGGCCGACGCACTGTCGCTGCTGGCCACCGCAGGTGGTGTCATTGCCTGGGGCGTGGAGGTGGGCATCCTGATGGGGGTGGGCTTGTCGCTGGGCACGCTGGTCTGGCGCAGCAGCCACCCGCACATCGCAGTGGTGGGGCGTGTGCCCGGTACAGAGCACTTCCGCAACATCGTGCGCCACTCTGTTGCCACCGAGCCCGGCCTGATCGCCGTGCGTGTGGATGAAAGTCTTTACTTTGCCAACTCAGAGGTTCTGCAGGACACGATAGAAAGCCTGATCGCCGCCCAGTCCGGCACCCGCCATGTGCTGCTGGTGTGTTCGGCCATCAACCAGATCGACGCCACTGCACTGGGGATGTTGACCGACCTGGAGCGTAGTCTGACGCAGCGTGGCATCAAATTGCTACTCGCAGAGGTCAAAGGCCCGGTACTGGACCGCCTGCAGACCACGGCATTGGGCCAGCAGCTGCAGGGGCGGGTGTTTTTAAGTACCCATCAGGCTTTTGTGTTTGCCCACCAGCATGCAGCACTCGCCGTGCCCACTCCATAGCAGCGGGGTTGGACGCGCGGCGGGTTGAAGTCGCAGTTTTCTGGTGCTGCTCTTGCAGCACCAGAAACTCGGGAAAGACTACGTACATGCGGCCTAGCTCAATTGCGCGGCGGCATGCGCAGGGTCAGCGCGGCAAGATGAACTTGCTGGAGCGGCTGCGCTGTTGCTCCGCGCTGGTTTGGGAGCGCACGCTCAAAGTCAGGGGGATGATGGATGGGGCGGGTGCTCGCGCATCGGCGCGGTAGGGCTGCACCACCGATACGGCCAAGGTCCGCTCTTCGCCCGAGGCAATGTGCACAGGCGCGGGGGCGGGGATGTACAGCGCGGCATCGCTGACCACCCGGATGTCGTAGGTGTGGGCCTGGGTGTCGTAATTCTGGATGTGCACGCGGTAGATGTTCTCGATATCCCCATTGCGCAGTTGGCGGGCCAGCACGCTCCGGTCGCGCACTACCTCCACCTGCAGCGGCACACGCAGGGCCGCCGTCGTCGCGATACCCAGCAGGGTCAGCCCCAGAAGGGCCGCATACATCCTGATCCGCGGTTGGCGCAAGGTATCGCGCCAATCGGCGCCTTTCTGTGAGGCAAACCGGATCAATCCCGTAGGCCGGCGCGACTTGAGCATCACGCGGTCGCAGGCATCGATGCACAGGCCACAGCTGATGCACTCGTACTGCAGGCCGTTGCGGATGTCGATGCCTGCGGGGCACACCTCTACGCAGAGGTTGCAGTCAATGCAGTCCCCTGTGGCCAATGCCGAAGCAGGTGCGGCCTGCATGTGGGAGTTCGCGACCGTGGCCGCGCGGCGTGGCTCGCCACGGGGCGCGTCGTACATCACGGACTGGGTATGGGGCGTTCCCATCACCCCCTGAAAACGGGCATAGGGGCACATATGCTGGCAAACCTTCTCGCGCAGAAATCCGGCCTGTGCGAATGCGAAGACGGCATACCCCAGCATCAAGGTGGTCTCCACCGAGCCCACCTCGCCCTGCCACGTGCGCCGCCAGAGATCGGGACCGCTCGAAAAGTAGGCTGTCAGGGTCCATCCCAGCGCCAGGGCCACCAGGGCCCACAGCGCCCAGGTCAGCAGCTTGCGCGAGCATGCTGCGGCCCACGCGCCTTGGATCTGCCTGCGCTGGCGCAGGCCCGGTGTGCCCTGTACCTTTTGTTCGATCCAGATGAACAACGCGGTGTAAACCGACTGTGGGCATGCAAAGCCGCAGAAGATGCGCCCGCCCACTGCGGAGGTCACAAACAGCGCCAGGGCTCCGCCGATCAAAAGCAGTGTGAGCAACAGCAGATCTTGCGGCCCCAGCAATGAGCCAAACAGATGGATCTTCTGGCGCAAGAAATCAAAGCCCACCAAGGGCTGCCCGTTCCACTGAGCCCAGCACAGCCCCAAAAACGGGAGCTGGGTCAGGCCAATGGCCCACCAGCGACCGCGATTGAATCGGCCAGAGATGGCCCGAATGCCAAAGCGCAGGGTGGGGCGGGGAGGGTGGAAATGGAGGGGTTGTGCGCGTGGTGCACTGACAGATGACATGGCAAGCTCCTGCGGCCATGTGTCGTGAAGTGACAAAAAACCGGCCGCTCAGTGCCTACAAGTGGGCCATCAGTGGCTCATCAAAACCAGCGGCAGACGCTGCAATTGGTGACCGTAGCAGATGCGCTAGGCGGGCGTTGAATCAGTCCGGCCCTCTGCGGCCAGAGCACGCACCAAGGCACCCAGAATATGGGTCGCCCGGGTGACTTCATGCGCTGGGGCCGCACCAAAATTCAGCCGAATGCAATGCGCAAAACGCTGGTCTGCCGAAAAAAGAGGGCCGGGCATCAGACTCACCCCCGCCGTCAATGCTTGACGCATCAATTCGATGGCGTCGATGTGGGGCGCCAACTCCAGCCACAAAAAGTAGCCCCCTTGCGGGCGGGTGACCCGGGTGCCTGGCGGAAACGATTCGGCAATGGCATCCAGCATCACGTCGCGCTGCAGCGCCAGCGTTTTTCGCAGTCGGCGCAGGTGCAGGTCAAAGCCGCCCTGGGCCAGGTAGTCCGAGATCGCCGCCTGTGGTGGCACCGAGGCCGACAGGCTGCTCATGACCTTCAGGCGCTCAATGGCCCGCGTCCATCGCCCTGCGCAGGCCCACCCCACCCGGTAACCCGGCGCCAGGTTTTTGGAGAAAGAAGCACAGTGGATCACCCAACCTTGCTTGTCAAAGGCCTTGATCGGACGCGGCTTGTGCGTGCCGGCATATAGGTCGCCATACACATCGTCCTCGATCAGTGGCACCTGGTAGCGCGCCAGCAGCTCGGCCATGGCCTGCTTGCGGCTCTCTGGAATCAAGGCGCCCAACGGGTTCTGGAAGGTGGGCATGAACCAGCAGGCTCGCACTGTACCGCTGGCCAATGCCGCCTCCATCGCCGCCAGATCCACACCCTCTGCAGGGCTGGTCGGCAACTGGAGTGCACGCAGCTTCAACCGCTCGATGGCCTGGAGCGATGCATAGAACGTGGGGGCCTCCACCAACACCAGGTCACCGGGTTCAGTGATAGCCTGCAAGCTGAGGTTGAGCGCATCCATGGCCCCGCTGGTGATGACGATGTCATCCACGTCGGCATGAATGCCATCCACCGCGTAGCGCTGTGCGACTTGCTGGCGCAGCCGCAGATGCCCAGTGGTCAGGTCTTCGAGCAATTTGCGCGGCGGCAGCCGCCGCATGGCAGCCCCGAGGCTTCGCGCCAATCGATCCAGAGGAAACAAGGCAGGGTCTGGGAAGGCCGATCCCAGCGGTATCACCTCGTGGCGCCGGGAGAGGTTCAGGATCTCCACCACCAGGTCATTGATGGCTACGGTCTGGGTCTCCAGAGAGGGCCGTGAAGTTTCCGGACCCTTCAGAGGGTCCTGAGCACGCGGTGTGACGTAGTAGCCCGAGCGCGCACGCGCCTGGACCACGCCGCGCGACTCCAGCAGGTAGTAGGCCTGGAACACCGTAGACTGGCTGATCTTGCGCCGCTCGCTGCATGTCCGCACCGATGGCAACCGGTCGCCCACGCGCAAGGAACCGGAACGGATCAGTGCGTGGATTTCGTCGGCGAGTTGCTCGTACTGCGTCATGAAAAAGGAGGTCTGCTCCGAAGCTGTGTGGCCCGCACACAGGTCGGCTCGGCACGGCGCATGTGTGGGGGCACGGCTATTTTAGGGAGCTGGCCGCCACCAGGGCCGGGGGATACACATTCACCGCATTCACGAAAATCTATCGCATGGCAGTTGGAGTCACAGCGCCATCTCGGGGGCTGCAATGAGCGACTGGTAAAGCACGCCCAATGCCAGCCGCACGGGCTCGGTTTTGTGCAGCAAGAGACTGTCGCCCAACCACTCGTCCGCGCGGAAGAACGCGTCGTCTACGCGCACTCTGGCGGGGCAGGTTTCTTTCAGGTGGGGCAGCAGGTTGCCGGGCTCGATGTGTACCCCGTCTTCCTCGCTTTGCAGCACGGCCCAGCCCATTGCGCTTTGCATCTGTACCGGGACGACGAGGGTAAAGCCATCAGCATGCGCATTGGCGATGGAGTGGATGACGCCACGCAGTCGCATGCCGCGCCCTTCGCCTTGAGCCACCAGCAGCACCGAGGCGTCGAGTGACAGGGGCGTGGAGGCGGCCCGCTGAAAACGGAGGAGTTCTGGCAACAAGTGTTCACGCACGGCAGCGTTGAACGACTGCACCAGAAATTCGACGGCCGTGCGCTGGCACCAGAACAGCACGCCAGCGGACAGCGACTTCTCGCACAGCGCACGCATCAACAAACCCAGCTCTTCAGGGCTGCCCCCCAACCCGCCCATGTGCGCTGGCACTGCGCACCGCAGGTAGTCGGGCGGAATGGACGCCTGCAGCGAAGTGGAGTGTGCAGCGGGGGTGCGGGGCAACATATGGACTTGGCGGGTGTTCATCTTTGGATGGTGCAGCCAGTTTCGGCATCTGCGCCGTAGCAGTGGCGCACAGAAAGCACCGTAGCAGTCTGAAAAATGTCTGGTCTCGTCGGGCGGGAAGAATCCGTCACTCCATCGTTACAAGCGCGGACTTCCGCTGAGCATTAGTGATGCCACTTTCAGCGGTTGCAGAGTCCGCAGGCTTGACATCGCAAGTCGGTATATTATTTTACATAATATACATCGTATCAACTTAAATTTACACCACGCTGCATTGCGCCTTCTGGGCTCTATCGACGCTGTCTACTGCTCAAGCCGCTACCATCCACGCCCATGAACCCTCCCATCCCAGCATCCTCTATCGCGTCCACCATCCACTTCGGCCACCAAGGCCGTGTCTGCATCGTCACCGGCGGTGCCCAAGGCATTGGCGAAGCCTGCGTCCGCCGCTTTGCGGTGGAAGGCGCCAAGCCGGTGATCGTCGATGTGGACGATGTGCGCGGCCAGGCGCTGGCGCAGGAGCTGGGTGTGCTGTATGTGCGCTGCGATGTGGGCGACAAGGCCCAGGTGGATGCGCTGGTGGCCCAGACCCTGGCAGCCTATGGGCGCATCGACGTGCTGGTGAACAACGCGGGCATCTTTCGGGCTGCAGACTTTCTGGACGTGACCGAGGCGGACTTTGACGCGGTACTGCGGGTCAATCTCAAGGGATCGTTCCTCGTCGGCCAAGCCGTGGCGCGGGCCATGATTGCTTCGGGCGGCGGCGCCATCGTCAACATGAGTTCGGTCAACGGCGTGCTAACCATTCCCAACATCTCTAGCTACAACGTGAGCAAAGGCGGCGTGAACCAGCTCACGCGTGTGATGGCCCTGGCGCTGGCCGACAAGAACATTCGTGTGAATGCCGTGGCGCCTGGCACCATCGCGACCGAGCTGGCCGCCAAGGCCGTGCTGACCAGCGACGAGGCCAAGCAGAAGATCATGAGCCGTACCCCCATGAAGCGGCTGGGCGAGCCGTCGGAGATTGCCGATGTGGTGGCCTGGCTGGCCAGCGATGCTGCGAGTTATGTGACCGGCGAGATCGTGACCGTGGATGGTGGGCGCATGACGCTGAACTACACCGTTCCAGTCTGATACGCTGGAATACTATTAAATTGATAGCTGCTAGCGCTTGATGGATAGGCGCCAACGGCCATTTGGGCTATGTTTTTATGCCTGCGGCATGCGCCGCAGCAAGCCCGCCATGCTGCGCGGCCAGCCCACCGGGCCAAACCAGGCGCCACCCGCAATCGCCCAGGCGTTGACCACGCCGTAGAGCACCAGGGCCACACCCTGCGCGGCAAACACCGCCGCCAAACCACCGCCCCAGCGCAGCGCCAGCCAGCCACCGGTGACCGCAATGGCGAGGCGCACGATGTTGCCGATCACCGGCCAGAGCAGGCGCCCTGCCCCTTGCGAGGCAAAGTACAGCACCAGGCCCAGACCGAAAAAGCCGTACACCGGCCCGACGGTGCGCAGATAGAGGGTCGGCAGGGATTCACGTAAAAAACCGCAGAAGCAAGCTTAAGGTGTTGTTTTTGTTGGCTTTTTTACGTCTTCCTTGGTCGAATATTTGACCCCTTCGTCCAAGGTCTTTGTCGTGCTATGAGGGCCGAGTGCCGGCGCACTAAACCGCTCCAGCATGCTGGCCACTATCTGTTTTTGTGCTTCGGCAGATGAACTGGCCGTCGCCAACGCCAGTTCCAACAGCTGCTTTGTGGTGAGCAGTTCATCGACCTTGGCCTGCAACCGCTCATTCGAGGAAATGAGCGTCTGGACCTCCGCATCCTGCTCTACCAAGCGCCTGCCCAATTCCTCGGTGCGCCTTTGCGCAAACCCCAGCTCGTCCTTCAGTGGTCGCAGGCTCCGCACCTCTTCTTGAACCAAGTGCAGATCTCCTTGAGCGCGAGATAGATCGCCCAGCAGGCGCGCGTTTTCTTGAAGGGTGTGGATGGCTTCCTGCCGCTTCGCAGCCAAAGTCTCGTTCACTGTGCGCAGCTCAGCTTGGTGGTATTGGACCTGCTGCTCGTGCTTGCGCTGGTCCTGTTCGCGTTGCTCCCTGGTGGCTTCCCTAAAGTGTTCCAAGGCCTGGCGGGCATGCTGGTGCTTCTCTTCCAGGGAACTGCGATGTCGCTCTTCGGCCGCGGTGCGTTCCTGCAGGTCCACAACCTGCTGTGCCAGCTGCGTACACTCCAGGGTCTTGCTGGTCAGCGCTTCGCTGGTTTTACCGTGGTTGGCCTTTTCGTCGGCCAGTGCCCGCTGGCTTTGTTCCACCTGCTGGCGCGCGGACTGCGCCTCCGTTTTCAAGGCAGCTGCGGTCTGCTGGTGCTGGCTGATCTGCTCTGCGTGCCTGGCCTGGGCAGTCGTGACGCGCTCTTCGGCTTCCTCGTTGACCCGGGCGGCCAGGCGCCCCACCAAGTCCTGGATTGCCTCGCTCACAGCCACCTTGCTGCCGGTGGCTGCACCCTCTTCCTCTTCGATCTCCTTGAGGTAGCGATGGATCGTCCCCTTAGAGCCGGTATTTCCCAGTTCTTCCCGGACCGCATCGATGGACGGGTAGCGCCCGGCGGCCAGCAGCCTATCGCGGGCGCGCAGCACTTCCGACTTGTAGATTCCAGCTCTTGCCATGGTTTGCCTGACTATTTCGTACCGTAGTACGTAATATGATATTACGTACTATTTCACGAGTCAAGAAATTTAAATTTTTGTGGAAACTGACAATGGATAATGGTGGATTATCTGTTGTGATGACCGAAAAGGCTCGGTACTGCCCTACCTTCGGCATGTAACGCTTCGTGAGGAGGTGTTTTTGGAGATAGCGCCGCAGCTTTAAAGGCTGATCGATGGGTTCATGCGCTTGCGGGCCCAGCGTGTTCTGCGCGGCCCTCGACAAGATGGCATGTATCTACTGTCCCTGGCCACGCGTACCAGTCCGATGGGCACGGCCTATACCGTGTGGGTCGGCTTCGGTGCAGTGGGAATTGCGCTGTATGGAGTGCTGGCACCAAGAGAAGACCGCAGCCTCCTGCGCATGCTGTGCTTCGCGCTTATCGTTGTCGGCACTGCTGGTTTGAAGCTTCTTTCAGCGAAGTGACTCTTGCAAAATGACATGCTCAACCGCAGCAGCGATTGGGTATGGGGGCGGCAGACTTCTCCACCAGGTCGGCGTCGCTGAGACGCAAGTCCTGAAGAATGTTGCACTTGGGCGCTGGGCCTCCAACGCATTCCTCAGTGCACGCCGTCACGAACTTACTCAGGCTGCGCTCCAGGGCCTGCAGGTCGACCAGCTTAGCCCGCACGGAGTCGAGGTGGACCTGGGCGACTTCGCGTGCTTCCACGCAGTCCCTGTCGGCGCTGGAGGCCAGGGACACAAGCGTCTTCGTGTCGTCCACGGAGAACCCGAAGTCACGGCAGTGCCGGATCAGCGTGAGCAGCTCCTGCGCATCCGCGCCGTATACCCGGTGCCCGCTCGGCC
Organism: Acidovorax sp.; assembly: GCA_018780365.1. Classification (GTDB taxonomy): domain Bacteria; phylum Pseudomonadota; class Gammaproteobacteria; order Burkholderiales; family Burkholderiaceae_C; genus Acidovorax. Next base: position 59,290 of record JADMJR010000027.1, on the reverse strand, counting down.
GGCGCACTGCCTCGGGAATCAAGCCTACTTCCTCGTAATAGCGGATCGCTGAAACGTTCAGCCCGGTGCGCTCGGCCAGCGCTCCGATGGTCAGTTGGGCGGCAGGGTTATTCATCGAAGGTCCTTGCATCTCAAGCTACTTGAGGTTCAAGAGTCAGTCTATCCGAACTGCTCTTTGCAAGGAATCCCGATGAAAAAATCCCTTCTCACCACCATCGGCCTGGCCGGCGCTTGCGCAGCATGCTGCGCCGTGCCGCTTCTCGTCCCCATCATCTCTGGTTTGTCGGTGGCCGGATTGGTTGGGCTCGACTGGAACCGGCTGGCGGCCAGCCAAGAGTACCTGGCCATCGTGCTTGGAGTCGCTGTTGCATTGGCGGTGGCCCTGGGACTTTGGCTGGCCCGGCGCCGGCGCACGGCAAGCGCTTGTGCGTCTCCTACCACGCCTCACGGTGGTGAGCCGCAGCTCGCATCCTCCTGTGGATGCGGCGGGCCTTCCAAGTCCGCTTCCAACGGGAGGGCGCTGTGAGCTCTACCCTGACACCCCAGGCCGGGGCGGCCTGCAGCCTCGATGCCGATGGCCTCTCCAGCAGGCTCATTCGCATTTCGTTCCTGGCACAGCGCTATCTGAGGTCCGACCGCCAGGAGGGCCGCACTTTGCACCTGAGTTATGCCAAGGAAGCGGGCCCCGAACTCAGGAGCATCCTGGAACTGGAGCGCCAATGCTGCCCGTTTCTGGTTTTCGATCTGAAGGAGGAAGACGCTGCGATCAAGCTGGCCATCCTGGCCCCCGACACGGACGGCTTCACAGCATCGCTCTACGACCACTTCCGAGGCACTGCCATCTCCAAACCCTCGCGAGGCTGCGCCGGCAGCGGGTGCGGTTGTGCTGCGTAGGGCCTTCGCAGTCATGAACAAACTTCGACACCTACTGCTCTGGCTTCTCCTGCTTGTCGGTGTGCCCGCGACCGCTGCGCCGGGAGCCACCGTATCTACGCCCCAGGTGCGCGCGCAGTTGGTGGTGCATGCGCCCCAAGGGCTCGCTGCTGGGAAGACAGCCTGGCTCGGCCTGGTGATCAGGCACCAGCCGGACTGGCACACCTACTGGAAGAACTCGGGCGACTCCGGCCTGCCCACTCAGCTTACCTGGCAATTGCCGACAGGTGCTACGGCGGGCGAGATCCAGTGGCCTACGCCCAAACGCATGGTCGTCGGGTCGCTGGCCAACTATGGCTACGAAGGCACGGTACTGCTGCCCGTGCCGCTCACCATCGCCGAGGGATTTTCTGGGCAGGCGCTGCGGGTGAAGCTCCAGGCGGACTGGCTGGTGTGCAAGCACGAGTGCATTCCACAAACGGGCGAGTTCGAGCTGATCGTGCCTGCGAATGCGGCATCGACATCCGATGCCGCGCTGTTCGAAAGAGCATTCGCGGCCCAACCGAAAGCGCTGGCTGGCGTGGACGCGCAGGGAGCCATTGATGGCGAAATGCTGGCCGTCACCCTGCGTGGATTGCCATCCGCATGGACCGGTGATGCCTTTGAGTTCTTCCCAGAGGATCCTGCTGTCGTGGAGCCTGCGGGAACCATCTCAGCGTCCCGGCGAGGACATGATCTGGTGCTTCGCATGCCTCTGTCAGCGCAGCGCAGCGAAAGCCCTGCAGTCATGAAAGCGGTTCTGGCTCGCCCCGGAGACCAAGCGGGTATTGCCATCAACTTCGCTGTGTCAGGTTGGCCGGCACCGGGTGAGCAGGCAGTCGCCGCGAGCGTCGCCGCATCGCCGGAACCAGGGCTCGCAGGGGGAACCGGGTTGTTGGTCGCACTGGCGTTGGCCTTTGGCGGGGGCCTGCTTCTGAACCTGATGCCCTGCGTGTTTCCAATCCTGTCACTCAAGGTGCTCTCGTTTGCCCAGCATGCCGGCGACCGCAAGGCGCTGGTGGCCGGAGGCCTGGCCTATACCGCGGGTGTTGTCGCTTCCTTCGTAGGGTTGGCCGGCCTGCTGCTTGCACTCCGTGCGGGTGGAGAGGCCCTGGGCTGGGGTTTCCAGCTGCAGTCGCCACTGGTGGTCACGGTACTCGCCATCCTGTTCACGCTGATCGCTTTGAACCTGCTGGGCGTGTTCGAGTTTGGCTCCTTCATGCCCAGCGGTATCGCCACCATGCGTGCGCGCAGTCCCTTGCTGGACCATGGCCTGACCGGCGTGCTGGCTGTCGGCGTGGCTTCACCATGCACTGCGCCTTTCATGGGCGCGGCGCTGGGGGCAGCGCTCACCATGCCTTTGCCGCAGGCGCTCGCAGTCTTCGCATCACTGGGCCTGGGCATGGCGGCGCCGTACCTGCTGGCCAGCGCCTGGCCCGGGTTCTCCGATCTGCTACCCAGGCCAGGCGCATGGATGGGCCGGTTCAAGGTGCTCATGGCCTTCCCGATGTTCGCCACCGTCGTCTGGCTCGTCTGGGTACTAGCGCAGCAAATCGGTGTGGACGGTGCAGCTGCTGTGCTGGCGCTGCTGGTTGCCATCTCGTTTGGTGCGTGGACCTATGGCCTCTCCGGGGTCGGCCCCAAGAGTGGGCGGCGCTACAGACTGGCGGGTGGGTTGGTGGTTGCAACGGCGCTGGTATGGGCATGGCCGCTTATGGGCACAAAGCAAGATGTCGTCGCCGCCACCAGTACCTTGAAAGCACCACCCTCGGCATCCGCTTGGCAGACCTGGAGTCCGCAAGCCGTGGCCAACGCGCGGGCGGCGGGGCAGCCTGTCTTCGTGGACTTCACGGCCGCCTGGTGCGTGACCTGCCAGGTCAACAAGCGCACCACGCTCAACGATGCAGCGCTACAGGCCGAACTCGCAGCCAAGGGCGTGCGCCTCTTGCGCGCCGACTGGACCAACCGGGACCCGGTGATCACCCAGGAACTGGCTCGGCTGGGGCGCAGCGGGGTTCCTGTGTACGCGCTGTATGGCCCCGGGGCAGCGCAGGCCGACTTGCTCCCCGAGATCCTGACCATAGCCAAGGTGCGCGAGGCCATCGCCCACTGGCCCGCCGTTTCATCAACATCCAAGGATTCCCTATGAAAACTCTGATTGCCACCGCCGCTGTTCTCACGACGGTCTTCGCCACTCCCGTCGCGCATGCACAGGCGGTCGTCGGGCAAGCCGCTCCTACCTTCCAGGCGACCGACGTGAGGGGCAAGACCGTGCAGCTGTCCGACTACGCGGGCAAGCATGTCGTCCTCGAGTGGTTCAACCCGGGTTGCCCGTTCGTGCAGAAGCACTACAACAGCGGCAACATGGCCGCCACCCAGAAAGCGGCCGTATCCAAGGGGGTGGTCTGGATCTCCATCAACTCCGACGCGCGCGAACCAGACGACAAGAAGGCGACCGCCTCTTTCCCCGCCTGGCTCAAAGACAGGGGTGCATCACCCACAGCCGTGGTGCTCGATGGTGCGGGCACCATCGGCAAGTCCTACGGCGCTCGCGCAACGCCGCACATGTACGTGATCGATCCGCAGGGCAAGCTGGTCTACGCCGGAGCCATCGACAGCAAGCCCAGCACCAACCCCGACGACATCAAGACGGCAACCAACTACGTGAGCCAGGCCCTGGGCGAGTCACTGGCCGGCAAGCCCGTCAGCAAGCCCAAGTCCCAGGCCTACGGCTGCAGCATTCACTATGGGTTGGGTGACACCTTGAAGAACCTGTTCAAACCGGCCGGCTGACGCCATCCATGCAGGATCGGGCTTGCGCGTACGGGCATTGCAGAAAGGCTTTGCCTGGCATTGCGATACTACGGCCGCTGCGCGAACGCCTGTCCTGCAGCAGACACCTTTGCCAAGCTTGACCCGAGAACCATTGCGTATGCAGAACACCAGAGATGCCCTTGAGAGGCACCAGATTTCGATCTACTTCGTGGCCGTGGTCGTTGCCACGGTCGTCGCCTTGGTGATTCCCGGCACGGCAGTGCTCGAAGGTGCCATCAACCCGGCCCTCGCGCTGATGCTGTACGTCACCTTCCTGCAGGTCCCGGTCGCAGAGCTGCGGCGTGCGTTTGGCCAGGTGCGGTTTCTTGGCGCACTGCTGGTCGCCAATTTCGTCGTCATCCCGCTGCTGGTCGCAGGGCTGATCCAGTTCCTGCCGGCCGATCCTATGCTTCGGCTGGGCGTGCTGCTGGTGCTGCTCACGCCGTGCATTGACTACGTGGTGACGTTTGCCCATCTGGGCCGAGCCGATTCACGCCTGCTGCTGGCTGCGACACCCACCTTGCTCATCGCGCAGATGATTCTGCTGCCCGGGTACCTGGGCTTGTTCCTAGGTGAGGACGCTGCGCGCCTCGTCAAGGCGGGCCCTTTTATCCACGCGTTCCTGTGGCTGATTGCTGTTCCGCTGGTGCTGGCTGGTGTGACCCAGGTGTGGGCAGCCAAAAGCGAACGTGGTGCAAGGGCCTCGGCGCTTCTTGGTCTGCTGCCCGTCCCATCGACCGCGCTGGTGTTGTTCATCGTGATCGCGGCTGTCTTTCCGCAGCTGGGACCAGCGACCGGGTCTGCGCTTGCCGTTGTGCCTGTCTACGTCGCGTTTGCGATCCTGGCGCCGCTGATTGGCTGGTTGGTAGCGAGGGCCTTCAAACTGGCCCCTGAAGCCGGGCGCGCGGTGGCCTTCAGCGCCAGCACCCGCAACTCACTGGTGGTGCTGCCCCTCACGTTGGCGGTGCCTGGTGCGATACCGATCCTGCCGGCGGTCATCGTCACGCAGACACTGGTGGAACTCTTGGCTGAACTTGTCTACGTGCGTGTGTTGCGAAAACTGAGCTGAAAGGCGATGCGAGATGGCATTCGGCTAGCGTGCTGACAGCCTCAATGTCAGCGTCGCGAGGGTAATCAGCACTGGCACCGTGGTGACCGCCCCACCCGGAAGCAGTAAGCCCAACTGATGCGGATGCCCTTGCGCGCCAGCACATGCAGCCACAGCAAAGTGGCCAGCGAGCCAATGGGCGTGATCTTGGGCCCCAGGTCGCTGCCAATCACATCATTTTTAGCGGCCTGCGGGCGGATGTGACTTGCGCTGCTCGGCGGCAGGTGCCGACACGGTGATCGGGACTTGGGCGGAAAACTGCACGCCGTTGAACAGAGAAACGGAGAACTCAACCGAGTGCCCCAGGCAAAGGGCTACTCCGGCCAGAACAAGGGTTGCAGCAATGGCCAGGCAGAAAGGCTTGCCGAAGGCCTTTGCGAGCCGCTGCAGTCGACGGAAGTAGTGTTTTTTGTCCATGAGATGAGTCTCCTGTCACGACTCGCGGATGCAAAACCCTACTGGGGGTCTCCCGCTTCGTGAACCCAATGGACCAAGGATGCCGGCGAACCTTGGAATGGCTCTGCCCTATACCGGTTTGCAGACTTGACCCTCCACCCCCTGTAGGGTTTGACAAAGTGCCGGTCGTGACGTAAGACATTTGCACCCATCTCAATTTGCGCACCAGATTGCCAACTCCCATGACTTCTTCGACTCGCCCGTCATTTCTTCACGTTCACCAATTCATGGCACTGAAGCCAGGGCCGCGGGTCGTGGTCCTTGGTGCAGTACATGGCAACGAGCGATGCGGTGCCCAGGCAATTGCACAGGTCGTGGACGAACTGGCGGCCGGCGCCTTTGGCATCGAACGCGGCGTCCTCACGATGGTGCCGGTGACGAATCCCTACGCCTATCAGCAGCGCACCCGGCAAGGGGATCGCAACCTCAACCGCAATCTGCGCGTCAGCGCAGAGCCGGTCGACTACGAGGACCAGATCGCCAACGTCCTGTGCCCCTTGCTGGACGCGCACGACGTATTGCTCGACCTGCATTCGTTTCACACCCCGGGACAGCCCTTCACCATGGTGGGCCCCACCAACAACACCGGCACCCTTGAGCCGTTTCAGCATTCACCGCAAGAGGAGCGGCTGGTCGCGCACCTTGGGCCTCGGCGAGTGGTGGAAGGCTGGATGGACGTGTATGCCCGCGGCGTTCAGCGGCGACAGCAGTCCCAAAGGTCTGCCAACGCAGGTCTGCTGGACACGGGTTATGGCATTGGCACGTCCGAATACATGCGCTCGCGTGGTGGCTATGGAGTGACGCTGGAATGCGGGCAGCATGACGACCCGCAGGCAGTGGGCGTGGCCTATCGTGCGATCCGCCAGACGCTCGCGCTACTTGGGCTGGCATCCTTCGCGCTGAAACCGCCGGCTTCGGATTTTCAGGTCCTGCGCTTGGAGGATGTGGTGGATCGCGAGCATGAGAATGACCGCTTCACTCAGCCATGGAAGAGCTTTGACCCCGTGGTGGCTGGGCAGCTTATCGGGCAACGACACGATGGCCGTGCCGTGGCGGCTCCCGCCGACGGCTTCGTCGTGTTCCCCAACCCAGGTGCGTTGCCAGGCAACGAGTGGTTCTACTTTGCGCAGAAAAGTGCCCGCGATATCGGCTGATCCTTGTCAGCTTGCTGCGGATTACTGAGGCTTGACGGCATTCACCTCTGATGCAACTGCCAGACTGCAGGCCAATTGCATTGGGGCGCGGTACGCCACAGGGATCTACCCCGCCCTCGACGGCAGTAAGCGGCCAGAGACCCGCATCCACTCGCTGAACTCCCACAGATTAGCGTGCAAGGAATGGATGTGATCGAGTTCTGGTCCGACATTGGGGCTTCCGTTCGGACCGCGGCAGATCAGTGCGCGATGGACGCTAGGTGCGATCCCACGAAAGTACGGCAGGAAGTCATCAATGAACACCACTGGCCCAAGTTGTTCAATCGCATCAGCCTTCGGGCTTCGCGCCCCTGCAGCGACTCCCGTGGCGATCACGCGCTCGATCGGAAACCCCGCATCCCGCAGGTTCCTAAGGCGCGCCGCTTCGAACTGCGGGGACAGAGCCGAGACACAGACCAGCTCGAAGCCCGCATCGTGAAGCCGATCACAGGCATCAACAGCTCGCTCCAAGGGTGGCACGCAAGACCAGAACCGCTCGTCCATGCAGGCCCGCAATGCTGCCAGGCGATCCCCGTCCAGAAACTCAACCGCCCAGCGGTTAAACGGGAAATATGCGTCCTTGTCCCGCTCGACGGGCCGCTGGCCAAATGCCCGCTCCCAGACCGAGGCATAGGCCAGGCCATAGTCAAGCAGCACCCCATCCGCATCCAGGGCGATGATTGGCTTGATGCTCATGTCGATGATCCTTTAAATAATCTCATTGCGATTGCGCAAGTGGCGCCGGCAAGTACGCCATCGGTGATGAGCACTTCGCGTGCCTCCAGACGCGTAGCAGCTGCGTTCAGTCCACATCCACACAGAAATCCGCCCGGAACTCCGGGTTCTGCATGCCACCGCCCCGGAGCCTGTACCCCCTGGGATTGGTGACGATCCGGGTCCCCCGCACTTGGTAGTCCAGGCTCTCATGGATGTGCCCATGGATCCAGGTGCCGGCCTTTCCCATCAGCGCGTCCAAGTCGCTCGCGTAACAAGGTGACAGCGGGTGCCCTTCAAACCCCTGCGGGATTGATCGCGGATGCGGTGCATGGTGGGTGACCACCACCGTGTTCTCGGAATCACCCAGGCCCAGTTGCTCCTCCAGCCACTGCCGGCTGGCGTCATGCCGGCGCGCGGCCATCGCTGGAAACAGACGGTGTTTGCGCTGCTGCCAGTACATCTCCTGCGGCCGAGTGATTTTGATTCGCGAGTAGTCGCTCATGCGATGCCGCGCCGTGTTCATCGCCATCAACTTCTCTTCGGCGCCGTGCAGCGCGTAGTCCGTCCAGAGCGTGCACCCCAGAAACCGCACACCGCCGATCAAAGCGGCATCGTTCTCCAGGTAGTGGACTTCGTGATCCTGGGCCAGCTTGCGCATCACATCAATGTGCTTATCCCAATGTTGGCTGTAGAACTCATGGTTGCCGTCCACGTAGATGATGGGCTTGTCCGGAAAGGTCTCACGCGCCCAGCGAAGCCCGCCCGTGCCTTCGGTGGTGTCACCTGCCAGCACGACCACGTCGACGGTTTTGAGAAAGTCCGGGTCCAGCTGCAGCTTGAAGGGACACAGGTCCAGGTGCAGGTCCGAGTAAACGAGCAGTTTCATTGAGGCTCCGTGTAGGCGTTGCGCGGACTCATGGCCAACAGCGGCGGGGCTTCTTGCGCGCTCTGGCCGTCGGCGCGAAGCCAGCGCGCTGAATGCGTGCGGAAACCAATCTCCCTTTCAGCAGCATCCTTGGTTTGGTTGTGATCACGAACTCTGGTGGTTCGTCCCCGTCAGCGCTACTCCTGGCAAGCGAGAAGTACACGCGGGCTCCCACCTTCCAACCCATGCCCGGCGGCAAGGGGATGCGGTTGCGACTGTCGATGTGCGCTCTGCGCTCGGGCTCGAATCGCTTACTGAAGGATTGAGGGTTCAAAGGCATAACAATCCTTGGGTGACGTCCCAGCCCACATTCACAAAATGGGTGATTTCAGTGGGAGCCAGCACGTTGCGGTGCAAGTGGCCGTGGTAGTTCACGAGCCGCCGAAAGGGATGATCTACGGTCGCCGGGTAGTGGCTCGCGAACACGGTCCGGCCCAGCATGTCCCGCCAGAACAGAAAGGGGACCACTGCTTCGAACAGCGGCTGCCGTCCGTGCGGTGCGCGCTCCCTGGCGTATAGGCATTTGCCATTGCGCTTGAGGTCATGGTTTCCAAGCACCAGGACCTTGCGACCCGGGAGGCGCCGGATCCATTCCATGGCCTCGTCGTGGTCGCCCATGGCCAGGTCTCCGAGAATCAGCAGCCATTCGTCGTCCTTGACCTTCTGGATCTGGGTGATGAGGTGCTCGTTCATCTGCATGGCGTCGAAAAAGGGACGCTTGCTGTACTCGATCACGTTCGTGTGGCCCAGGTGCAGATCGGACGTCATCCATACCCGCTCACCGCGGGTCAGGGCATTCACGACCTGAGAGCTGGCCTCGTTGATGGTGTCGGGCCTGGCCAGTTCCAGCATCCCTGCGTGCACATCGGGCCGGGATCGCTCCGTGGCCAGAGTGCGCTGAAATAGCTTCAGTGCGTCGTTGAAATCCATAGTGCGCAGTAAGGAAGCACAACTATTGCCAGGGTGGCAGCAGCCCGCCGCCTTGGTCTGGCCAAGAGCCTGCAGATACCGCGTGCCAAACAACATCGCTCACATCATCCGAAATCGTCCCGATGGCATGCTTACCACGCAGTTCCATCAACATCCGCAGGTCCTCATCTTCTTCAGGAGCTGCTGCCAGGTGATAGTTGCGACCTGATCCCGTCTTGACCATTGCGCTCGCAAGATCGATGGCAGCCAATGCCGAAGTAACTCTGAGTGTCGTGGGGCCCAGCATCGCGACGATGTGCAGCGTCCCGTTTCCACGTTGAAGGATTCGCCAATGGTCCAGTTGGACCTCGGGCTGAACTTGAACATCGGGGGCGGGACGCTCATTGAGAAATTGAATCTGCACGATGCAGTACCTTGTTTTTGATCGGATAGGCAAACAGGCTGCGGTTAGCCGTTTGCGGTGGGTTCGCTGCAGTGCGATGCAGACGTGCTTATCCAGATCGAGGGTCAGTCCAAGGCTGATAGACACTGGCTTGGGGACTTTGCGGCAGCCATTCGTAAATGGAAATCATCAGATTTACAGCAAAATGCGACTAGTTAGACGTGGTCTTTTAAGTCGCTATCGGCGGAAATCGAGTGAATGCCAACTCGAAAGTCAGATCCACCGAAAGCTGCTGTCGGTCGCGCGCTCAAGGAGCTGCGCACCGCACGCGGCTTCACGCAGGAGGATCTGACACCGGCGATCAGCCGGCGGCACATCGGGCGTCTCGAGCAGGGCGAGCAGCTCCCCAGCATTGGCATGGTGGAGCACCTCGCGGAAGGCCTGCAGGTTCATCCGATGACTCTCCTTGCCGTGGCATACGCGCGCAGATTCGATGCAGCATCGATTGAGAAGGTGTTGAAGTCCGTTCGGACCGATCTCTCTACACTGCTGCCTGAGGACGTCGCCTAGCCCTTGGTGCCTGCGATGGAGAACTTTCTCCGACCATGATGGCTTCAATTCCTGTGAGCATGGACAACGATTCGTCGTCGTTGGGGCGATTGAGCAGTCTGTTCACGATCTCGCGGTCTGCGGCCATGCTGAGCACCATCATCACGTCGCGTAACTGCTCAAGGCTGCCTTCAAAAGTGAGTTCGCCATTGATGGGAGGCGACGGATGTGCCTTTGCTATCAACAGCAACGCCATCGCGATCGCTGCATTGGGTTCCCCGTTGGGCTCTCTTGCGCCTTCGCCCCACAGCATGGCCCGAAGTTGATCTGAAACACACACCAATTGGCCGTCGCTGAGGCTTCTTGGAAGGATCGCGTCAAAGCCACCGGTTTGAAGGATTTCTTCCAGGTCTATCTCGCTGAAATGGCCGATCTGTTCTTTGTCTAACTGCAACATACTCGTCAAATATTTAGGGGACTAGTTGGTCCTGTTTGGGACTGAGCGTGCGAAGATAGCTGAACTTTCTCTGTGTGGGCCGCTTTTGAAGACGGTCCTGCGCAAATCGAAAGCTCCCGGTTGCCTTGCTGCGACATGCGCGCAACCATAGCGTTGTCTTGAACTTTCGCACCCACCCGCCCCTGATGAGTCGATTGGATATTCCCCGTTTGGTTGAGCTCGACAGCCAGTTTCGCGAACTCGCGAAGCTGCAGGGTTTTGGCTCGCCCAGGTGCGGGTGGGTGAAGACTGTGCGCCTGGCGCTTGGCATGAACTCTGAGACCTTGGGTCGCCGTATCGGCATCTCTCAGCAGGGCGTGCGGAAACTTGAGCAATCGGAAGCCGATGGCTCGATTTCCCTCAACACGCTGGCCAAAATCGCAAATGGGTTGAATTGCGAGGTGCGCTACGTGCTCGTTCCGAGGATCAGCTTGGTGGATCAGGTCATGGCCAGAGCCAGGGAGCGCTCCAATGGCGCGATGTCGACGGGCGCTGGCGGCACGCCGGTCAACGTCGATGGCGAGTCGCTGGTTGTACTCGCGTCGCTTCTGTCGCGCATCGACAAACGGGCATTTTGGTAGCCTCTGCTCAGCCAGGACGTCCTTCGCGCTTCAATTGAGCAGGCTGTCGGCGCTATCGGATACGCTGTGTGCTCAGACCAACACCCTGCCTTGTGGGAGTTTTGCGCCATGGCGAGCATTGAACGTACTGCGTACCCTCGATTTCCTCGAACGTTGACGCTCAAGGACTTGCAGGGGTCCTTCACACCGCGGCCCGAAGAAATTGAATGGGCCCAGCAACACTCGCGCACCCCAGAACGCCGCCTGGCCATCCTCGTGCTGCTCAAATGCTTCGAGTTCCTGCGCCACTTCCCCGCGCTCGATGCCATTCCAGCCGAGGTTATCGAGCATGTTTCCGCAACTCTGGGCGTCGCCCCGACTGACAAGATCGAATTCGCTTCGCTCGCCACGCTGTATCGCCACCACAAGGCGATTCGAGAACTGCTTGGTGTGAAGCCCTACACCGACGGACAAACACGAACACTGGCTATCCAGATAGCCCAACAGGTCGCCTGTGTCGTGGAGACCCGTGTTGACATCATCAACATCACCATTGAGGAGTTGGTACGGTTGGGTTACGAGCTGCCAGTGTTCCGCACGCTCGACGAAATCTCTGAACAAGCCCACTCGGCCGCAGAGGCAGCATTGAACGAGCGAATCAACCAGCGTCTGAGTTTGGCCCAACGAACATGGCTTGACCAATTGCTGGAGTCGGAATTGCCGGCAAGGCGAACTCTGTACAACCAGATCAAGAAATCGGCAAAAAAAGCCTCGCGCAAGCATCTCGATTTGCTGTTGGACCAGTTGACATGGCTTGAGTCCCTGCCTGACAGCGATACGCTGCTCGATGGCGTTCCAGTTACCAAGCTCAACTACATGGCTGGCATGGCGTCGGCGCTCGACGCGGGCGACATGAAGGACTTGCTGCCCGCCAAGCGCTACGCATTGATCCTGGCATTGATCCGACAGATGCGAGTGAGGGCCCGCGACGATGTGGCCGAAATGTTCATTCGTCGGATCGGAGCCATCCATAAGACCGCAAGAGAGGAACTGCAGGTGATCCAGGCGCGCCAGCGCGAGCTGAGCGAAGAACTCGTCGCCACGCTGGAGCAGGTGCTGGAAATCCTCGCAGAAAACCTGGATGACGCGAGTACCGGGCAGCGCGTTCGAGATCTACTTGCCCCGCACGGCAACCTGGATCAACTGACGATGGACTGTGAGGCCATCCGTGTGTGGAGCGGCGGCAACCATCTGCCGCTGGTCTGGAAGGCGTTCAGCAGTTGGCGTGCGGCTATGTTCCGGATGGCCAAAGCGTTGCGCTTCGAGGCAGCCACCCAGGACCGCAGTCTGCTGGACGCCCTGCAGGTCGTTCTGGCCAACGAACATCGCAAGGTGGAGTGGATCGAGGATGACTTGGCGCTTACGTTCGCCTCCGAGCGCTGGCGCAAGCTGGTGCGCCGTTCGCATGGGCTGGGGCATCCGACGAACCGTCGCTACCTCGAAGTGTGCGTGTTCAGCTATTTGTGTGGGGATCTTCGTTCTGGCGATGTGTGCATTGAAGGCTCAGAGTCATTTGCCGACTACCGCTTGCAACTGCTGCCGTGGAAGGAGTGCGAAGCGCTGCTGCCAACCTGTTGCGACCGGATTGGGATACCCGCCACTGCGGGTGATTTCGTAGATGGGCTCAAGCAATTGCTCACGGAGACGGCCAAAAAGATCGATGACGAGCTTCCACAACATGCAGGGGACGTGGTGATCGGAGCCAACGGCGAGCCTACCCTGCGGCGTGTTGTTGCACGGGAAGTGCCGGCTTCGGCCATCGCACTGCATGCCGCTATCGAAAATCGCACAGCCCCTCGCAACCTGCTGGATGTTCTCGCCAACATCGAGCACTGGACAGGATTCACCCGCAACTTTGGGCCGCAGTCCGGCGACGATCCCAAACTTCGCAACGCACGGGAGCGCTACTTGCTCACCGTGTTTGCCATGGGCTGCAACCTGGGACCCAACCAGGCCGCGCGCCATCTGTCCAACGGTGTGACACCACATCAACTGTCCTATGCCAACCAGCGGCACATGAGTCTGGACCAGTTGGACAACGCCTGCCGGGATCTGACCGAACTGTATCTGCGGCTTGAGCTACCCAAGCTGTGGGGCGAAGGCAAAAAGGTCGCGGCAGATGGCACTCAGCACGACTTCTACGACCAGAACCTGCTGGTGGGCATGCATTTTCGGTACCGGCGCATGGGGGCAGTGGCCTATCGGCACGTCGCTGACAACTACATCGCGGTGTTTCGCCATTTCATACCACCAGGGGTTCTGGAAGCTGTCTACGTCATCGAGGGCCTGATGAAGGCAGGCTTGAGCGTTCAGGCCGATACCGTGTACTCGGACACCCATGGCCAATCGGAAACGGTGTTCGCCTTCACGCATCTGGCAGGTATTCAATTGATGCCGCGCATTCGGAACTGGAAGGATCTGCGCTTCTATCGCCCCGAGAAGGGGATGCGGTTCCGGCATATTGACCGCTTGTTCAGCGACGTCGTGGACTGGAAGCTCATCCGCGACCATTGGCGAGATCTGATGCAGGTATCGATATCGATTCAGGCTGGAAAAAAAATCGCCTCACCGATGCTGCTGCGCAAGCTCAGCCAAGAAGGGCGTCACAACCGACTGTTTGCTGCGGCACGCGAACTTGGCCGCGTGCTGCGCACGGTCTACCTGCTGCGCTGGATTTCCAGCAAGGAAATGCGACAGGAGGTGAGCGCGACGACCAACAAGATCGAGTCGTACCATGCCTTCACGAAATGGCTGGATTTCGGCGGCGACGTGATCAATGAGAACGATCCGAACGAGCAGCAAAAGCGGGTGCGCTTCATCGACCTGGTTGCCTCATCGGTGATCCTGCAGAACACGGTGGACATGATGCGGGTGTTGCAGGAGATGTACGCAGACGGGGAGCCGGTTTCTGCGGCCGATGTCGAGTACCTGAGTCCCTACATGACCTCAGGTATCAAGCGCTTTGGCAACTATCACCTCGACCTGAAGCGGCCCCCGGAGCCTTGGGTCAAGGAATCACAGTTTCGTGAGGCGGCCAAGCGTGCACGAGCTGCGGCAGCTGCAGTGGCAGCGGAGGGGCAGCGTGCCGGCCAAAAGGGAGCAGGAGCATGAGCGATCCAGAAATCACCGTCCTCACGGCCTACGGTCGGCTGGACAGGGCTGCGCTGACACGGCTACAGAGCACCTACGACACCTCAAAACTGCTGCGCGCTGTCGAACAGCTAGACAGCTTTGTGGGGAACGTGCGAGGCCAGGACGGTCTTCGGGACGTACTGCTGCGACTTCACGGAATGGCGCACGCTGTGGTCAACGGGGCCGGTTTGTCAGGCTCTGCGGACGAAGAGAGCTTGCCTGAACTGGCTTTTGAAGCAACGTCAGAGTTTCGTCAAACAATCGCTACGCTGCAAGGCTGGGTGAAGCTGATTGAACCGCTGGAAACACTACAGACGACCAATTGAGTTTCGATTTTGAAATATGGGGGCCATTTCACATAACTAAAAGGCTTATGAGTCAAAACTGGCTTTATCCTGGCTTGCCCTCTCGCAGAGCGCGGCGTTGCCACCATCGCTGTGAGCTCAGACACCCGTGAACGAGCTCAATTGATGGCTGAAAAGATTGGTGCCGCCAACCTGCGCGTGGGGTGGGGACTTCCACTCGAAGTCGCCCGCGCCTGGGGACTTTACTTATCAGCGGGTCGTGGGAAAACTTCCATCGGTATCGAGGAGCCAGCCCTTTTCTCTGAACCTGGCGTGTTCCTGATAAAACCGGATAACTCGATCTACTATCTCTCTGTCCAGTCGATGCCATTCGTGCGACCCAGCTTTGCGGAAATGGTCCAGGCGTTGGATTTCGTGATCAAGAACGACTATCCGGCGCGTGGCGAACATTCGGGTGTGAGCTGATTCGAAGACCAGCGGAGCCAAGAAACAAAGAAGGGTCGGAGAATCGCTGACGGGTGGTAGATGGGGTGCGGGCCATCGGGAGGTCTATGCACCTGCTGACGCCCATCACGGCTAGGGCAGAGGCCTGGCTTTGCGCTTAGAGGCGCCTAGTAGTTGGGGCGGCCAGCAACAGGGGGCAGGCACGCTTGCAGCGCATCATAGGAACAAGGACCTACTCGGCCCAATCAGTTAGTTCTCAACAATCGATGGGCTGCAGGAAGTGTTCCACAGGGTAAACAATGATGCTCGCTGACTGCGGTGCCGAAACGGTATCAACGGCGCCGAACTTGGTGTCTAGGAAGTCCGAAACACGCAGCCACGACGAGGACATAACGATCCGTGCGCAGAGCTGCAAGGCCCTCTGTCGCCGGCAGGCCAACCAAGGCGTTTCGTGACACCAAGTCCAGGCCCTCTCGCCGCCGCGACCGTCCGAGTTCTGGCCGCACTAGTGAATCGCCCCGGTTTCCGCGGAGGCTGTTTGGTTTAAGTCAGCTCACTTCCACAGTGGCTTGACTGGCGAGTTGCTGGTAGTAGTTTGCCTCAGCTTCTGCAGGCGGGATGTACCCTATGGGTTCGAGCAGGCGATGGTGGTTAAACCACGATACCCATTCGAGCGTTGCGAACTCAACTGCTTCCTTGGTTTTCCATGGAGCCCGGCGGTGAATCAGTTCGGCCTTGTACAGGCCGTTGATGGTCTCGGCCAGGGCGTTGTCGTAGCTGTCGCCCTTGCTGCCCACCGAGGGCTCGATGCCAGCTTCCGCCAGTCGCTCGGTGTAGCGAATGCTGACGTATTGCGAGCCTCTATCGGAGTGACAAACCAAACTGCCATCGCGCTCAGGCTGACGGGCATAGAGGGCTTGCTCCAGGGCGTCGAGAACAAAGTCCGTGCGCATTGAACTGCTCACCCGCCACCCAACGATGCGCCTGGCAAACACGTCGATGACGAAGGCTACGTACAGCCAGCCTTGCCAAGTCGAAACGTAAGTGAAGTCGCTCACCCACAACTGGTTCGGCCTCTCGGCCCGGAACTGCCGGTTGACCCGGTCCAATGGACATGGTGCTTTGCCATCACTGACGGTGGTTCGTACGGCCTTGCCGCGCATCACACCACGCAGTCCCATGCTGCGCATCAGACGCTCTACCGTGCAGCGGGCCACGGTCACGCCTTCGCGCGCTAGTTGCCGCCATACCTTGTCGGCGCCATAAACCTGCATGTTGGCCTGCCAGACTCGTTGAATCTGCGGCATCAGCAATTCGTCGCGTTTCGCTCTAGCGCAGCGTTTGTGAGGCTCGCGCACCAGCGCGGCGTGGCGCCGATACGCTGACGGGGCAACCTGCAAGACCTTGCAGAGCGGCTCGACCCCGAAAGCATTGCGCTGCTGGTCGATAAAGGCCCTCAAGACTTGAGTCGGCGGTCGAGCTCCGCCTGGGCGAAAAACGCGCTGGCCAGCTTCAATATCTCGTTGGCCCGGCGCAGTTCCTTGACCTCGCGCTCCAACTCCTTGACCCGCTGTGCTTCGGCTGTGGTGACGCCTTCGCGCTTGCCTGCATCAACTTCGGTGCGCTTGACCCACTCGTTCAGGGTCTGCGGCACGCAGCCAATCTTAGGGGCAATGGATTCGATGGCAGCCCACAGGGATGGGTACTCCCCGCGCTGCTCCTGCACCATTCTCACTGCGCGCTCACGCACCTCGGGCGAGAACTTGTTCGTCTTCTTCATGGCTCAATCCTCTCAGAGTGTTGAGCCTCCTCAAAAACCGGGGCGATTCACTAGCGGGTCCGGGCACAGGCGCGTGCGGCAGACAAGTGTTGCACGCCAGTCCGAAGCGTACGCAAAATCTGCAGCAGCCCACACTAGGATCTTGACATCCGGATGACCGGTGCTCAAAGTCAGTTCGCACGGATCAAGGGCGAACGCGCTCGGGTCCTTCAGGTAGGAGGTGCAGTAGTTGACGGTCCCTCCAGGCCCTAATAGCCATCATGGGCAGCAGCAACCACTGCACCAACAGCCCGGATGTAAGGCAGCAAACCCTTCAAACCATCACGATGCAAAAGCTTGTTCTCCTTGGGCGGACCATGTAGGCGATTCAGTATTGCTTGTTTGGATCGCGCGCAGGCAAGGGTATCAGGGGCTCTACCCGCTTCCAGAACTCGTCCGTCGCCGCCCATGAATCGGCATGCGCCTTGACCATCTGCTTATCCTTCGCTGATCATCTAGTTGGCGTGGCCTGCCACGGCCCTCGCCTATAGCCTGCACCGTGCTTTCAGCGAGCGGGTAAGGGGAGGTCCGACCACAGCTCGTTGAGGTCGGGAAACTTCCATTGATCGGGGTCTTCGCGGGCCACGATCTTCTCGGTGCAGCCTGGTTCGGCCAGATCGATGATGGCGGGCGGAATGCGCAGGTCCGACTTGGTGGAGAAGAACACCTTCACCTTGGGAGAGATCAACGACTGCTGCCCCTGTTCTGTCACCACGCCGATGCGCCCGGAGGTCAGCCGCACCAGCGAGCCCACCGGGTAGATGCCGATGCTCTTCACAAACGCCTGGAACAGCCGGGGATCGAAGTGCCCCTTGGTCCACTCGGCCATGCGGCGCAGCGACTCCGCCGGGTCCCAGCCGCGCTTGTAGGGGCGGTCGGAAGTGATGGCGTCGTACACATCGCAGACGGCGGTCATGCGCGCGATCAGACTGATCTCCCCACCTTTGAGCTTGTCAGGGTAGCCTGAGCCATCCATCTTCTCGTGGTGGTGGCGGCATGCGTCCAGCACCGAGTCCTCCACGCTGCCGCCCTCCTTGAGCATCAGGTAGCCCTGCACCGGGTGGCTCTGGATCACGGTGAACTCCTCATCCGTGAGCTTGCCCGGCTTGTTGAGCACCGCCAGCGGAATGGCCGCTTTACCCAGGTCGTGCAGCAGCCCCGCCATGCCGGCGCTGCGAATGTGCTCTTCATTGAGGTTGATCTGCTTGGCCAGTGCCACCATCAGGGCGCAGACCGCTACCGAATGCATGTAGGTGTAGTCGTCCGCTGTCTTCAGGCGGGCTAGGCTGATGAGGGCGCTCGGGTTGCGCGTGACGGAGTCGGAGATTTCTTCAACCAGGCTGCGCGCATTCTCGGAATTCACCGCCTTGCCCATGCGTGCCTCTTTGAACATCGAGACCACCGCCTGTTTTGACTCCACACAGATGGATGCCGCCGCCTGCAGCTCGCTACGCATGCTGGCAGGTGCCCGGCCCCGCGCACGGCGGGGAGGCTGCGAGGGCGGGGGCTGCGGGTCCACCACCAGGGGCGGCATAGTGTCGAGCATGCCGAAATCGGTCTCTACCTGAAAATCCGCCTCTTCTCTGGAAACGGAATGAACGCCGGTTGCAACGTCCAACCCCTTGGAGGTGTCGATCCAGACCTCTTCAATGGACGCGGCCTTGATGCGCGCCAGGTCCTTGGGCTCCTTCAAGACGAACTTCGCTCCCCAGAAGGGGTGGTCCATCCAGGAGCCGCAGAAGTCGTGTACATACATGCCCAACGTGAGGTACTGAATGCTGATGCGCTTGAGCATGAAAAATCTCCCGTTCTGGCTGCGCCTCGGCAGCGATCAAGATTTCAAGATGGAAGAACGTCATTTTCAGCCAGGCAGGGCCTGCCCTTGGCTGGAGGTCGTCGTGGCGGAAGGGGCGTCGGATCTGCTCTCCTGACGGGAGGGCGTCGAATCCTGCGCAGGCAGTGCATTGTCCTGGAATGCCTGGGCCTGGCGCCCGATGTCCACGATTTCATAGCTGCCTTGGTTTTCCTGCGGGAACGGCTGAACATTTGGAACTGGTTCAGCTGCGGATACATCACCGCCCAGTTGGTTTAGCACGCTACCGTCGCTGAGCGCGAGCACTGCCTGGGCGCCGGAGCTGCTCATGTTCAGCAAGCGCTGCTGATAGGTGATCAGGGCGTTGGGAGAGAGCTGAGCCACCAACACCACATGGCTGTTGGGAGTCAGTTGAACCCGGCGCAGCAGGGGAATAAAGTCCGATTGGGCTGGCCCCAGGCGATCTGACGGGTTGCGTGTCAGGCTTTGCCCAGTCTGCCGAAGGCCTACGACCATGCGATCATCCGACAACGGCTGAGTTGTCAGGCGGCGCAGGTCAAGCTGGCGCTCCTGATCGGACGTGTGGGTGGATAGCCGAACCTGGCCCTGCGCGTTGAGCAAGGCCAGGCTGCGCAAGAAAGGCAGGCTTTGCAGGTATTGGGCCTGTTGAAACGGTAACTGGGCCAGGGCCTTGGGGTCGTTAACCAAGCTGGTCGCCAGATTGTCCAGAGCAGGTTTGCCAGCATCAAGCATTTGGCTGGCTTGCGCTTCCATCACGCTGGCCAACAGTTCTAACCGCTGGCGATCACGGTGCTGCATGTGGTCCAGTTCGCGCCACATCAGAGATGCGGTGCTGGCCAGCACTGCCAGAAGTAGCACCAGGCCCACGGCCAGTACGCGAGTGCTGCTGATGCTGGGCAGTCGAGGCCGGGTCAAAAGTGAAAAAGCGCGCATGGTGGAGATTTGCGTCAATGGACTGTCATGAAGTCAAGTGCGTGGCGCCGCACTATGGCGTCTCGCTTGTCTGCAGATGTGGGGTTGACCCACAGGTTGAAGAGTTGCCCAACAAACCCCGGCGAGAAGTGCAACGAGCGCTCGGGACGGGTCAGAGCACCAAAGGCTTGGCGGCAATCAGGTCTTCGAAGCTCATGCGGTGCTCTGTGGCGCGCAACCGCAGGGCCCGCAGCGCGGTGCCGTGGCGCTCAAAACAGTCCACGATGGCGGGGTCAAATGCCTTTTCGCGCTGCTCCAGCATCATTTCCATGGCCTGTTCGTGGCTGTAGGCGGGTCGATAGACGCGATCCATGGTGAGGGCATCATAAAAATCAACCACGCTCACAATGCGGCCCGACAGCGGGATGGCGTTGCCAGCCAGTTGTCGCGGATAGCCCTGTCCGTCCCAGCGTTCGTGGTGGGTGAAGGCCACCTCGGCCGCCATTTGAAACAACGGGATGCGCGATTTGCCCAGGAGCTCCGCGCCCATGCTTGCATGGCGGTTCATGATTTGGCGCTCCTCAGGCGTGAATCCTCCTGGTTTCTTGAGCACGCTGTCGGGAATGCCGATCTTTCCGACATCGTGCATGGGTGCCGCCTTGCGCAGCAGCAGGGCAAAGTACTGCGGTTGCCCCAGATACAGTGCCAGCGCCTCGGCCAGAAAGCCGATGCGGACGATGTGTATTCCCGTGTCGTCGTCCTTGTACTCGGCTGCCATCGCCAGGAGAAACAAGGCCTCGTGATGGGCCCTCGTCACTTCCTGCAACGCCTCGTTGCGCTCCTGATACATACGCCCCAGGTCGGAGATGATCTTCTCCATTTGAGCGGCTACCGCCGGATCGAACTGCGTACTTGGGGGGGGCGGTGGATGGGTCATGACAGCGGTGAGGAGAGCGTCCCCAGTTTGTCAATGGTCTCGATCAGTTTGAGCGGACTGAAAGGCTTGAGCAGGTACGCGTCGGCACCTGCGTTCATGCCAGCCTCAACATCCTGGCTCTGACCTCGGGCAGACAACAGAATGACCTGCGGGAAACCAAACTCCGGCGTGCTTTTGACCAGGCGGCACAGATCTAGCCCGTTCATGGCACCGGGCATCATGACATCGAGCAGCAGCAACTGCGGACGCAGTTGGCGCACAGCCTCCAAGCCCTCATCGGCGCTGGCCGCGTCGTGGATCTCGTAATCCTCGAACTCCAGCGTCATGCGGATGAGCTTGCGGATGTCGGAGTGGTCTTCAACAATCAGTATGCGTTTGGTCATGGCGGGATGGTTTGTTGTATTTTGTTAATCAATTTTAACAAATTTATTTTTTAAAGGTGATAATATTTCCATATGAATGCTGAACCGTTGAAATCACTACCTACAGACTGCAGCACGAGCGATGTGGCGCGGGCTCTGGGGTTGGCCGTACGCTCGGTCCAGCTCATGGTTGATCGCGGAGAGTTGCGAGCCTGGAAGACCCCGGGCGGGCACCGCCGTATAGCGCGAGCTTCTGTGGAGCAATGGGTTGCGCGGCGCGAAGGTAGCGCAGTGATGGAAGGCTCCGAGGTCGAGGCGGTGAAGGCTGCGGATGCCGATGGGGGCTCTCGCCAAGGGCTGCGTCCACAGGTGCTGTTGATCGAGGATTCGGCCCACTTTCAGAACCTGGTGAGTCTGCTGCTGGCACATGATTTTCCTCAGGTGGATCTCCATGTGGCGGAGGATGGGATCGTCGGCTTGGCTATGGCTGGCGAGCTGCAGCCCGATGTGCTGCTGGTGGATATTTTGCTACCAGGCGTTGATGGCGCAACCCTGATCGCACGCCTGCGCACGCATCCGCAGTTCCAGCGCAGTCACCTGATCGTGGTCACCTCGTTAGATGAAAAGCAGCGTGGCCCTTACGCCTTTGCGTTGGCGGGCCTGCCTGTGGTTCACAAACCGCATTTGGTGCGGGATCTGCCAATCCAGTTGGTCAAGTGCCTGCAAGCCAGCAAATGACATAGACCATGGGGCGACCTCGTGTACTGCTGCTTGACGACGATCCGGCAATGCGCCGGTTTGTTCAGTTGGCACTGGAAGACCTGCCGCTGCAAGTGCTGCCCTGTGCCACATTGCTTCAAGCCCGCCAGGTGCTGACTAGAACGGAAGTGCAGTTGGTGTTGACCGACTTGAGTTTGTCTGACGGGTCGGGTCTGGACTTGCTGGACTGGCTGCAGGCTCGGCAATTCGCTGTGGCCCCTCGTGTGCTGGTGTTAAGCGGTGGCGTGGATGCAGCGTTGCAGTCCCGTCTGCGGGAGCGCGGGGTGTGGCAGATTTTGCACAAACCGGCCTCGGTGGGTAGTCTCATCGCCTGTGTCTCGGATGCGCTGGACGGTCTGGCCGCGAAGGCGCCAGCTGCAGTGATGCCTCAGTCAGACCCGGTGGCGGAGTTTTTTGTTGGCAACCGCCAGTTCTACGACACCTACCGGGTGGCATGCATGGCCCAGTTCCCGAAAGACCTGCTCGATGGTGACCGCGCCGCAGGCGACGGTGATGCGCAATCCCTTCGGCGCGTTGCCCACAACCTCAAATCGATCCTGATTCTGCTGGGCCACACGCAGGTGAGTTATGAAGCGCGAAGTGCCGAGCAGGCGGCAGCCCAGGGTGAATGGCCATCCGCGCTGGAGCACTGGCAGCGCCTGCGCGCTCAGGTGCAGGCCTTGCTGGCGACAGAGAGAGGTCCGCCGGTGGACTGACACCATGTGCTGGTGGCGGCTGCGCTAGGCCGTTTCCATCGGTTCAATGGTCGAGAAACGTGGCCATGTATTGAGCGCGAGCCTCAATGCGGCCGAGCAACGGTTGGAGGGTTTCGTCCCATGCCAAGCCCAGGCGGTAACATGCCCTGTCTGATAGATAAGTCACATGGGCATGGGTACTACCACCCAGCTCCAGCGCGTTGCTCAAGACCTCGGCCATGTGCAGCACGTCCACCAGCACGTGTCCATCGACGGTGACCTGGGGCCGGTGGTGACCGGCGATGGCGCTTACGATTGGCGAGGGCAAGTGCCAAGCATGGGCAAGCCATGCGCCAAGGGCTGCATGGCTGACACCAAAAACGGATTCTTCGGCGCGGCAAATATCAGATCCAGCATTCCTGGCCGCCGTCCAGCACCCCACGCTGGCGTCTTCATCGTGCAGAAGCAGCCAGAACTGCCCGATATCGTGCAAGAGGCCGGCTATGAAGGCGTGATTGATGGAGACCTCTTTAAGAACATGGGCGGAAAGCTCCTGCGCGCACACACCCACGGCCACACTATGGCGCCACATCGCTCCCCGGCCCCAGTCGCCGGCCAAGTTCTGAATGAACCCCGACACGCTGAACAACAGTGCGATCTCTCGCACCGTCTGCATTCCTACCAGGGATGTCGCGGTGAAAACATCATCGACGCTTCCCCGGCGCGAACCGGCGGCGGCCTTGTTGGCCACGGCCAAAACGCGTGCGGCAATGGCTGGGTCGTGCGCCACCATGTCCGACAGCACAGCCATGCTGCTGTCGGGGTCGTCTACGGTCTCCAAAATGTGCTGCACCGTCCGAGGGAACGCGGGAAACGCGTCTAACCTGGAGAGCACCGCCTCGTGCGTAACAGGAGGCTGAGGAGGTCGCGCCATCATGCGCTCCGAAACGCAAGCACCTGTTCAAACAAGATTGCAAGGCAAGGGGCTGACAAATCTGCACCGGCAAACACCTTCTGGATCTGTGTTTGCGTGTTGACCAAGTCTTGTGCCACTTGCACATCCGTTCGGGCATCAGGGGCAGAGACCACGATGAACTGGACTTTGTGTGCCTGGAGTTGATGGATGTTCTCTGGCGTCAACACGTGGCCCGCAGGCAGGCTGTAGGCCATAGCCTGGGCGACGACGGCATCGGCAGGAGCCGCCAGGGTCAGGCCAGGTTCTGCTTGCTGAATCACGACGTACTGTTGTCTATAGCGCATCCCGGTTCTCCTTCAAGAGATCACGAACCCATCGCTTAAGCCTAGCGGCGATTTGCCGAGGTGATGTTCAGATCTGGCTCAGACCCAGCAGACCGTCGGCAAGGCCCGGTGGTTTGCCTCCATGTGGAGGAGCGCGATGCACAGGCGTTGTGCCCCCGAGCTTGAACGCGGCCACACGGGCCGCCAGGACCTTTGCCTGTACGTTCAAGCTGTTGGCAGCGGCGGCCATTTCTTCGACCAGGGCAGCGTTCTGCTGAGTGACCTGGTCCATCTGGGAGACTGCACCACCGACCTCGGAAACGCTCTGCGCCTGCTCGTGGCTGGCAGAACTGATCTCGCCCATGATGTTGGTCACGCGGGTGATGGCTTCCACTACCCCTGTCATCGTTGTACCGGACTGGTCCACCAAGGCCGAACCGTGCTCCACGCGCACCACGCTGGTGCTGATCAGCCCCTTGATCTCGCGTGCTGCGGCGGCAGAGCGGCCAGCCAGGCTGCGCACGATCTTGGCGGCTTCCTTGGTCACCAGAACCCCGTTGGGGTCACGCACCGCTCCGGCACCCTTGCCCACGAGTTCGGGCTTGATCGGATGCATCAAAATGTAGCCGCCGAGGTCGTTGCTCCAGAAATACTCGGTCTGGTGATAGCGCATCTTGGCGACGGTGGCCTTGGCCAACTCCTGCGCCTGTTCGCGGTTCATCTTGCCGTCCACCTCTTGTTGCTGGGCCCAGACCAGTACGCCACTGGCCGTCTCTACCGCATGCCGGATGCCTCGCTTCCGCTCTTCCAGACTTTGGTTGTACTGGTTGTACATCAGGAACAGGGCCACCACCAGCAATCCCACGACGCTGACCAACGTCAGCAAGCCCGGCTTGACGTGCATCGAGAGCTGGTTCAGTACTTTTCTCATTCGCTGTGCCTCAGGTTCACGGTTCAGAAGCCCAGCGACGCGAGCAGGTCGTCCACATCGCCCTGCTTGAGGGCCTTGTCGGGCACCTGCGGCCCGGCCAGTTCGGATTTTGGCTGGATGGCGGCGCTCAGGTGCTCGGGCGCGCTGTGCATAAGCAATTCAAGCAGCTGCTTTTCCGTCTGCCCGATGATGTCGATGACCTTCTTGATGATCTGGCCCGACAGGTCCTGAAAGTCTTGGGTCATCATGATCTGGACCAGGAGTTGGTTCTGCCCGTCGGCAAATTGTGCGGCCTGGGCTCCATACATCTCGCAACTGGCGAGCATGTCGCGCACCTCTTCGCTGCCCAGACCGGGGCGCAGTCGCAACTGGCCAACGGTGGATGAAAAACTCTGACTGTCGAGCTGGAAACTGCGGCACTCAGGCTGGCCGGCATCGATCAGGTTGAGCACCTTGTTGGCGGCGGTCTCGGTCATGTGTCCCACATGGCTGAGTCGGTCGCGTGCGTCGGGAAACTCTTGGGCGACGGCGTGCAGGCTCTGGCTCAGACCCAACTCGGTCATGGCCTCATGTAGCTGACGGGTGATGTGTCCCAGGCGCTCGAAGGAGTCGTCCGAGGTGATGCTGGGTGAAGTGGCGACGGGGGTCATATCAGGCCCTTTCGTTTCAAGATGGCGATGATTTTTTCGTTCAGAGTGGTGGCGGTAAAGGGCTTGACGATATACCCGTCCGCCCCGGCCTGCGCTGCATTCACTATGTTCTCTTTGCGCGCTTCGGCGGTGACGAGCAGGAAGGGCAAGGTGGCCAACCGATCGGATGCACGCACAGCTTGGAGCAGCTCTAGCCCGTTCATCTGTGGCATGTTCCAGTCGCTGATGACAAACTTGATGTTGCCGATCTCCAGCTTGCGCATGGCCTCGGCGCCGTTTTCTGCTTCGGTGATGTGCGTCACACCGACTTCATGAAGCAAGTTGCTGACAATACGGCGCATGGTGGCGAAGTCGTCCACCACCAGGAAATTATGGTTGGAGAGATCCATGATTGGGCTCAGGTATGGGTGAGTTCAGGTGGGCTAATGGTCGAGCAAACGTGCCAGGCAGGGCTCCGCACTCAGAGGCTCTCCCAGTCATCTTCTGTTTTGTTCGTCTCCAGTCGCCGGGGGGCTGTCGCCGGGGTTTTCTCCGGCGATCCGGGTTTCGACGCCTGGGCTGCTGATTTGACGGAAGCCCTGGGGGCGGTAGGTGTGCGAGCCACCGCACGCATGGCCACCGTCGGGCGGGTGCCAATGGCGAATTCCGTTCCCAATCTGAACACCGCCACGGTTTCCACCAACTCCCGCGCCTGGGAGTTCAGGCTTGCCGCGGCGGCGGCGGTTTCTTCCACGAGGGCGGCATTTTGTTGCGTGGCTTGGTCCATTTGCGTCACGGTTTCGCTGACCTGGGCCACCCCCTGGCTTTGTTCGCTGCTGGCGGCGCTGATCTCGCCCATGATGTCGGTTACACGCTGGATGGACTGCACCACCTCAGACATGGTCTGGCCGGCGCGGTCTACCAGGACCGAGCCCGCCTCCACCCGCTCTACGCTGGTGTCGATCAGGCGCTTGATCTCTTTCGCTGCATCGGCGCTGCGTCCGGCGAGTGCGCGCACCTCGGTGGCCACCACGGCAAAGCCCCGCCCCTGTTCACCGGCGCGCGCGGCTTCGACCGCGGCATTGAGCGCCAGGATGTTGGTCTGGAAGGCGATGGTGTCGATCACCTGGATGATGTCGGCGATCTTGCGGCTGGCCTCGTGAATGCCGTGCATGGTATCTACCACCTGGCTGACCACCTGCCCCCCCTGCGCCGCAACGCCCGAAGCGCTTTGTGCCAGCTGGTTGGCCTGACGGGCGTTGCCGGCGTTGTGCCGCACGTTGGCATTGAGCTGTTCCATGGAGGCCGCCGTATGCTGCAGCGCACTGGCCTGGCTTTCGGTGCGAGCCGACAGGTCTTGGTTGCCCTGGGCAATCTGCTCGCTGGCCGTGGCCACGCCGTCGGAGCCCTGGCGGACCTTGCCTACCACAGTGGTCAGCGCGGATTGCATTTCTTGCAGTGCGCCCAGCAGGGGGGACAGTTCATCGCGTGCATGGTCGTGAAACGGTTGCGACAAGTCGCCATCGCGCACCCGCTCGGCCACCAGCTGCGCCAGCGCCGCCCGGCGGCGCAGGGTGTTGCCCAGCCAGGCAGTGCTGCTCAGCAGGGCCAAGGCAATCAGGGCACTGGTCACGATCAAGGTTGTGGCAACCGTGTGGGTCTCGTTTTCGATGGTCAGTACATCGTGGGCCAGCAGCTCGGCCTGTATGTCTACGCCCTCATGCAGTGCCGCCAGCAACTGGTTGCGGGCGGGGATGACCGTGTCCACCAAAAAGGCGAAGGCTCGGTCTTTTTGCGCGGCGAGGTTGGCGGCATCGGCCGCGCTCCAGTCGGTGACGCGGCGGCCTGGGAATTCCATGGCCTCGACCAGGGTTAAATTCGCCTGGGCCACGCGCCAAAATTCGGTGACCAGCGCAGGAGTGGGAGCGAACTGCGCGCGGGCCTTGGGTGAAAAAATCCGGGCTTCGTAGTCCTTGAGGGCGCGGCCGACCAGTTCATGTTTGGCGGTGATGTCGCTCAGCGCCTCACGGCGCTCATCGGCATTGCGCGCCAACATGGCGTGGCGCAGCAACAGCGATGCACGGGTGACGTTCAGCTCGACATCGGCCACCGTTGTCAACTGCTTGACACCGACTGTCTGCGAGCGGTGGGCGATCTGGCCGGTCTTACGCAGGCTGGTGAAGGCGTAGGCAGCCAGCAGGGCCAGCGCGAGCGTGATGAGCACACTCAGGATAAGCAGGCGCTTGGCGATACCCAGGCCATGGTTGTTGGAGGTGTTCATTGTGATAGACGTTGGGGTGGGGGTTACTCAGACATCAGCGCGGCCTGCGCCTTCATGGCCCGGCGCAGTTGCACCGCATCAGGCGCCTGTCGGTTGTGGTCCGCCTTCAGGCGGAAGACCTGCACGGTGTCCACAACGGTTTGCGCCTGGACTTGCAAAGCCATGGTGGCGGCGCTGTGTTCCTCCACCAAAGCTGCGTTGTGTTGGGTGAGCTGGTCAAGCTGGGTGATGGCCGCATTGACCTGGGCAATGGCGCCGAGCTGTTCGTTGCTGGCGCCGTGGATTTCTCCCATGAAAGCGCTCACGCGTCCTACCAGCGCCAGCGACTCGGCCATGGTTTTTTGCGCTGTGTCGGTTTTTTGCTGACCTTCCTGCACGATGCCGACTGCGTCTTCAATCAGGTGGCGAATTTCCTTGGCCGCGTCGGCGCTGCGCCGAGCCAAGGAGCGCACCTCGCTGGCCACCACGGCAAAGCCCCGACCCTGCCCGCCGGCACGGGCCGCTTCGACGGTAGCATTGAGCGCCAGGATGTTGGTCTGGAAGGCGATGCTGTCAATCAGCTGCGTGATTTCGCCAATACGTCCGGAAGATGCGCGGATCTTCTGCATGGCCTGTGCCACACCATCAACGGCCTCGTTGCTGGCCTGGGCGATGCCGGCCGCCTGCTGCGCCAACTGGGCGGCCTGGCTGGCAGATTCCGTGGCCAGCTTGACGCTGCCGGTGATTTGCTCCATCGATGCCGCCGTTTGCTCCAGGTTGCTGGCCTGGGCCTCGGTGCGTGAAGACAGATCGAGGTTGCCCGACGCCACTTCAGTGACCGCTTGCTGGGTCTCGCGGGACTGGTCGCGTGCATCGCGCACCACAGCACCCAAGTTGACGCAGATTTGCGTCAGAGCCTTTTCCATGGCTCCCATGGCTCCCGCCACATCGACCGTGAGGTCGCACCCCGCAACCTGGTTCGCCAAGCGCGCCATTTTCTCCATGGGCCGCACCGTCAGGTGGTGCATGTGAAAGGCCGCCCCTATGGTCAGCGCGGTGGCTCCCAGCCAGGCCAGGATGGCGGGCAGGGTCAAGGTCTGACCGCCCACCGTGGCTGCAGCAAAGGCCGTGCCCAGCACCATCAGGCTCAAAAGCACCAGGCGGGTGCGCATTCCCAGGCGCAGTGCGCGGCCAAGCCGCCCCGCCAAGGTTTGCGCGATGACGTTGCTGCGACGGAGACGGTGCGTCAGCTGACCACGCTGCTGCTCTTCCTGCATGATTGCGTACAGGCGCTCGGCGGCATCAATCTGCTCGCGCGCGGCCTGGATGCGCACTGACATGAAACCCGTGAGGCGACCGTCCTCCATGAGTGGGGTGGCATTGGCCAGCACCCAGTAGTAGTCGCCGTTTTTGCGGCGGTTTTTCACGGGGGCCGCCCAGGGGCTGCCATTGGCGATGGTGTCCCACAGGTCGCGGAAGGCTTCTTCGGGCATGTCGGGGTGGCGCACGATGTTGTGCGGCTGGCCCAGCAGTTCTTCGCGGGTGAATCCACTCACTTCAACAAAGGCCGGGTTGCAGTAGGTGATACGCCCCTGCAAATCGGTGATGGACACCAGGCTTTGGCCTGGGGGAAACGGGTATTCGCGGGCAGTGACGGGAAGATTGGCGCGCATGGCGGGGGCGAGTGTTGGTGGGTCAGATGGTGACGGTTGCGGTGGCCTGCACCAGGCCCAGTTCGGCGCTGCTGAGCAGGACCTCGATATCGACAACGATGAGCATGTGGTCGTCCAGGGTGGCAATCCCGCGTACGTAGGTGACGTTCAGATCGCCCTCGAACTGCGGCGCAAGCTTGATGGCATCGGCAGGCAGGGCGGTCACGTCGGCCACTGCATCGACCACGGCGCCCACGACCGTGTGGCCCAGGTTGAGGACGATGACTACAGTGAATTCTGTGAACTCTGCCTGGGTATAGCCGAGCTTGAGGCGTAGGTCCACGATGGGCACGATGGCACCGCGCAGGTTGACAACGCCCTTGATGTAGTCGGGCGCATGCGCCATGCGCGTGGGAGCTTCGTAGGAGCGTATTTCCTGCACGTGGAGGATGTTGACGCCGTAGGTCTCCTCGCCCAGGCGAAAGACCAGCAGTTCTTCCAGGTGGGCGTCTCCAGAAGTAATGAGGGTTTGACTATTCATGATGCCATTTTTATCGATTTTGTTGATTTGCGCAATGTTTTGGTTTTTTCTATGTTGATAGTGATTTGTGTCAAATTTTGAGTTGACCTGTGTCTGACACCAACCCGCGCACGAAGCCCAAGGTTTTGTCCTGGCGAAGGGCGCTCACTTCTGCTTCACTACCTCTGGACACGCCCTGGGGCAAAGCCAAAGGCAGCGGCGGCCCTGGCATGTATTGGTGGAACCGATAGTTGAAATCCTCCAGTTGGCGCAGCGCTCGCACGGGGGGCTCGCAAACTGGGCGCTAGTGTCGTGAGTTAGAAGTTCGCAGACAAAATCTCGACACTCGCGAGGATGTCATCGGCGGTCTTTGACCAGACGAATGGCTTGGGATCGTCGCCGTTGACCTTGATGTATTGCCTGATTGTCTGCTCCAGCTGCCGCGTGGATCGGTGGGCGCTACGGCGAATGTACTTCAGCGTCAGAGTGGCGAGCCAGCGCTCTACCTGATTCAGCTAGGACGCAGAAGTCGGCGTGAAGTGCACTTGAAAGCGAGGGTGCCGAGGGCGGTCTCAAGCACTCTCTGCCAACTGCTTGTGCAGCGCCATCTCTTTGCCTTGGTCGTAGGTCAGCGTCTGGCGCAACACCGCATCCAGTGGTCCGAAGGCCGCCTCAAAGCCTCTGAACACGTCCAGGGCAGTGGCACATCATCACGAACAGCGTCTTGCGGCACACCAGCGTGCCCACAGAGGACCGGTTGGCCGCACCCTTGATGAGATAGCCTTCCCAATGCCCAGGTACCAGTCGGTCGTTGGCCTCAGGGCGCTGCCATTGCACAGTTTGCGCGGCTGTTTGGCAGCGCGTCGCACTCGTCGTGCACCCGCCTGCTACCTTCTCGCCAGCTATGCGGCTTTTGGAGGCCGGGCTATTCCAGCTCGGCCGGCATGGTCTCGGCGGCGCCGCGTGCGGGCAGGATGATGTGGAACACCGAGCCGCCTTGCCTTGCGTTCTCGGCGTAGATCTGCCCGCCCAGGGCCTCGACGATCTTCTTGCAGATAGCGAGGCCCAGACCCGTTCCGCCGGAGCCGTCCTTGGTCTTGCTGGACTGCTTGAAGGCCTCGAAGATAGCACTGAGCTCATCGTGCGGGATGCCCGGGCCGTGGTCGCGCACGGCCAGCCGCATCTGGCCCCTGCGGTCGACCCTGCCAAGCAGCGTGATGGCCGATGCCTCGGGAGAGAACTTGATAGCGTTGGCCATCACATTGCGGATGACCTGCTGGAACCGCACCGGATCGACCTTGGCCGTGAGGGGTTGGTCGCCCAGCGCCACCTCCATGCGCAGCTTGCGTTGAGCCAGCAGCGGCTCCAGCTCGCGCAGCACGGGGTGGATGACGCCGCGCAGATCCACCCGCTCCAGGTGGAAGGTGCCCACGGTACTCTCCAGCTTGGCCACGTCCAGCACGTCGTTGACCAGCGAGAGCATGCGTTCGCCCGAGCGGTGGATGTCCTCGAACATGTCCGCCATGCGGGCGTCGGCCTTGCCGCGCAGCATGCCCAGTTCGGAAAAGCCCATGATGGATTGCAGGGGTGTGCGCAACTCATGGCTCATGTTGGCCACGAATTCGGATTTGGAGCGTGATGCTTCCTCGGCGGCCTCGTGCGCCTCGCGGGCCAGCCGTTCGGCTTCGCGGAAATCGCTGATATCCATCAGCGTGCACAGAATGCCGGTGGCCTGTCCGCGGGCATCGGTCACCACCGCTTTCGTCACCCGGGTATCGCGCCAAGATTTGCCACCGTAGAGCACGCGGGTTTCGAACATCACTTGGCCGCCCTGGTGTTGCAATTGCCTGTCTGCAGTCTGGTGCACGGCTGCTTCTTCGGGGGGTAGGAAGTCCGCCAGGCGCAGCCCCATCACGTCCGCGCGCTTGCGCCCCTTGTATTCCTCCCAGGCGCGGTTCACCAGCACCAGGTGTCCCTGCATGTCGGTCATCGAGATCGGTAGCGGATTCATCTCCAGCATCAGGCCGCGGAATTCCAGTTCGTTCTGGAGGCGCTGCTGTGCGACCCAGCGCTCGGTCACGTCCACCGCGCTCCCCGCGAAGCCTACGACTGCGTCCTCTTCGAGCAGGGGCACCAGTGCCACGTCGAACAGCAATTGGCGGCCATTGTCGAGGTGGAGCATGGCCTGGCAGTTGCGCACCCCGCCCGCTTCGCCGTTGGCAAAGAGGCCTTCCACCGCGGTCCTGCTGCCGGGCCCCACCAGTTCCTGCAGCGGACGGCCTATGGCCGCGGATTCGCTGCCACCGATCAGCGATGCCAGCCGGGCGTTGACGAAGGTGATGCGGCCGGCTGTGTTGGTGCGAAAGATGACCTCCTGCACGCTGCGCATCAGCACCGCCAGCTCGCGTTCACTGTGGGCAATGCGTATCTGGGCCTGCCTGGAAGTCAGGCTGGCGGCCTCCCGGGAGCGCAGGCTGCGCCAGGCCACGAGGGTGAGCAGCAGCACCACCAGGGTCGCTGCGTAGCTGAGCCATATGTAGCCCTGTGATTCGGTCCACCAGCGGTTGATGGCGGCATCCAACGGCTCCTCCACGAGGACCACGAGCGGATGCGTCTTGGACAGGCGGAACGCGACGATCTGCTTGTCCCCACCCAGTCCCTGGCCCACGTAGCTGCCATGCTCTCGCGCGGGAAGATGTACACGGAACACAGGTAGGTCGCTGGCCTGCGCGCCATGGGGTGCGGTTTCCTGGGAGGTCGCCAGAATCTTGCCGTCGTACGATGCAATTGCCGAACTGAATCCGACCCGGCCTACCGCCAACTGCTGCTGATTGGCCAGCGAATCGGGGTTGATCAGCCCGATCAGCAGCAGGTCCTGGCCGTCCGGCGTGACGAATTTGCGCATGAGCGGAATGAAGCCCAGGCCCGCCGGGGTGGCGCCTTGCGGTGCGCCGGCGCGCAGGCTGCCCACGCCCCGGCCCGCGATCCACGGGCCCAGGGTGGTTTTGCCCTTCTGTGGGCGCGGCCCCAGCTTGCGCAGATCAATCGTCACCCCCGACTCCTGCGGCGAACTGCTGGCGATGACCAGTCCGGTGGCATCGGCGACCAGAACCGTGCGCAGGAAGGGGGCGCTTGCCAATGCCTCGCGCAGAATCGCCTCGGTGCGCGGCAGGTCGGCTCCGGGGGCGTGCAAGGCATTGGCATCGCCCATGGTGGCGAGGATGAAGAGGCCGCTTTCTACCGTGCGGGTGGTCTGGTCCTCGAGCACGCGCGCCAGGAGTTCGGCCTTTTCGGTGCCGGAGGCGATGGCCTTGGTCCGGTCTTTCAGCGATATCAAGGCCGTGGCCACGAGGCTGCCCGCCACGAGCAGCAGACCGCAGAGCAGCGCCGTGTTGCTGCCTTTGCGGATGAGCTTCACCAGACCCTGGGCATGGCGCCAGGGGGCACTGCGGATGAAGGGGGACATGTCAACGCACAACGATCTCGGTCAGCCCGTGCCTGGCGGCCGCAGCGTCGAGCCGGCCGTCACGCTTGATGCGTGCCACGAAGTCATCCACGGTCTTGAGCCATGCATCGTCGCCCGGTTTCACGGCATAGGCATAGGGCAGCACGAACACCGGCTTGGGCGGGGACACCAAGCGTGCCCAATCGGCATTGTCGAGCAAGCGCCGGCTGTACGGGAAGTCGGTCATGAACACGTCTACGCGACCACCTTCGAGCTCCCGTTCGCGCGTGGCGGGGGGGGATATCCTCACCAGCTTGGCATGTTTGAGGCTTTCGCCCATCACAGGTTCCATGAAGGTGCCGGCCTGCACGGCCACCAGCACGCCAGGCTGGTCGATGTCGGCCCATTGCTTGATGACGGCATTGCTCTTCGTGGTGATGCCGTAGATGTCACTGCTTAGGTAGGGATGGGTGAACCTGAGGTGCGCCATGCGCTGGGGCAGCATGCCAATGGCGAACATGCCTACATCGCAGCGGTCCGCCTGCAGGTCTTCGACCAGGGTGGCGAAGGATGTCTCGACGTACTCTACTTTCGCTTTGAGATCCTTGCCCAACTCGGCAGACAGATCGATGTCTATCCCTGTCAGCTGCTGGGTGTGCGGGTTTCGCAAGGTGATGCCGTAGTAATCGGGCCAGATGCAGACGCGCACGGCATGCCGGGCCGATACCTTTTCCTGCACCGGGCCTGCCAGAGAGAGTCCGCAGAGCATCAGGTTGGCAAGTGCGCTTGTGAAGGCGATTCGAAGGATGAAAGGCATGGCGCTATCCTAGTGGGAGGACGATGCAGGTGGCGTCGATCAGATCGGTGAAGGTGGGACGTTGCTCCGTGACCTTGCGCCGCAGGGGGTCCAGATGATCGAAGTGTTGGACGAAAGTGTCCACGATCACGGGGTCAAATACCGTGCCGCGCTGTTCGATGAGCATGGACAAGGCCTTTTGTGGGCTGAATGCTGGGCGATAGACGTGGTCCATGGTCAATGCGTCGTAGAAATCCACGATGGCCGTGATGCGGCCCGACAGGGGGATATCCTGGCCTGACAGGCCGCGGGGATAGACCGCGCCGTCGAAGCGCTCGTGATGGGTAAGCGCCACTTCAGCGGCAAGGAGAAACACTGGTACGCGGGATTTGCCAATGATCTGCGCGCCAATGGCTGGGTGGAGTTTTATGACTTCCCGCTCTTCCTCGGTGAGCGGCCCTGCCTTCTTGAGCACATGGTCTGGAGTACCGATCTTGCCAATATCGTGCATGGGCGCAGCACGCCGCAACAAGTTGGCAAAGCCCGGCGTCGATCCCACAAGCAGTGCCAGCGCCTCGGCCAGGAACCCTATCCGGGCGATGTGCACGGAAGTATCATCGCCGCGGGCCTCGGCGGCCATGCACAATTGCGGCAAAACCTCATTGTGCGCCCGCGTTATGTCTTCAAGTGCCTTGTTGCGCTCCCGGTAGACATGCCCGAAATCTTCAATGAAGCGCAGCATCTGTTCAGCTGCGGCCTCGTCAAAGCATGTAGCCCCTCCCGCCGACTGGGATTGCGCTAGTTGCCTAGCATCGGTCATGTGGTTGCCTCCAGTCTGTAGACTGTCTCTAGCACCTGCAGGGTGCTGAAAGGCTTGACCAGGTATGCGTCTGCGCCCGCCTTCATGCCGTCGCGGCGGTCTTCGGCCTGGCCGCGTGCTGTGAGCATGATGACCTTGGTGTGCTTCAGGGCGGGATTGGCCTTGATGCAGCGGCAGACTTCCAGGCCCGACAGGGTGCCTGGCATCATGATGTCCAGCAGCACCACGTCGGGTGAGTGGGTGCGTGCCATTTCCAGTCCCACATCGCCGTTGGCGGCTTCGTAGATCTCGAAATCATCAAATTCCATGGTCATGTGCAGCAGCTTGCGGATGTCGGCGTGGTCTTCGACGATGAGTATTTTTTTCATGGAGTGCCTGTTGCTGTTGTTGGCACATTCATAGAAATATGCCAAATATTTCCACATAATAAATCATATCGATCATTTGAATCACTTGCAAGGGGCTTCAATAAAGATGAATTCCAAATAATTTAGTGCAGACATGAAAACTGAAAATCTCTCGACGTTTCTCCTGCGGCCGACCAGCTCACGACCTTCGAGGCTGCGCGGATGCTCGGAATGGCCGTGCGCTCCGTGCAACCGATGGTGGACCGCAACGAACTCCAGGCACGGAAGACGCCGGGAGGCCACCGGCGTACTTCGCGCCGCTCGGCGGAGCAGTGGTTGCGCTCGCGGTCTGGGGGGCGGTGCCTGTGGCCGATGCGCCGCTTTCAGCTGTCGCAGCACGTGAACTTTTCGGGCACCCAGTCATGCCGATCCCGGAGCTTGCAGATGGGCGAGTGCAGGCGCCCGGCGATATGAAGGTGCTGCTGATCGAGGATTCCATCCACTTCCAGAGCCTGGAGTCCTTGCTCGTGGAGCAGCATTTTCCGGCCTGGCAGCTGCACGTTGCCAATGATGGCATCACCGGGCTGGCCATGTACGGCCAGATCCAGCCCGATATCCTGATCGTGGACATTCTGCTGCCCGGAATCGATGGAGCGGCCCTCATCACCACGCTGCGTTCGCCCCCCCCCCAGTTCGCCAGAAGCAGTCTCATCGTCGTGACCTCGCTGGACGAATCCCACCGTGCCCCCTTTGCGTTTGCGCGGCAGGGGGTGAACGTCATCCACAAGCTACGGCTGGTGGCCGAGTTGCCAGCGCTTCCTGCCCAGAACACGGAAGTCAGGGCTGCTTCCTGGCACAGCGAGGGTTCTATGACCAACGCGTCTGTTGTGCCGGTTCGGCGCGTGTTTCTGGTGGAAGACGAGGCCTCGATTGCGCGTTTCATCAACATGGCGTTGGAAGACCAAGGGGTGGATCTGACCGTGTGCGGCGACGTGGAAAGCGCGTTGACCCTGCTGCAAGAGGGACCTGTGGGGCTGGTCATCACGGATCTGATGCTGCCCGGTTTGTCTGGCTTCGATCTGCTGGACCGGCTGAATCACGAGCCCGCGCTTTGCGGGGGGGGCCAAAGTGGTCATCTTCAGCGCTGGCATGAGCGTGGACAATCAGCATCGGCTTGAAGGCCGCGGCATATGGCGCATCCTGTGTAAGCCGGCGTCGGTTGCCCAACTGCAGGCGTGTGTGCTGGATGCCTTTGTGGGGCATGTGACGGTGCCTCGCAACCCCCTGCAGATGTGCCGCCGGAGCCTGCCTTCCCCAGCGGCGTGGAAAGCGACGCGATACTTGCCTATTTTGGCGGCGACGCAGGCATGTTCCGTGCGTACCGCGCCAAGTGTCTTGTGCAGTTTGCAGACGACCTGGTTGCGGGTGATGCCGCATTGAAGTCCACCGATCTCGCGGCGCTGCAGCGCCTGTCGCCCAGCCTTGCCACCGTGTTCCGCACCTTGGGCTGGGCGGAGGACGGCCTGGTGGCAAAGCAACTGGAAGCGCATGCGGCTGTCGGTGACGGACGGGCCACAGCCTGGGCCCAGCTGCGCCCTCGGCTGCTTGGTTGACGCGCCGACGCGGTACGCGGTCGTGGGTGCTGTTGCGCAAGCTCAGCCAGGAAGGACGTCACAACCGGTTGTTTGCTGCAGCACGCGAACTCGGTCGGGTGCTGCGCACGGTCTACTTGCTGCGCTGGATTTCCAGCAAGGAAATGCGGCAGGAGGTGAGTGCCGCGACAAACAAGATCGAGTCCTACCATGCCTTCACAAAATGGCTGGACTTCGGTGGTGATGTGATCAATGAGAACGCTCCGAACGAGCAGCAAAAAGCGGGTGCGCTTCTTCGACCTGGTGGCCTCATCGGTGATCGTTCAGAACACGGTGGACATGATGCGGGTGCTGCAGGAGATGTACGCCGATGGGGAGCCGGTGTCTGCACCAGATGTCGAATTCTTGAGCCCGTACATGACCTCGGGTATCAAGCGTTTGGGGAACTATCACCTCGACATGAAGCGGCCGCCGGAGCCATGGGTCAAGGAATCACAGTTTCGCGAGGCGGCCAAGCGCGCTCGTGCGGCGGCAGCAGCAGTCGCAGCGGAGGCGCAGCGCGCCGGCCAGAAGGGAGCAGGACCATGAGCGGTTTGGATGCCACAGTCCTTACGGCCTACGGCGGACTGGACAGGGCTTCGTTGACGCACATACAGGGCAGCTACGACACCTCAGCGCTGCTGCGTGCAATCGAGCAGCTGGACAGAATAGTTGGGCGTGCTCGAAGTCAGGACTGCCTTCGGGGCGTACTGTTGCGGCTTCATGGAATGGAGCACGTTGTGGTCAACGGGGGGACTGGATTGTCAGGCTCCACGGATGAAGAAAGTCTTCCAGAATTGGCTTATGAAGCAACGTCGGAGATTCGGCAAACGATAACTACGCTGCAGGAGTGGGTGAAGCTGATTGAACCGCTGGAAACACTAAAGTCGACCAATTGAGTGTCGAGCGAGCCAGGCTACGTAATACCTGCCCCAGATGCAGGACGAGAGCAGCCGGCGCTACCTGTTCGTGGCCATCGACAGGGCCACGCGACGGGTGTTCGTGCAACTCAAGGCCAACAAGACAGCGGCCAGTGCACAGGCCTTCCTGAAGGCATTGCACAAGGCCTGTCCGATCAGGATCAACAAGCTGCTGACCGACAACGACAAGGTGAACCGCCCCGGGTTCGATCTGCACCCCGCAACCGGGACAAGTCCGTGCTGCCTCTGGTTGGGCGCCAGGTTGCAGCCCATGGCAAACACGGTGAGCAAGTAGCGTTCGCGTGCATTGCGAAGTTTGGGATCATCGCCCGACTGCGGCCCAAAATCCCGGGTGAACCCAGTCCAGTGCTCGATGTTGGCGAGAACATCCAGCAGAGTGCGGGGGGCTACACGATTTTCGATGGCGGCGTGCAGGGCGATGGCCGACGCCGGTACTTCGCGCGCGGCAATACGCCGCAGTGTCGGCTCGTTGAAGACCTGGGAGAACGCCGCCGTGGGAACCCCCTTTGCGTCAGCGTCACCTTGCCATCGTCGAACTCGCAGAGCCATGGGCAAGACGCAACCTTCGCGTCTGTGTGCCGCGGCACCAGCAAGAGCTGAATCCGTTTCTGGGCAGCCTTGTTGAAATGCTCTGCGGGCATGCAGCGAATGACTGATCCCGGTAACATGTCTCCCGACGACGCATGTGCCGCCTCGGTACGGATTACTTCCAAGCTCTAGCGGCGAATGAGCAGTGGCTCACCGACATCCCAGAGTTCCAGGTATCGGTCTGTAAGATGTATCCGTCGCCCATGATTGACGGCTTTGACGGCTTGGCCATTGGCTGATCCATCGGCGCGAGCCTCGATGCTCCGTTGGCCAACACAAGGCTGTCTGCAGCCATCGACACGGTGACCAAGGGCAACAATGGCCTACTGTTTGCTGAGCGGAGTGCTTCATCCGTCTCGGTAGACAATACGCTTCACGATGAAATCGACCGTCAAAATCTCTCTCCCAGACGACATTGCACGCATCCGAGTGGAAGTCAAGCGTGTGGCGACGATAGGCGTTGATAGCCATCAAGCGAGCAAATGAGTCGTCTTTCCCAGTACATCGAGGCTGCGGAGCGTGATAACACGCGTCGGAGTTACGCCGCTGCGATTCGACATTTTGAAATCGAGTGGAAGGGCCTGCTGCCGGCCACCACAGACGCCATTGCCCGCTACTTGGCCGATTACGCCGCTACCCTGGCCATCAACACGCTGCGCCAGCGGCTGGCGGCGCTGTCCCGCTGGCATGCCGATCAAGGTTTCGCCGATCCCACCAAGTCGCCGCTGGTGCGCCAGGTCCTCAAAGGCATTCGCTCGGTCCACGCCGTGCCAGAAAAGCGTGCACGCCCGCTGGAACTGACGGTACTTCAGCAGGTCGATAAGTGGCTCGATGCCGCGATCGGTAACGCTCGGCATGCTGGCGACCAGTCAGCGCTGCTTCGCCACACACGCAACCGCAGCCTGATGCTTCTGGGGTTTTGGCGCGGCTTTCGCTCCGACGAATTGCTCAACCTGCGCGTTGAGAACACCGAAGTTACCCCGGGCGAGGGCATGGCCTGCTACCTGGGCCGCAGCAAGGGCGACAGGCAACTGCAGGGCCGGGTTTTCAAATGCCCAGCGCTATCGCTCCTGTGTCCCGTGACTGCCTACAACGCCTGGATAGACTTGGCCGGTTTGACCGAGGGTCCGGTATTTCGAAAAATTGACCGCTGGGGTCATATCGCAGGGGAAAGCCTGCATGCCAGCAGCGTGATCCCCTTGCTGCGCAGCCTGTTTGCCGAATCGGGCGTCGAGTCACCAAAGGAATACAGCAGCCACTCCATGCGCCGCGGGTTTGCCGGCTGGGCCCGCGCCAGCGGCTGGGATATCAAGGAGTTGATGGAATACGTCGGCTGGAAGGATGTCAAGTCTGCCATGCGCTATCTGGACGCGTCAAATTCAAGCCTGCAAGCCCGGTTCGAGCAGGGACTGACAGTGTTGGCACCGACAGCTCCCAAACCAATGCATCCTCTACTACAAGGGACCGAACAGGCCCAAGGTCTGCGCTTGCCAGCAGCACAAGAGATGCCTATCGCGATCGTGCGCGTCACCATGGTGTTGGCTCGCTTCAGCAAGCAGGCGCGAGGCCTCACCAGGGGCCGCAGGCTGATCGAGAAGACCTGCTTCGAGCGTTTTGCCACGCAACGCCTGAACAATGACGGCACGCTCTATGAACTGGCGATTCCCTACCAATCCCGCGACGCACTGGACGAGCTGATCGCCGAGCTGCTGGATGACATGTACCGCATCGCAGAGGACAACCAGTGCCTTCTGGAAACCTCTTTTCACGAGCCCGCCACCGATTCACACTGGGATTGAGGCTGTGGGTGTACCGGTTGCCAAACAGGGTAGTGCCCGCACATGACCACACGCAATGAGACGGCCTATCCCAGCCTGAACCCCGATCCGACGCCCCGTGAATTGGAGGAGCTTTACACGCCGACCGAGGCTGAGAAGCTCATGGCTGCCGGTATCGTCAAGCGGCCCTTGCCTCGCATCGTTGCGTTGATCCACCTGAAGGTCTTCCAGCGCCTGGGGTACTTCATCCCCCTCGCTGAGGTACCAGCGGCCATCAGAGAGCGTATCGCACAGCAAGCAGGGGTTGCCAGAGAGCCCACGCTCGCCGACCTGAAACGCTTTGAGGCCTCGGGATCGCGTATGGCGCTTTTCGCGGCTTTGCGCCGGCATCTCAATGTCAAATCCTTGGACCCGGCCGGTCACGCCTGGCTGGGCGTTGTGGCCGACACGGCGGCCGAAACCAAACAGGCGGTGGCCGACATCATCAACGTGATGCTCGAAGAGCTGGTCCACCACCGCTACGAGTTACCCGCTTTCTCAACGCTGGACCGAATGGCATTTCGGGCTCGGGAAAAGAGCAACAGCCGGTATTTCTCAGCCATCGCAGGCCAACTCACCGCGCAGACCCGGGCCCTGATCGACGGACTTCTCAAAACCGCCCCGGGGGAGTCCGTTTCCGCCTGGCAGACGCTCAAGCGCGAGCCCAAGCGGCCGACAAACAAGGAAACGCGAACTTACATCCACCATATCCGGCGTCTTCAGCACCTGGTGGAGCAGCTGCCAAAGCCCGATGTCCCTGTTCCCAAGCTCAAGCAGTTCCGGCATTTGGCACGCGCGCTCAATGCGGCAGAGATGGCTGAACTCAAACCGCAAAAGCGCTACGCCCTGGCGGTGATATTCATCCGGGCCCAGCATGCCCAATCACTGGACGATGCCGCGGATCTGTTCATTCGCCTCATGCAGAACCTGGAAAACAATGCCCGTGAGAAACTGCTGTCTTTCCAGCAGGAGCGGGTGCAGAAAACCGACATGCTGGTTGGCCAGCTCAAAGACATCCTGGGGGCCTATCAACTGGAGGGAACAGACACTCAGCGCGTAGATGCCATTGGGACCACACTGGTGGCCGACGTGGAAGAACTACTCAACGAATGCGAGCAGCACCTGGCCTATGCCGGACGGAACCACCTGCCTTTCCTGTTGCAGCCCTACAAGACGGTTCGGGCCCAGTTACTCAACTGCATCAGCATTGCCTCACCGCAAGCCAGCAGTGAAGACCTGGTGATGGACCGGTTGATTGAGGCGCTCTACAACCTACGTGACAACCGTGCCGACATCGTTTCACTAGACACATTGGGGTTGACTGAAGACAGGGATTTGCGTTCGATGTCGGCGCAGTGGCGCAAACTGGTACTGGTCAAACCACCAGGCAAGGGCCGGGCAGAAGCGGTACACCGCCGGTACTTTGAACTGGCGGTGATGTACGCCATCAAGGACGAACTGAAGTCCGGCGATCTCTTCATCAAGTACGGTGAACGTTATGACGACTACCGTGAACAGTTGGTCGATGACGAAACCTTTGAAAAAGAGGTGGGCCACTATGGCAAGGTCACCGGCATCGAGACGGAGCCCAGTGCCTTTGTCTCTTTGCTGAAATCGGCCATGTCGCAGAGGGCGAAGGAAACCGATGCAAATTTCCCGGAGAACGCCCATGCGGAAATTGTCGACGGACGCCTGATCCTCAGAAAACCATCGCGCTCTGACATCGTCGAAGCCGCCGCACGGATCGACGCCTTGATATCCGAGCGGATGAAAGCGGTCAGCATCGTGGATGTGATGATCGATACCGAGCGCTGGTTGGACCTGCACAAGCTATTTCGCCCATTGGCCGGGACGGACAGCCGCGTTGAGGATCTTCGGATGCGCGTTATCACAACGCTGTTTTGCTACGGCTGCAACCTCGGGCCGGTTCAGACCGCCAAATCCATCAAAGGGCTGAGCCGCCGCCAGATCTCCTGGCTCAACCTGAAGTACGTGAGCGAAGACCTGTTGGACAAAGCCATTGTGAAGGTGATCAACGCGTACAACAAGTTTGAACTGCCAGGCTACTGGGGTACCGGCAAGCACGCGTCGGCCGACGGCGCCAAATGGAACCTGTATGAGCAAAACCTGCTATCAGAACACCACATCCGCTATGGTGGTTACGGCGGCATCGGCTACTACCACGTGTCCGACAAATTCATCGCGCTGTTCAGCCATTTCATTTCCTGCGGCACTTATGAAGGTCTGCATATCTTGGACGGGCTGGAGAGCAACGAGTCAGACATTCGGCCTGACACCATTCACGGTGACACACAGGCTCAAAGCTACCCCATCTTCGCGCTGGCCCATTTGCTGGGCATCAAGCTTATGCCGCGCATACGGGGTATTCAGGATCTCAAGTTC
Source organism: Acidovorax sp. (assembly GCA_018780365.1). Taxonomy (GTDB): domain Bacteria; phylum Pseudomonadota; class Gammaproteobacteria; order Burkholderiales; family Burkholderiaceae_C; genus Acidovorax. The sequence continues at coordinate 16,970 of JADMJR010000027.1, read as the reverse complement.
CATCGTCCAGCGGCGGGCAATGCGTATCCCAACATCAACGCGTTGTTCAGTGATGTGATCGACTGGAGGCTCATTGAAACACATTTTCCTGCGATGCTGCGGGTGGCGGTTTCCATCAAGACCGGCAAAATCACTCCATCCACCATCTTGCGTCGGCTGGGTACGTACAGCCGCAAGAACAAGCTGTACTTTGCCTTCGTGGAGCTGGGCAAGGTGGTCCGCACCATGTTCCTACTGAGCTATATCGGCGATGTTGGGCTGCGCAAGGTGATCCATGCCGAAACCAACAAGAGCGAGCAATTCAACGGCTTTGCCCGCTGGTCACTCTTTGGGGGCGGTGGGATCATTGCCGAGAACATCCGGCATGAACAGCGCAAGGTGATCAAGTACAACCATCTGGTGGCCAACATGATCATTCTGCACAACGTGGTGGGAATGACGCGAGTGCTGCAGGAGCTGCGGGACGAGGGCATCGAGATCACATTGGACATTCTGGCGGGCCTGGCGCCGTTTCGCACGCAGCACATCAACCGGTTTGGGGACTACACGCTGGATTTCCGGCGCAAGATCGGCCCCTTGAACTTTGAAGCCACCATAATTCCAATGAAATCATAGACTTAAGGTCATTTCTGCGGTTTTTTACATGAATCCCTGCCGACCCTCAGATACAGCGCGCCCGCCTCCAGCATCGCGGGGTCGCTGTTGAACAGCGACAGCCATGCGTTGGGAAACGCCGCCGCCCACAGGCCGATCGCTTCTGCCATCACAAACGCCATGCCGGCCCCGATCCAGGTGGCGCGCAAGGCGCGCTCGCGCTGGCCCGCGCCAATGCAGGTGCCTACCATGGCCACCAACGGCGCGCCCAGGCCAAATACCAGGGGCACCAGCAGGTACTCAAGCCGCGATGCGGTTCCATACCCGGCAATGGCTGCCGTGCCAAAACCGCCGACCAGCGCGGTGGTCACCCCAATCGCCACATTGGTGGCCGCGGTCGACACGGTGCCCACCAACCCGACCCGCAAGATGTCCTTGAACAGCACCCAGCGAAACCGGATGTGCGCGAACGATGGCTGCAGCAGGCTGCGCGGTGACCACAGATATGCTGCCAGCACCACGCTGCCGATCAGGTAGTACGCCATCAGCGCGATGGCCCCGCCAGCAATACCCAGGCCAGGCATGGGGCCCCAGCCAAAGATGAACAGTGGCGACAACGGCACCAGCACGAAGGCGCCCAGCACCGTGACATAGGCCGGCACGGCCATGTTGCCCGTGCCCCGGATCACGGCCGACAGCGTGTTGAACAGCCACACCAGAAACGCGCCCGCAAACACCCAATTGGAATAGACCAGCGCCGCGTCCAGCGCGCCGCCTGTGCCGCCCATGCGGGTGTAAAGCCAGCGCCCTCCTCCCACCACACCCACGGTGAAGACCAGCGAAAACACCGCCGCAATGGCGAGCGCGTGCAGCACCAGCGCGTCGGCATCGTCGCGCCGCCGGGCGCCCAGAGCGCGGGCGATGGCCGACGCAATACCGCCGCCCATGGCCCCCGCAGAGGTCATCTGCATCAGCATGACCACCGGGAAGACGAGCGCCATGCCCGCCAGCGCATCGGTGCCCAGTTGGCCGACAAAGTAGGTCTCGATGAGCCCGACGCCCGCCTGCGCCAGCATCACCAGCACATTGGGCGCCGCCAGCCGCAGCAGCGTGGGCGCAATCGGCGCCTCCAGCAGCATGCGGGTGCGTGGGTTCAGGGCATCGGTCACATCAGGCCCCTGCCCCATCGGCCGCAGGCCTGCGTGGCACCACGATGCGCACGGTAGACAGTTGCAGCACGTCGCCGTGTTGGTTTCGGGTTTCGCTGCGCACGGTGACCATGCCACGGTCGGGCTTGGACTTGGAGGGCTGGATCTGCACGACCTCGCTCACCACGTGCAGCACATCGGTGGCGCGCGTGGGCCGGGGCCAGCTCAACTCGCCCCCGGCCCCGATGATGCCGCCCGCAATCGGCAGGCCGGTGGTGACCTGCAGGCGCATGGTCACGGCCGCCGTGTGCCAGCCGCTGGCCGCCAGCCCCCCAAACAGCGTGGCGCGGGCAGCGGTGTCGTCCAGGTGGAACGGTTGTGGGTCGAACTGAGCAGCAAAGGTGGTGATCTGCGCTTCGTCCATGGCGTGTTCGCCACTTTTGAACTGGTCGCCCACCGCCAGGTCATCCAGATAAATCGATGATTTGCCTGCCGTTGAGGCGCTGCTGGCGTGGGTGTCCGTCATGTCATTGGCTTTCATTTAAGGGGATGGATGGCGTTGTGGGTTCAGACGGCCGAGACGGCAGGGCGCACCAGGCGGGCTTCGCGGATCGGCAGGTTGACCAGGGCCGCGCCCACGGCCAGCACGATGTCGATGTACCAGACCCAGTCATAGCTGCCCGTGGCCTGGAACACGCTGCCGCCCAGGTAGGCACCAAAGAAGCCACCAATCTGGTGCGCCAGCATTACGATGCCAAACAACATGGCCATGTTGGCCGTGCCAAACATCTTGGCCACCAGCCCGACCGTGGGCGGAACGGTGGAGAGAAACGTCACACCCATCACAGCGGCAAAGATCAGTACCACCGTGGGCGTTTTGGGTGCCAGCAAGAAGATCAGCACTGCGAGGCCGCGCGTGGCATACAGCAGCGACAGCAGCGACTTCATGCGCCAGCGCCCCACGGCCCAGCCCATGGCCAGGCTGCCGACAATGTTGAACAAGCCGATCATGGCCAGCGACCACCCGCCGATCTCAGGCGGCAGACCACATGCGGCAATGACGCCCGGCAGGTGCGTGGCCAGGAATGCCACGTGAAAGCCGCACACCAGAAAGCCCGCCGCCAGATACCGGTAGCTCGGCGTGGCCAGCGCCTGGGCAATGGCCTGGCGCGCCGTCAGCGCCTTCTGGCCCGATGCGGCGGCGGCCTGCGCGGCCAAGGCGTTCGAATTGCCCCTGAGCACCCACACCGCAGGCAGCGCCAGCAGCACCAGCACGCCCAGCCACTGCATGGCACTGGCCCAGCCCACCGCGGCGGTCAGGCCAATTGCAATGGGCGCCATTACAAACTGCCCGAACGACCCGCCCGCGTTGACGATGCCACTGGCCAGCCCGCGCTTGCTGGCGGGCACCAGCCGTGCGGTGGCGGCCATCAGCACCGACGGACCGGCCATGCCCGCGCCGCCTGCGGCCAGCACGCCAATCGCAAAAATGAGGCCCTCCGTGGTGGTCATGTAGGGCGTGATGAAGGTGCCCAGCGCCACCAGCGCCACGCCCAGAAGGATCACGCGGCCGGTGCCGATGCGGTCGGCCACCGCCCCGGCAAACGGCTGGGTCAGGCCCCACCAGAGCTGGCCAAACGCAAAGGCCAGGCTGATGCTGCCAATGCCCAGGCCGGTGGAGGTGTTGAGTGCCGACAGGAACAGGCCCATGGTCTGGCGTGTGCCCATGGTGAGCGCAAAGGCGCCTGCGGCTGCCAGCAGCACCAGCCACAGGGCCAGCGGGACGGCTGGCTTTGTTACGGTTTGAGAGGCATTGTTATTCGTCATGGCCAGTCTCCTGCACTGGCAGCGCCGCCAGCAAATCGAGCGAGTCGTCCACCAGCGCATGCAGCGCCATCACGCGTTCCACGCCCAGCGTTTCATTCAGCGCGAGTTGCGCAGCCTTCCAGTGGCGCTGCGCCTCGGCACGTTTTTCGCGACCTGCGTCGGTGATGTGGGCCAGGCGGCTGCGAGCATCGGCGCCCGCCTCCAACGTGACCCATCCTGCATCCACCAGAGGGCGCAGGTTACGCGTCAGCGTGGACGCATCCATCTTCATGGCCACCGCCAGGTCGCCCGGGCGGATAGGCCCCAGCGTGAGCACATGCGACAGCAGCGAATACTGCGTGGTCTTGAGCCCGCACTTCGCCATTTCGGCGTCGTAGTGGTTGGCCACGCGGCGCATCAGCTGGCGCAGCTTGAAGTTGGTGCACCCCTGCGGCACCGTCCGGGCAACGGGTGGTGCGGCAAAGTCCATGGCGGATGTGTCAGCTTGCATGGATTTGATTGTATCTGCAATAATTGCATATGCAACTCATGCGTTTCAACCCCACCACGGACCCGGAAAAATCATGACCCAACACAACCACCTTGAACACTGGCTGGCCCAAGAGCGCGACATCCTGGCCCGCCTGGATGCCGGCCCCGGCCCGGGCGTGGCCCGCCGTGAGCAGATCGCCCACCTGAACGGCCTGGAGCAGATGCAGGCCATGCTGCGGGGCGAGCTGCCCTACGCCGCGATTGCCAAGACGCTGGACTTTTTGATCGTGGAGGTGGGCGAAGGCACGGCGATCTTCCAGGGCACGCCCCGCATGGAACACCTGAACCCCATGGGCACCGTGCACGGCGGCTGGTTTGCCACCCTGCTCGACTCCGCGCTGGGCTGCGCCGTGCACACGCGCATGGAGCCCGGGCGCGGCTACACCACGGCCGAGCTGGGCATCAACCTGGTCAAAGCCATCACGCCCAAGGTGCAGCGCGTGCGTGCCGAGGGCCGCGTGATCCACAGCGGGCGCCAGCTGGCAACGGCCGAAGCTCGCTTGGTGGGGCCCGACGGCACGCTGTATGCCCACGCCACCACCACCTGCCTGGTTTTTGACATGCCTGCACAATCGAAGGGATGAAATTCCTCCACACGATGCTGCGCGTTGGCAACCTTCAACGCTCGATTGACTTCTATACCCAGGTACTGGGCATGCAGCTGCTGCGCCAGTCCGAGAACCCCGAATACAAATACTCGCTGGCCTTTCTCGGCTTTGACGGCGGCAACCCCGGCCAGGCCGAGATCGAGCTGACCTACAACTGGGGCACCGAAAGCTACGACATGGGCACGGCCTATGGCCACATCGCCCTGGGCGTGCCCGACGCCTATGCTGCGTGCGAGAAGATCAAGGCCTCGGGTGGCAACGTGACGCGCGAAGCGGGCCCCGTCAAGGGCGGCACCACGGTGATTGCGTTTGTGACGGACCCGGATGGCTACAAGATCGAGCTGATCCAGCGCGCCGAAGGCCTGGGTGGTGCGGGCCTGCGCTGAGATTTGCTATTAAAAATATAGCTACCAAGGATTGGTGGACGCGCGGAAACGGCATTTTTACCCATAAAAAACCCGGCATTGCCGGGTTTTTTATGGGCGACCTTCTCCAGGTCACTGTGCGGTCACCGCCCGGGCATTACGCCCCGAGGGCCACTTCCACGCGGCGCGCTTCGGTGTTGCTGCCGGTGGCGGTGGTTTCTTCGGGCTTCTTCAGCTCGATCTTGTCTTCGGCCACGCCCAGCGCCTTCAGGGCGTCGCGCACCGCCAAGGCGCGCTGCTTGGCCAGCTCGGCATTCAGGGCAGCGTCGCCCGTGGCGTCGTGGAAGCCCGACACCACAGCCTTCTTGCCTTCGGCCACACCCTTGACCACGTCGGCCAGGGCTTCGTTGGCGCCAGCGGCCAGCTCGGCCTTGGCGGTGGCAAAGTAGAACTTCACCACACCGTTTTCGACCCGCACGCTGGCTTCATCGGTGGCAGTGGCAGCGGCAGCAGCTGGCGCGCTGCTTGCAACGGCCATTGCTGCAGGCTTGGCGGCACCCGAAGCACCCACGCGCTTCACCACCACCGTGCCCACCACGGCCGAGATCACCAGCGCAATCAGCGCAAACAGGAAACCAAGGGCAAAACGTTGTTGGCTATCGTCGTCAGAACTAGACATTGAAAATCCCCAGAGTGATGGATAAGGAAAAGCGGCGCAGCCGTTGCGAAATCCCGCAAATGGGCTCCGGCATGCTGAACAAAACTTTCGATTGTAGAGTGCTCCCATGACGAATTTCCCCGCACCCCTTCGTGACCCGGCACCGATGCTGGAGCGTGCCCTTGAGGAGTGGGGCGGCCACCAGGACCTGTGGGTGTTTGGCTACGGCTCGCTCATCTGGCGCCCGGATTTCGATTACGCAGAGCGCCGTGCCGCCAAGGTGCACGGCTGGCACCGGGCGCTCAAGATGTGGAGCCGCATCAACCGGGGCACGCCCGAATGCCCGGGCCTGGTGTTTGGCATGTTGTCGGGGGGCAGTTGCCGGGGCATGGTGTTCCGGGTGGACAAGGCACACGCCCGCCAGGTCATGATCAACCTGTGGCAGCGCGAAATGGTCACTGCGGTGTATGACCCACGCTGGCTTGCCTGCCACACGCCCCAGGGCCCGGTCAGTGCGCTGGCTTTCACCCTGTCGCGCAAAAGCCCCAATCACACCGGCGAGCTGCCCGACCATGAATACCGCCGCATTTTTGAACAGGCCTGCGGGCGCTTTGGCACCACCCAGGACTATGCCCAGGCCACCTATGACGAGTTGCGCAAGCATGGCATCCATGACAGGGCCCTGGCGCGCTTAATTGCCTTGGCCCGAAAAGAGGCATAGTGCACACTTTCGCTGGACGGGCATGCGGCCCCAGCAGCGGCGGCATCCTGGCGTCTCGCACAATGCCGCAGTCTTTCAATATCCAAAGGAGTGTGATTCATGCGTCTTCGTTTTGCTTTTGTTTTGTCGTCCATGGCTGCTGTGGCCCTGGCGGGCTGCGCCGGTTATTCCTCGGGGCCCAGCGCCACGGCCAAACTGGAACCCACGCGCGGCAATACCGCTGCTGGCACGGTGACGTTTGTGCAGTCGGGTGACGTGGTGAAGGTGTCCGGCTCCATCAGCGGCCTCAAGCCCAATGCCGAACACGGTTTTCATGTGCATGAAAAAGGCGACTGTTCCAGCGGCGACGGTATGAGCACGGGCGGCCACTTCAACCCCGGTGGCAAGTCCCACGGCCACCATGGCATGGGCGACCACCACACGGGTGATTTGCCCAGCCTCAAGGCCGATGCCAGTGGCGTGGCTACGTTCAACTTTGAATCGCGCACCGTTCGCGTGGGCAGCACTGCCAATGACATCGTCGGCAAGGGCCTGATCGTCCACCGCGACCCTGACGACTACAAAACCCAGCCCACCGGCAACGCTGGCCCGCGCCTGGCCTGCGCAGTGATCGCAGCCAAGTAAATAACGGGGATTGGCGAGGGGGATGGGTGGGCGCGCTCGCCGCATCAGCAGCGGCGAGCCGCCAGGATGCGCTCGGCGCGCTCCAGGTCCTGCACGGTGTCCACGTCGGTCACCGTGCCTTCGTCTTCCACCGCCACCCGCTGCACCCTGCCCTGCTGGGCCTGCTTGCGCACCACGCTGGCCGCGCCTTGTTCACCGGTGAGTGCCAACAAATCCTGAAGGCATTCGGCCGCAAACCCCACGGGATGGCCCCGTGCGCCCTGATGCTCTGGCACCACCACCGCACAGCCTGATGCCAGCGCGTGGGCCAGCGTGCGCAGCGTTTCGGGCCGGACCAGAGGCAGATCCCCCGGCAGCACCAGCCAGCCAGGTGCACCGGCCGTGGCGCGCACCGCCGCCGCGATCGAATCCCCCATGCCAGGGTGGCCCACATCCTCCAGATGCCAGGGCAGACCGCTGAGGCGCACGGCGTCCAGCGTGTATTCCAGCACGGTCTGGCCAGCCAGCAGCGCGCGCAGCTTGTGCACGGCACCGCCCGATGCCACAAAACGCTCGCCCCGGCCAGAGGCCAGCACCAGCACGACCGGGGCCGGGGGATGGAAAAACATGGAGAGAAGGACCGCCTGTGTGGAGTTCGATAGGGCTGGATGGGGGCATTGCGTCCCACAGCGGGGCAATTTTAGGCGCCGGGTTTTCCTGCCCATTGCGCAGTCCACCTGCGCCCTGCGCGCTGGACGGTGCAGGCCCCTGTGTTTGACGCGGTTCCGAGCGGGTCTTTGCCGTGGCTGACGGTGGGCTGCCGGCCACTGGCTGCTCACACAGACTCAGAACGATGCCCAGTCGTCTTCGTCAGACTTGGACTGGGCCGCAACAGCTGCTTTGGGCGGTGCCGAGTGGCCCAGCGAACCCTGCGATGAGGCGGTAGGCTTGCGGTTCTGCGGGGCGGCTACCGGTTTGCGTGGTGCCGTTGCTGCCGCCGTCGCTCTCGGAGCTGGCGCAGGTGCGCTGGCGATGAATGGCGCGCCAGCGGTGCGGCTGTCGATCTTGAAGACCGAGACTGTCTGAACAAGGTCTGCCGCCTGGTTATTAAGGCTGCCAGCAGCGGCGGCCATCTGTTCGACCAGCGCCGCGTTCTGCTGCGTGGCGTGGTCCATGTTCTGCACCGCCTCGCCGATCTGCCCCACGCCCTCGCTCTGCTCGCGGCTGGCTGCGCTGATCTCGGCCATGATGTCGGTCACCCGGCGGATGCTGGAGACCACCTCCTGCATGGTGGCCCCAGCCTTGTCCACCAGTGCAGATCCCTGCTCGACCCGGTTGACGCTGTCGGTGATCAGCTCCTTGATCTCCTTGGCCGCCGCGGCACTGCGTTGGGCCAGGGTGCGCACCTCACCCGCCACCACCGCAAAACCACGGCCTTGTTCACCGGCCCGTGCGGCTTCCACGGCGGCGTTGAGCGCCAGGATGTTGGTCTGGAACGCGATGCCGTCGATCACCGAGATGATGTCCGCGATCTTGCGGGAGCTGTCGTTGATGCCCTTCATGGTGTCCACCACCTGCGACACCACCTCGCCCCCCTGGACAGCCACCCCCGACGCACTCTGCGCCAGCTGGTTGCCGGCTTGGGCGTTGTCGGCGTTCTGGCGCACGGTGGAGCTGAGTTCCTCCATGCTGGCTGCCGTTTCTTCCAGTGAACTGGCCTGGCTTTCGGTGCGGCTGGACAGGTCGTGGTTGCCCTGGGCAATTTCAGCACTGGCCGTGGACACCGCATCTGCCCCCAGGCGCACGCGGGAAACAATCTGCGTGAGGTTCGCCTGCATCTCGGCAAGGGCTCTCAGCACGGCCGAGACTTCATCCTTGCCGCTGGCATCAACGCTGTAGGTCAGATCCCCCTTGGCCACGGCCTGGGACAAATCCATCGCCTGGCCCAGCGCCTGCGAAACCCCTTTGATGAGCACCCAGCCGAACAGCGACGCCAGAACCACCGCGATAACAAGGCTCGCCACGGCAATATTGCGATTCAGTTTGTAGACCGCCACCGATGTGTCGAAATCTGATTTGGCCAGTTCGTACTGGAAAGCAACCAGCGCATTGATGTCCTTCATCACCCCGGCATACAGCGGTGCCACCTTGGTTTGTGCCATTTGCCGGGCGCCGTCGATGTCTCCTGCCGCCATGGCCTTGAGCATGGGAGACAGGCCTTCGGTGCCGAACTTGGTGCGGGTTTCCTCAAAACGGTCGGCCAGCTTGGTTTCTTCAGGCGTCAGGTTCGTGGCGCGGTACTTTTTCCAGAGCACATCGAGTTCGGCAGAACGGGTGTTGATTTGGGCGACCTGCTTTTCGATGTACGCCGGTTGCGGAACCATGAAGACCAGGGAGGCATCCAGCAAATTCGACACCACGCCGCGCTGGATGGACGAAAGATCGCCCACGGGAACCATGCGGTCGTTGTAGGTCACCTCCAGTGCGTCGTTGGACAGCGAGGCTGAACGCAGCCCGAGCCACCCTATCCCCACCGTGATCAGACTCATGAAAACGATGAGCGCGGCCAGACGTGTCGAGATCTTGAACTTGTTCATGCTGGTGACCTGTGGGGTTGAGTGATGGAAAACCGAAGGTATGGCTTCGATTTCATATTCAATGTGTCCCACCGTTGAACGCGTGTCAACGGTAGTGATGCGGGGAGATACCGCTTCGTAAGTCACACAGGGCCTTGTTTTGCATGCATTTGCCTGTCTATGGGCAATCAGCGCCAGCGTGGCCCTGGCCCTGGATCATTGGCCTGGTTACAGCCTTCAGAAAGCGCTGCTCGCCACCGTGAAATCCGCATGCTGCGCCGCCAGGCTGCGCAGCGCACCCACCAGCGGCCGCAGGTCATCGCGCCGGCTGTGCAGCGCGTAGGTCAGCAGCCCCAAGGGCGCGGAGCTGGGCAGCTCCTGCAGCACTCCACGGTTGCACAGGGCCTGCGCCCAGCCTTGGGGCAGCAGGCCCATGCCACTGCCATGCGCCAGCAGGCCGACGATGGCGCCCCAGTGGTTGCAGACCAGGCGGCGCGTGGGTTGCGCGCCAACCAACCGTAGCCATTCGTCGATCAAGTGGGTCACGCCAGAGCCCTGCGGCAACGTCACCAGTGGATGCTGGCGCAGGGCATCCGCATCCATGCGCGGCAAGCTGCGGGCTATCTCGGGGGCTGCACACCAGGTGAAACGGGCCTGCGCGAGGGGTACCGAGGTCAGGGCGCTGCGGCTGGCGGGCCCGGCGATCACGGCCACATCCAGTTCGCCTTTGTCCAGCCGTTCGGCCAGGGCCGCGCCCACGTCCACATGCACGCTCACCTCCAAAGCAGGGTGGGCGCTGGCAATGGCTGCCACCAGGCTTGGCAGCCAGGTCAGGGCCGTGAGCTCGCCCACCCCCAGGCGGCAGGGGCCGCGCAGGCCGCTGGTGCTGCCCATTTCCTGGAGCAAACGGTCGGCCTGCTGCAGCAGCGCCCCAGCCAGCGGCAGCAGGCGCGTGCCGGCTTCGGTCAGCGCTGCGCGGTGCCCGCCCCGGTCGAACAGCACCTGCCCCAGCGACGCCTCCAGCTCGGCAATGCGCTTGGACAGGGACGACACCGACAGGTGCACCCGCTCAGCCGCCATGGCAAAGCTGCTGCAGGTGGCAGCCCAGTAGAAGGCTTCGAGCTGTTTGAGGGTCATGGCCTGATTGTTTCTATTTAGCGAATAAATAGATATTAATAAATTCGCTTTCTTGATCTCCAAGGATTCCAGACACTGCTTTCCAGCCCTCCTTTCTTCGTTTCTGACTGGAACCGCACCGTGTCCACCCCCTCCCCCGCTCTCCCCGGCCCCTCTGTCAACGCCTGGCAGGCATTCAATGGCGCACGCCGCAGCGGGCGCACCCGCAACCTGCTCTCGCTCGATGACTTTGAAGCCGCCGCCCGCCGCGTGCTGCCGCGCCCCATCTTTGGCTATGTGGCCGGGGCGGCCGAGGACAACCGCGCGCTGGCCGACAACCGGCGCGCCTTTGACGAGCTGGCGCTGGTGCCGCGCGTGTTGTGCAACGTGGCGCAGCGTCAGCAAGGGGTGACGCTGTTCGGCACGCGCTACGCCAGCCCCTTTGGCGTAGCGCCGATGGGCATTGCTGCACTGTCGGCCTACCGGGGCGATGTGGTGCTGGCGCGGGCTGCAGCCACCGAGGGGATTCCTGCCGTGCTCAGCGGCAGTTCGTTGATTCGCCTGGAGGAGGTGATGGACGCCGCCCCCGGCACCTGGTTCCAGGCCTACCTGCCCGGCACACCCGAGCGCATCGACGCACTGCTGCAGCGCGTGGCGGCGGCGGGTGTGCAGACCCTGGTGGTGACGGTGGACATCCCGGTGGCGGGCAACCGCGAGAACAACATCCGCGCGGGCTTCTCCACCCCGCTGCGCCCCGGCCTGCGCCTGGCGTGGGACGGCCTGGTGCGCCCACGCTGGCTGGCGGGCACGCTGCTGCGCACGCTGGCGCGCCATGGCATGCCACATTTCGAGAACTCGTTTGCTGAGCGGGGCGCGCCCATCCTGTCATCGCGCGTGCAGCGCGACTTTGCCGAGCGCGACCACTTCGACTGGAGCCACATCGCCCGCATCCGGCGCCTGTGGCGCGGGCCGCTGGTGGTCAAGGGCATCCTGAGCCCGCTCGATGCAGCCCTGGCGCGCCAGCACGGGGTGGACGGCATCATCGTCAGCAACCACGGCGGCCGCCAGCTCGACGGCGCCGTGGCGCCGCTGCGGGTGCTGCCCGCCATTGCCGAGCAGGCCGGCGGCGCCATGGCGGTGATGTTGGACGGCGGCATCCGCCGTGGCACCGACGTGGTCAAGGCCCTGGCGCTGGGCGCGCAGGCCGTATTTGTGGGCCGCCCCTTCAACTACGCCGCAGCGGTGGATGGCGAGGCTGGCGTCAGCGCCGCCATCGCCCTGCTGCGCGCCGAGCTGGACCGCAACCTGGCCATGCTGGGCGCCACCACCTGTGCAGACCTGGGGCCGCAGCACCTGATGGACCGGCAAGCGCCCTGGCCGCTGCCACGCCCCAACCCCCCAACCCCTTGACCCCCACCTGACAACAACCCCGGAGACACGACACCATGGCTTATTCATTGCTCCCAACCCCTTTTCTGGCCTGCCGCATGGCCGCAGCAGCCGCGGCCCTGGCCTGCCTGACGGCCGCGCCCCATGCGCAGGCCCAGCCGGCGTATCCCGCCAAGCCCGTGCGCCTGATCGTGCCGTTTGCGGCTGGCGGCACCACCGACATCATTGCCCGCGTGGTGGCCACCGGTGCGGGCGCAGCCCTGGGCCAGCCCATGGTGGTGGACAACAAGGGCGGCGCTGGTGGGGCCCTGGGCGCGCAGGAGCTGGCGCGCCAGGCGGCCGACGGCCATACCCTGGGCATGGCCACCGTGTCCACCACGGCCGCGGGCCCGGCCATCAACCCCAGGATCGGCTACGACCCGCTGGCGGATTTCACGCCCATCATCAACATCGCCGCCACGCCCAACGTGATTGCCGTGCACCCGGGTTTTGGGGTGCGGGACTACAAGGCCTTTGTGCAACTGCTCAAGACCCAGCCGGGCAAGCACAGCTACGCCACGGCCGGCACGGGCTCCATTGGCCACATGCAGATGGAACTGTTCAAGAGCCTGTCGGGCGCGTTCATCACGCACATCCCCTACCGGGGTTCGGGCCCGGCCCTGAACGACACCGTGGCGGGCCAGGTTCCCATCGTGTTCGACAACCTGCCGTCGGCCTTGCCCTTCATCCAGTCCGGCCGGCTGGTGCCCATCGTGGTGGCGGCCCCGCAGCGCCTGCCGCAACTGCCCGGGGTGCCCACCTTCAAGGAGGTCGGCCTGGAGCCAGTGAACCGCATGGCCTACTACGGCATCGTCGGCCCCAAGGGCTTGCCCAAGGCCGTGGTGGACAAGGTGGCCGCTGCTGTGCGGCAGGCCGCCGACAAGCCCGACGCGAAAAAGCGCATCGAGGACACGGGCTCGCAGCTGATCCTGAACACCCCCGAACAGTTCAGCGCACAGATCCGTGCCGAGTTCGACGTGTACAAGCGCGTGGTTGACACCCAGCGGCTGACGCTGGAATAGGCGGAACCGGCCCCTGGCCGCTGGCCATTGCCTGGCTGCAGGGCTCCCCCACAGGCGCCTACGCCCGGCGCACCGCGTTCTTTTACGAGTGGTTTACGGGCAAACCGCTGGATGCGCCAGACACCGCAGCCAACGTGGGCTATGTAGACGCCATTGACCCGGCCCTGTACCTCACCGCCACCCGCCCCACCAACCACAAGCGCTGGAAGGTGCGCCACAACCTGCCCGGCCCGCGCAGCTACTGCCCGCTGGTGTACCTGGGGCCGCAGCCAGAGCGCAACCTGTACGACGTGCAAGCCGGTGTCGAGCGGCTGAACGCGCGGTGCCGCCCAACCTCATCATCCCCGTGTCGGCCACCATCGCGGGCGCGCCCGCCGGGCGCGCGGCGTATGACCGCGTGCTCGAATCGTTCTCCAAACCCCTGATGCGGCGCTACGAGGGCCACTACCGCTTTGCCACCCTGCAAACCTACCCCGACGGCGTGACCAGCGACTTCCACTTTGCGGCCGAACAAGACGCCCTGCACGCCTGGCGCTACCCCGATCTGACAAGCCATGTGCGCTACTTCAGCGACCTGCTGCGCGACACGGTAGACCACGAAATGGCCCGCGAGGCCGCCGCCCTGCGCGACAACGATGCAGCCCGCGAAGCCGTCAAACAATGGGTGGAGATGCCCGACCCCGATGCCGACCGCATCATCACGTCCCTGCGCAGCAACGGCTGGGCCGTGACCGGCAAACTGCGCCGCGAACAGCCCGACATCTTTGCGCCCGATGGGCGGCTGCACCACTTGCAAGATGCGATTGTGGAAGCGGTGAAAGAAGCGATGACGCGGCACAGGATGCCTGCGTCATAGCGTTTTATGAGAATTTAAGCCGATTGCTAAAGAAAAAAGGCGGTTTCTACAGAGTCTGATGGTGTAACGGTGCTGACTGCGGCCCCAAGCTGTCGATCAGAACGATGGGCAACCACATGTCGTCCCAACCGAAATGCATCGACACGTCCCTTTGCGCGTGTCGCCACTGACGGCGTGAGCGAGGTTGGCATGCGATGGCATGCGGGACGGGCCTGGCGCACGCAGTCAGCGCAGAAAGCACTTCAAAATTGATAGCTACTCATGCTTTTGTAGAAGGCGGTAGCAGCACTTTTCCTCATAGAAATGCAGCTCCACCGCTGGCGGGGCCTCCAATCAGCGCGGCCTCCGTTTTTGTTCTTGACAATGCGACGTTCCCTTACACGCCGGGCTTCTAAAGCCCGGCGTTGTCATTCCCGTTACGCCAACCTAAACGGCAACTCCCTCGGCGTCTTCCCCGTGATTTGCGCGATGGCGTTCGCAAACGCCGGCGCCAGCGGCGGCAACCCTGGCTCGCCCATGCCCTTCGGTGGGTCGGCACTCGGCACGATGTGCACCGCCACCTGCGGCATGTCGGTGATGCGCGGCACGGCAAAGTCGCCAAAGTTGCTTTGCTCCACCACACCGTCCTTGAGCGTGATGGCGCCGCCGGGCAGGCACATCGACAGGCCCATCAGCGCCGCGCCCTGCACCTGCGCTTCCACGCTTTTTGGGTTGACCACCAGGTTGCAGTGCACGCCGGCCGTGATGCTGTGCAGCTTGGGTGTGCCGTCTTTCACGGACGCTTCCACCACATAGGCCACCACCGATTCAAATGACTCGTGCACCGCCACGCCCCAGGCGCGGCCAGCAGCCAGCTTCTTCTTGCCATAGCCCGACTGGGCCACCGCCAGTTGCAATGCGGCCTTGTGGCGCGGGTGTTTGTCGCCCATCAGGGCCATGCGGTAGGCCACGGGGTCTTGCTTGGTGGTGCGCGCCACTTCGTCGATGAGGGTTTCCATGGCGTAGGCCGTGTGGGTAGAGCCCACACTGCGCCACCACAGCACCGGCACGTTCACGTCGGGGTGGTGCACCGACAGCTTCATGGGCACGTTGTAGGGCTCGCCCATGCCTTCGGTGGTCGTGGCGTCGATGCCGTTCTTGACCATGAAGGCCTCGAACGGCGAGCCCTTGGTGATGGACTGGCCCACGATGGTGTGGTCCCACGCCAAAATCCTGCCCTGGGCGTCGAACCCGATCTCGGCGCGGTGCACGTGCATGGGGCGGTAGTAGCCGCCCTTGATGTCGTCCTCGCGGCTCCACAGGGTGCGCACCGGGGCGGTGATGCCCGCCGTGCGCGCCGCCTTGGCCACGCCGCAGGCTTCCACCACATAGTCGCTGGTGGGAATGGCGCGGCGGCCAAAGCCACCACCGGCCATCTGGGTGTGGACCTTGACGTTCTGCGGCTGCAGGCCCAGAGTCTTGGCGGCGGCCATGGCGTCCAGGCCGGGCATCTGGGTGCCCATCCACAGCTCGGCCTTGTCACCATCCAGCTTCACGGTGCAGTTGAGCGGCTCCATGGGAGCGTGCGCCAGGTACGGGAACACGAATTCGGCGCTGATCTTGTGGGCAGCGTCTGCCAGCGGCGCCATGTCGGCCTGCATGGCCACGTTGCCAGGCTTGGTGGCCAGCTCGCGGTACTGGGCCATCAGCTGGGTGGTATCGGGCTTGCCCACCGCGCTGGTGTCCCATTCCACCTTCAGCGCATCGCGGCCCTGCTTGGCGGGCCAGTAACCATCGGCCACGATGGCCACGCCCTCGCCGCCCCGGTCGGTGGGCACGCGCAGCACGGCTTTCACGCCCTTGATGGCTTTGGCGGCGCTGTCGTCCAGCGACTTCAGCTTGGCGCCAAACACCGGCGGGCGCGCCACCACGGCCGTCAGCATGCCAGGCAAGCGCACGTCAATGCCGTAGTCTTGCTGGCCGCTCGATTTGGCCTTGGCATCGAGCCGGCCCGTGGGCTTGCCGATGAGGCGGAACTGCTTGGGGTCCTTCAAGGTGACCTTTTCGGGCACCGGCTGTTTCATGGCCGCTTCGGCCAGCGCGCCGTAGCCCAGCTTCTTGCCGCCGGGGCCGACGACGAAGCCGTTGCTGGTGCGCAGTGCCGACGCATCCACGCCCCACTGCGCGGCAGCGGCCGAGACCAGCATGGCCCGGGTGCGGGCACCCAGTTCGCGGTACTGGGTGTACGAGTTCTTGATGGAGTTGGAGCCGCCCGTGAGGTGCATGCCCATCATCGGATCGGCATAGGCCTGGTTGGCATCGCCGTGCACGCTGCGCACCTTACTCCAGTCGGCATCCAGCTCCTCGGCCAGGATCATGGGCAGGCCGGTCTGCACGCCCTGGCCAAAGTCCAGGCGGTTGATGGTGACGGTGACCGTGCCATCGGCGTCGATGCGGACAAAGGCTGAAGGCTGCTCGAACGGCTTGAGGCCTGCGGGGGCTGCTGCTGTGGCACCCTGCGCGGCAGCCACCAGCGGAAACGCGCCCAGCGCAAAGCCCGAGGCCGCCGACACCTTGAGGAAGGTGCGGCGAGCCAGGCCTTCAATACCCTCTATCGCATCGTTTACTCCTGAATTGGTAGCTGCTTGCGCTTTATCCATCAGCGACAGCAGGTGTTTTGGCATAAAAACATGGGCTTGGCCCTGCAGGGCATGAGCATCAAAGTGCATGGTGTTCTCCTTCAATCAAGCCAGGGTGGACAGGGTGCGGGCAGCGTCATGGATGGCCGCGCGGATGCGCACATAGGTGCCGCAGCGGCACACGTTGCCTGCCATGGCCGCGTCGATGTCGGCGTCACTGGGCTTCTTCTTGCCCTTGAGCAGTGCGGTGGCGCTCATGATCTGGCCGCTCTGGCAGTAGCCGCACTGCGCCACGTCGT
>JADMJR010000055.1 GCA_018780365.1 Acidovorax sp. | reverse complement strand
TGCGGCCCCGCGTGTAGTGGGCCACGTTGCCCAGGTACAGCATGAGGCTGAGCGGCGAGTCGAAAAAGTAGGCATCCCCGTCCGCAAAAATGACCTGCGCCGCCCACGCCCGTGCGCGTGCCGGGTACATGCCACACACCGGGCAGCGCGCGTCGGCGGGCACCTCGCGCGCAGCGGCCAAGGGCAGGCCGGAGGCTGGGTCGTACGGCGTGGGAGGGACCACGATGCACACGTCGTCCCCCACGCCGGGCGGGTTGGCGGAAGGGGCGGCCTGGTTTGCGCCCTGCGGTACCTGGGCCTGCCATTGCCATGCCCCTACGCCGGCCGTGCCCAGCAGCAAGGCCGCCAGCGCGGCGCGCCGGGTGGGCTGGCGGGCGCCGCCGTGGGCGGGATGGGGGTGGGGCTGCAGGCGCATGGCGGCTTACATCCGCGTGTCGTGCAGGGCCCCGCCGCTCAGATCCACCATGGCGGGGGTGACCTCGGCAAAACGCAGCACCTTGCCGCCGTATTCGGCGGCGAACTTTTTCGCGTCGGCCTCTTGCGCAAAGCTGCCGATGGTGGGGCCCATGGAGCCGTGGCGCTTGCCGCCCACCACGTAGATGGCGGTCTTGCCGTCGATCCAGTGGCCCTGCGGTGCATTCCAGTCGGCTTTGCCCATGTCCTGCACGTACACGGCCTGCACGGCGCGCACTTGTTCGCCGGCCAGCAGGGTGCTGAACAGCTCCACCGTGTCGCAGAAGAACGAAGGCTTGTCCTGCCCCGCAAAGCGCACCTGCGCCTTGGGGCCGGGGTAGTCGGCCAGCAGCATGCCGTCGAGTTCGCAGCTGGTGGTGCGGTCGATCTCCACGGGTTTCAGGGACTGCGCGTTGTTGTCCGCCTGGCTGCAGCCGGTCAGGCCCGCGAGGCCGGTGAGCGTGCCCAGCGATGTGAGGGCCGCCCAGCCCAGCAGTTGGCGCCGTGTGGCGCAGGCGCATTGGTATTGGTTGTGGGATTTTTTCGTCATGGCTTGAATCTCCAGCCCGCCAGGCCCAGGGGCAGCACGATCCAGCCCGCCATCACCGCGCCCATCAGCCATGGCTTGGCCAGGGCAGGGGGCACGATGCTGGTCAGGCCGTACAGGGTGCGCACGTCGTCGAGCGAGAACACGTTGAGGATGCGGAAAACGTCGGCCGGGTTGAGCAGCAGCAGGTAGGCCATGGCCTCGCCGCCAACGCTGCCGCCCGTGGCCACCAGGGCGCCCAGCAGCAGCAGGTCAAACACCAGCACAAAAAAGAACCAGGCGGCAATCGCCAGGCCCGAGGCGCGTGTGCGCTCGTGCGTGAGCACCGAGAGCAGCACCGCCATGCTCAGGAACGCCAGCCCCAGCAGCACCGAGCTGAGCATGAAGCCGCCGTAGTGGAACAGCGCAGCCCCGCTGAACTGCCGGACCAGCAGCACTGCCACCAGACCGAACCCCGCCAGCGTCGAGAGCGTGAGCGCCGCTGCCAGCCCCAGGTACTTGCCCAGCAGCAGCTCCAGCCGCGTGATGGGCAATGACAGCAGCAGGTCGAGCGAGCCGCGTTCGCGTTCGCCCACGATGGCGTCAAAGCCCAGCAGCAGCGCGATCAGCGGGATCAGGTAGATCACCAGGCTGACCAGACTGGCGATGGTGAACTCGATGGAGCGAAAACCCACCGTGCCCTGCTGTGCGCCGCCAAAGTAGGCGATGGCCAGCGAGAACACGGTGAACACGAGCGCCACGGCCAGCACCCAGCGGTTGCGCATGCGGTCGCGGAACTCTTTGCCCGCGATGGTGAGGATTTGGGTGAGTTCCATATCAGTGATCCCTAACGCTAGCAATGGGCGGTGTTGCTCCCTCTCCCCTCGCGGGAGAGGGCCGGGGAGAGGGGGCGATACGGGCGCGGCGTGGTTCGGGCCCCCTCTCCCCAGCCCCTCTCCCACAAGGGGAGAGGGGCTTGTGTGCCGTGCAAACAGAGAGGTTTTTCATTGTTCACGCAGCCCGAAGTACACGTCTTCCAGGGACGGTTCCTGGATCTGCAGGTCCTGCAGCGCGGTGCCCAGCGGTGCCAGCGCACCCAGCACGGCCATCTTGCTGCCGCGCGGGCAGTCCACGTGCAGGCCTTCCGGCGTTTCCGTCCCGGTGATGCCGGGCACGGCAGAGAGCAGCCCCAGCGCGGCAGGCCGGTCGGCTGCGGCCAGCGTGAGGTGGATGGTCAACGGCATGTGCGCTTGCTCGCGCAGTGCCTGCACGCTGCCAAGGGCCTGCAGCTTGCCGGAAGCCAGAATGGCCAAGCGGTCCACGCGCTCCTGCAGTTCGGCCAGGATGTGCGAGGTGATGACGATGGTCACGCCACCCGCCTGCAGCTCGCGCAGTGTGGCGTAGAAGTCGCGGATGGCCTGCGGGTCCAGGCCGTTGGTGGGCTCGTCGAGCAGCAGCACCTGGGGCTCGCCCAGCAGGGCCTGTGCAAACCCCAGGCGCTGGCGCATGCCCTTCGAGTATTCGCGCACGGCGCGGTTGCCCGCGTGGGCCAGGCCCACGCGTTCCAGCAGCGCGGGGCATTGCGTGAGGGGCGCACCCTTGAGGCGGGCGAAGAAACGCAGCGTCTCCAGCCCGTTCAGGTTGTCGTAGAGCACCACGTTCTCGGGCAGGTAGCCCAGGTGGCGGCGGGCGGCGCGAAAGTCGCGGCCCTGCACCGTGGCGCCGCCCACCCGGATCTCGCCCGAGGTGGCGGGCGTGAGGCCCAGGATCATCTTGAACAGCGTGCTCTTGCCCGCGCCGTTGTGGCCGATGAGGCCAAAGATCTCGCCGCGCGCGATGCGCAGGTCGATGCCGTCCACGGCGTGCAGTGCGCCGTAGTGCTTGTGCGCGCCCCGCACCTCGATGGCGGGGGGCTCGCTCAGGTCAATGGGGGGAGGGTTGCGTGTCACGCTGAAAATTCCGTTGGGGTTGGTTCGGTTGCATGCGGGGCTTTGGGTCCACCACGGTGGGCACGCGCAGCACCGGAAACTGCTGGCCCACCAGGCGCAGTGCCTGCACGGCAGGGCTGGCCAGCAGCAGCTTGATGGCGGGATGGCGCCAGGTCAGGCGGTCCACCATGTCGTTGGCCTCGTAGGGCACGTCGCCCACGCCGTTGCCATCGCGGTCCCAGCCCAGGTAGTTGCTCCAGTGGTTGCCGCCTTCGGTGCCCCAGCGCTCGTCACGGGCGCCCACATAGCGCACCTGCTCGCGGTTGCCGATGAAGTCATTGCCTTCAACCTTGTTGCGGGTGGAGCCTGCGGACAGGTGCACGCCCACGGTGTTGCGTGTGACGAGGTTGCCGCGCAGGGTGACGTACTCCACGTCGTAGATGAAGAAGCCCCGGTTGTTCTCTGCCACCACGTTGTTCTCGATCACCGAGTCCTGCATGGTGCGCAGCATGATGCCGTGGTCGCTGTTGCCCCACGCGCGGTTGTTGCGCACCACCTGGTCGCGCACCTCCATCAGTGCCAGGCCGCCCCGGTTGTAGTAGGTGTCGTTGTCCTCCCACAGGTTGTAGTAGGAGTTCATGTAGTGCGTGCCGTAGCGGCTGTGGTGCAGCCGGTTGCCCCGAAACACCGCGTGGTGCGACACGTCCACATACAGCGCGTCGCGCACAAAGCTGATGTGATTGCCCTCGATGCGTGCGCCCGTGGTGTTGTACAGCTGCACCCCGTTGCCACGCTGCGACGAGCCCACATCGCGCAGGCCGGTGATGGTGTTGTGCAGCACCTGCACGTCGTTGGCCTTCTCGATCCACAGGCCGAACAGGTTGTAGGTGAGGTCGTTGTGGCGCACCACGGCACGGTGCGCGCCAGGGAAGATGTAGATGCCCGCGTTCTGGTCCTTGAGGCTGGTGCCCGAGTCGCGCACGATCAGGCCTTCGATCACCACGTCGGGCGCGGTGACGCGGATGGTGTCGCCCGCCTGGCTGCCGCTGAGGGTGGGTCGGTCGATGCCGCGCAGCGTCAGGGCTTTGTCGATGCGCAGGTTCACGCGGTAAAAGCCCCGCTGCACCTCCACCGTGTCGCCCGGCGCGGCGGCCGTGATGGTGGCCTGCAGGTCCTGCCCCGGGCGAACCTGCACGGTGGCAGCTGCGGCAGGAAGCGCGGTCCACAGTGCCAGGGCCGTGGCAGCCGCAGCGAGTGCAAGGGGGGACTTCATCACGCCAGTCCCACCACGGCCTTGATGGCCAGGAAGAGTGCTGCGCCGATCAGCAGGTTCTTGAAGCCCACATAGCTCAGCATGTCCATCACGCCCGCCCGGCGGTACTGGTCGCGCCACCACGGGCCGTCCTTCACATAGCGCTTGCCCGACAGGCGGATCAGCACCTCGTACACGCTCCAGCCAAACCACCAGCCGATGATGGCGCCCGACGACAACGTGCCCAGAGCGGTCATCACCCAGGCCACGCTCGCGGCGATGGCCAGCGAGAAGCCTGCGATCTGCAGGCCACGGCCTGATGCCCAGCCTTCACTGCTCCAGGGCCACAAGTGGTCCACCAGCTCCAGAACGACCCAGTGCAGGCCTTTGGCGTCGGCCTTGTGGGTGGGCAGTGCTGGCGGGGTGGGCATGCGTGGGTCGGGCCCCTGGGCGGCCTTGGCCGAGATCTGGTCCTGCACCGTGGCAGGGTGGATCGGGATGAAATAGCCGTTCTTGCCGATGGGCGTGATTTCCAGACCATCTTTCTCGCGGCGCTTGCGTTCCTTGGCCAGGGGCGGGCAGCCCTTGGTGTCGGTGTAGAGAATCATGCAGTCCAGGCAGTGCAGGCATTCGCGGTGGTCGATGCGGCCGTCGGCGTCGATGGCCTGGGCGCCGCAGCCCACGGCGCAGGCCTTGCAGCTGTTGCAGTCCTGCTTGCGCTTGAGGCCAAACCAGCGGAAGGTGCTGGGCATGGCCAGCGAGGCGCCCAGTGGGCAGATGTATTTGCAATAGGGCCGCTCGATGAAGATCGACACGCCCAGGATGGCGGCCACAAACAGGCTGTAGGGCCAGGTGCGGTTCAGCACACCGACGAGGAAGGTGGTCTTGAACGGCTCCACCTCGGCCAGCTTCTCAGCCAGTCCCATCGAGAACATCGACACCACCAGCAACCCGAAGAACACCGCGTACTTGACCCACTTGAGCCGGTCGTGCCACTTCTGCGGCAACTGGGTCTGAAAGCGCTTGAGGCCCACCGCGCGCGCGATCTTGTAGATGCCCTCCTGCAGCGAGCCAAACGGGCACATCCAACCGCAGAACAACCCGCGCCCGAACAGGAAGACGGTGACGATGATGAAGATCCAGAACAGGAAGATGAACGGGTCGGACAGGAACA
>JADMJR010000036.1 GCA_018780365.1 Acidovorax sp. | reverse complement strand
TGCCGCCCTTCACCGTGGCGTCGTTGCACACGATCATGCAGTCCACGCCGCTCACCCGGCCGATGCCGGCGATGAGCCCCGAGCAGGGCGCGTCGTTGTGGTACATGTTGAGCGCGGCCAGCGGCGCCAGCTCCAGAAAGGGCGTGCCCGGGTCCAGCAGCATCTGCACGCGCTCGCGCGGCAGCAACTTGCCGCGTGCGGTGTGCTTGGCGCGGGCGGCCTCGCCGCCGCCCAGGGCGACCTTGTCGAGCTGGGCACGCAGGTCATCGACCAGCGTGCGCATGGCGGCAGCGTTGGCCAGGAAGTCCGCCGAGCGGGCATTGAGTTGGGTGTCGAGAATGGTCATGCGGTGTGCTCTAAATCTTCAGGCGGTTGTTTGTTCGGCCAGGCCCAGCTGGTCCTTCATCTCGTCGCGGATCTTGAACTTCTGGATCTTGCCCGTCACCGTCATCGGGAAGCTGGTGACAAAGCGGATGTAGCGCGGCACCTTGTAGTGCGCGATCTGGCCCTTGCAGAAGGCGCGGATGTCGTCCTCGGTGGGCTGGGTGCCGGGCTTGGCAATGATCCAGGCGCAGAGTTCCTCGCCGTATTTCTGGTCGGGCACGCCCACCACCTGCACGTCCTGCACCTGCGGGTGGCGGTACAAAAACTCTTCGATCTCGCGCGGGTAGATGTTCTCGCCGCCCCGGATCACCATGTCCTTGATGCGGCCAACGATGTTCACGTAGCCCTCGGCGTCCATGGTGGCCAGGTCGCCGGTGTGCATCCAGCCGCCTTCGTCGATGGCTTCGCGGGTCTTGGTTTCGTCGCCCCAATAGCCGTGCATCACCGAATAGCCCCGGGTGCAGAACTCGCCGCGCTGGCCGATGGGCACCACGGCGCCCGTGTCAGGGTCCACGATCTGGACCTCCAGGTGCGGCTGCACCTGGCCCACGGTGGAGACGCGCTTGGCAAGCGGTGTGTCGGTGCTGCTCTGGCAGCTCACCGGGCTGGTCTCGGTCATGCCGTAGGCGATGGTGATTTCGCGCAGGTTCATCTGCTCCACCACGCGCTTCATCACCTCGGTGGGGCACGGCGAGCCGGCCATGATGCCGGTGCGCAGGGTGGACAGGTCGAACTCGGCAAAACGCGGGTGGTCCAGCTCGGCAATGAACATGGTGGGCACGCCGTGCAGGCCGGTGCACTTTTCATCCTGCACCGCCTGCAGCACCGTGAGCGGGTCGAACCCGTCATTGGGGTAGACGATGGTGGCGCCATGCGTGAAGCAGGCCAGGTTGCCCAGCACCATGCCGAAGCAGTGGTACAGCGGCACGGGGATGCACAGGCGGTCTGCGGGCGTGAGCTTCATGCATTCGCCGATGAAGAAGCCGTTGTTCAGGATGTTGCGGTGCGTGAGCGTGGCGCCCTTGGGGAAGCCCGTGGTGCCGCTGGTGAACTGGATGTTGATGGGGTCGGTGGCCTTGAGCGTGGCAGCGACCTCGGCCAGGCGCGGGTCGGCCGCGTTGCCGCGCGCAATCAGGTCCGTGAAGCGCAGCAGGCCGGGCTCGTCGGCGCCCTGCCCCGCTTCGTCGATCCACACCACGGTATTCAGGTGGGGCAGCTTCACGGAGCCCAACTGGCCCGGCTGCTGGTGCTGCCACTCGGGCGCCAGCTCGCGCAGCATGCCCAGGTAGTCGCTGGTCTTGAAGCGCGCCATGCTCACCAGGAGTTTGCAGCCCACCTTGTTGAGCGCGTATTCCACCTCGGCCGTGCGGTAGGCCGGGTTGATGTTGACCAGCACCAGGCCCGCCTGCGCGGTGGCCAGCTGCATCAACACCCATTCAGCATTGTTGTGCGACCAGATGCCGACGCGGTCGCCGGGCGTGAGCCCCATGCCCAGCAGCGCGCTGGCCAGGCGGTGGGCCTCGGTCTGCAATTGGGCATAGGTGTAGCGGCGGCCCTGGTGCACGCTGACCAGCGCCTCGCGGTCGGGCTGGCGGGCCACCATGTCGGCAAAAAAGGCGCCGAGGGTCTGCCCGATCAGCGGCACATCGGTGGCGCCACGGGCCTGGCTGCCTGCCAGCGGTGCGGGGTTCACGGTCACTGCACTCGTCATTCGTTGTGTCTCCTGGGTCACCCGGCCCTGCGCACCCACATGCGGCCAAGGCTGCGATCCGTAAGCATAGAAGCCTGCACCCCCAATGGGTTGCCACAATGGTTGCAAATCGTGCCACGCCTGGGGCACACTCGGCACGGTGAAATCCCTTGATTCTTCTGCCCGTTCGGCCTCGCAGCCGTTCGCTGCGGCCAGCGCTCCGGCCGCCACACCCATTGCGTTTGTGCGCGCCATTGCCTTGGCCTACGAACGGCGGGGCATGCCCCCCGAACGCGCCCTGGCCCAGGCACAGATTGCGCCGCAGCAGCTGCTGCACGATGACAGCGCCCGCATCACGGCCTGGCAGATGGAGCAGGTCTCGGACGCCGCCATGCAGGAGCTGGACGACGAGGCCCTGGGCTGGTTCAGCCGCCGCCTGCCCTGGGGCAGCTACGGCATGCTGGCGCGCGCGTCCATCAGCTCGCCCCACCTGGGCGTGGCACTGGCGCGCTGGTGCCGCCACCACGGGTTGCTGACCGATGACATCGCCCTGCACCTGAGTAGCCAGGGGCAGATAGCGACGCTGGCCATCACGGAGGCGCGCGACCTGGGGCCGCTGCGCGAGTTCTGCCTGGTGTCGATGCTGCGCAACGCGCTGGGGCTGTCGTGCTGGATGGTGGATTCGCGCATCCCGCTGCTGTCGGCGCAGTTTGCGTTTGCGGCGCCCGCACATGCCGAGGCGTATGGCGTGCTGTTCCGCGCGCCCGTCACCTTCAGTGCCCCCCACACGGCCATCACCTTTGACGCGCGCTACCTGGCCCTGCCCCTGCGGCGCGACGAGGCTGCCCTGCGCCAGATGCTGCAGCACGCGCTGCCGCTCACGGTGCTGCAGTACCGGCGCGACCGCCTGCTGGTGCAGCGCGTGCGGCAGCTTTTGGGCACGCCACAAGGGGGCGCCACCGGCAGTGCCGCCACCGCCCTGCCCCTGCACAGCGCCGACACCCTGGCCCACCTGCTGCATGTGTCGCCACGCACGCTGCACCGCCAGCTCAAGGAAGAAGGTGCCACGCTGCAGGGCCTGAAAGACGAGGTGCGCCAAAGCCGCGCCATGGACCTGCTGCACCGCACCAACCGCCCCATCAAGCAGGTGGCCGAGGCCGCAGGGTTTGTGAACGAGAAGAGTTTTATCCGCGCATTTCGCAGCTGGACGGGACACTCGCCCGCCGAATACCGCCGCCAGGCCCGCAACGCGACGTGATCTGCGCCCCCGCTGGCACGGCATGTACCACGCAGGCCAACACCCCGCCACTACACTGCCCCGAGCCCGCAACCCCACTCCTTCCCCCATGATCCACCTGTACCACTGTGTCAGCGCCCGTTCGTTCCGCCCCCTGTGGATGCTGGAAGAGTTGCAACTGCCCTACACCCTGCACATGCTGCCCTTCCCGCCCCGGGCCCTCGCGCGCAGTTTTCTGGAGCTGAACCCGCTGGGTACGGTGCCGCTGCTGGTGCAGGGCGAGATGCGCATGACAGAGTCTGCCGCGATGTGCCAGTACCTGGCCGCAGCGCACCCCGATGCGGGGCTGGACGTGCGCCCGCCCGATCCGGCGTTTGGCGCCTACCTGAACTGGCTGCACATGGGTGAGGCGACCCTGACATTTCCCCAGACGCTGGTGTTGCGCTACGGCCGCTTCGAGACCGCGGAACGCAAACAACCCCAGGTGGTGGAGGACTACAGCCGCTGGTTCCTGTCCCGCCTGCGTGCCGTCGAGGCCGCGTTGGCCCACAGCGAACACCTGTGTGCGGGCCGCTTCACGGCGGCCGACGTGTCGGTGGGCTATGCGCTGCTGCTGGCAGAGCACCTGGGCCTGTCGGCGCAGTATGGCGCCGCCACACAACGCTACTGGCAGCGCCTGCAACAGCGCCCTGGCTACCAGCGGGCGATGGCAGCCCAGATCGACGCGGCCCAGGCGCAGGGTGTGCCCACAACCCCAGCGCCCGACACCCGGCCCTGACCGCGCCCTGCGCCCATGTTCAGTCCCGGGCCTGCAACAACCGGGACGGCGGCGCGTGCAGCAGCGACTGCACCAGAGCCCGGAACTCCGGCGAGTGGCGCAGCACGCTGCCCCCCGCCTCGATGAGGTCCGTGACCTCATCGGAAGCGATGGAGAACGCCGTGGGCACCTGCAGCAGGCGGCGGCGTGCGATGTCGTCCGGCGCGTCGCGCAGGTTGACGGGGATGACGTGGATCTCGGCATCGGGCGCAAACACATCGGTGCTGCTGGTGGAGCCCGCAGCCAGGGATTGCTTCCACTGCCGCGTGATGTCGCGCAGAAACTCCTGCGTCTCGCGCGTGGCGCGGGCGCCGGTGCCGAACAGCAGGGCGTCCACCACCTGCACCATGTTGGGCACCTTGTCGCTCTGGTTGATGTCGACCGAGGGGTCGCGTTCGGCGTTCACCGTGATCAGCACCAGCTTGCGGATGGTACGGGGCGGGATACCCACCTCGCTGAAGGTCTGGCGCAGGCCGCCACCGGCCAGGGCCCGGTCGAGCAGGCGCTGCACGCCCAGGTTGTCGGCCAGGCCACCATCCACCAGGTGGATGTAGGGCTTGCGCTGCGCATCGGCGTAGCTCAGTTCGTGTGCGCGGTACAGCCGGGCCCGGTAGTCACCAGCGCTGCCTTGTACGCCGCCTGGTACGCCGCCTTGTGCGCGGCCGGCTGGGGTGGCGTGGCGTGGGGGGCACTGGTCTGCGTAGTTCTTGAGCGTCATCGGGCTCAGCAGCAGGGGCACGGCCGACGAGGACGCCACGGCAAACGACAGTGGCACCTTGCGCAGGTCCGAGCAGATCAGCGAAAACTGCTCCCAGGTGAACTCAAAACCCGTGCCCAGCGACATGTCGGTGGCGGTGATGAACAGCTGCGGATGGCGCGGGCGCCGCTCCACATCGCCAAAGGTCAGGCCGCCATACAGCGCGTCCAGCCGCCGCGCCAGCAGGTGGGTGCGCCCCAGCCAGGGCGAGGTCAGGTCGATCAGGTTGCCGGGCCGCAGCGCCTGCGTGATCAGGCTGTTCTGGAAGTTCTGGCGCAAAAAATCCTGCTCGAAACGCGGCAGGCCATCAATGCCATGCGCCGCCAAGTAGGCCGCCACAATGCTGCCGCCCGACACACCACTGACCACATCGGTCGCGTCGAGCAAGGTGGTGTCGTGGCCGTTCCAGTGGAACCGCGTGGCCTGCATCTCGGTCAACACGCCAAAACCAAACGCGGCGGCGCGGGCGCCACCGCCCGACAGGGTGACCGCCACGAGGATGGTCGGGTCGCGCTCGGACTGGCGCACCGGCACGTTCTGGTCCTCGGGGGGCAAGGGCTCGTTGATCCAGGGTTTCACCGATGAGCAGCCGGCCAGCACCACCACGGCGCCCAGCACCACCGCCCTTCGCACCATCCACCACGTCATCTGTCGCATTGCCATCCCCCTCGCGGAATCAGCAGCCCAGCAGGCCGGGCAGATCGGCCATGCTGCGAAACACATGCCCTGCGCCAGCGGCGCGCAGCGCGGCCCCGTCGTCCAGCGGCGCATACGCAAACACCGTGGCCCCGGCGGCCACGCCCGCCGTGACGCCGGTGACCGTGTCTTCCACCACCGCACAGCGCGCAGGCGCCACCTGCAGGGCGGCAGCTGCGGCCAGGTAGACATCGGGCGCGGGTTTGGTGGCGGGCATCTCGTGGCCGCTGAAGACCCGCCCCGCAAAGTACGGCGTGAGCCCCACCTTGGCCAGCTGCATCTCGACCTTGTAGCGGTCGGCCCCCGAGGCGCAGGCGATGCGCCCGCCGTGGTGCGCAAACACGCGCTCGATGGTGGCGTGGATGTGGTCAATGGCCGTGAGGCGCAGGTCCAACTCGATGTTGCGCCGCGCATAGAAGTCGGCCATCCAGGCGTCGGTGAGCGGGCGGCCGGTGTGGGCCTCGATGCGGGCTGCCTCGCTGCGCACGGTCTTGCCGATGAAGATGTGCATGCACTCCTCAGGCGTCAGGGCCCAGCCCGCCTCGTTGAGCATGTCGCGCAGCACGCCATTGGTGATGGGCTCGCTGTCTACCAGCACGCCGTCGCAGTCAAACAGGATTGCTTCAAATTTCATAGCTATAAAGGCATGATGGTCGCGCGCAGGCGGCCATTTTTGTTCATATTTTCAGCCACGGATGTCGCCATCCACATAGCACCAGCGCCCACCCTCGCGCACAAAGCGGCTGGTTTCGTGCAAGCGCACGGCGCGGCCACCCACGCGGTAGCGGGCGACAAACTCCACCTCGGCACGGTCATCGCCCGTGGGGCGGTGGCGGCGCACCTCCAGCCCCAGCCATTGGGCGCCGGGCTCGAAATCCAGTGCAGTCGGGCGCGTGCTGGGGTGCCAGGTGGCCTGCAGGTAGTCGGCCCGCTCACACACAAAGGCGGTGTAGCGCGATCGCATGAGGCTCTCCGCATCGGGCACGGCGGCCTCATCCCAATGGTCGAGGTAGCGGCCACAGCAGTCTGCGTAGGGCAGCGCCCGGGCCTGCGCGCCTTTGCCAGGCGCGGCCTGGGGGCGCCCGCAGGGGCAAGGGTCGGTGCTCTTCCTCAACGGCATGGGATCGCAGTGCAAAGGTGCATCGTCACTTCAGCGCACCGAAGACCTTGCGAGCGATGGCACTGCCCGCACCGGCGGGGTTCTGGCGAATGCGGCGCTCTTCCTCACCGATCATGGTGTAGAGGCCATCCAGCGTTTTGCCCGTCACGTACTGCGCCAGGTTGGCCTCTTCAGGCTTGAGCAGGCCAAAGCTGGCGGCCTTGCCTGCAAAGGCGTTGTACTTCTGCGTGAGGCCGACCTTTTCCGTGGCCTCGTTCACCACCGGCAAAAAGCGCTGGCCCAGCGGGGCACGGGTCTTGTCGGCAAAAAAGGCCGTGACCGAGTTGTCGCCCCCGGTGAGGATGTTCTTGGCATCGGTCACCGTCATGCTCTGCACAGCCCCCACCAGCAGGTCCTGGCCCATGGGCACGGCGGCCTCGGCGGCGCGGTTGATGGAGACCACCAGTTCATCGATGCGTTTGCCCTGGCCCAGGGACTTCATCACCTTGGCTGCATCCTCCAGATAGCCCGGCAGGCCAATGCGCACCTTGGGGTTTCCCAGAAAACCGTCGTTGCGCCCCAGCAGCGACACCGCCGCCTGCGCGCCCTGCGACAAGGCGGCCTTGAGCCCGCTGGACGCGTCGGCGCTGGAGAGGTCGCCCAGCGACAGGGCCCAGGCCTGCTGCCAGGTGGCGCACAGCAGGGCACCCAGGGTGCTGGTTTGGAGGAGGTGGCGGCGTTGCATGGCGGTGTTTCTTTCTGAGGGAGAGCAATGCCTGCGCGGCAGGCGATTGCGGTGGATTTTCGCTCAGCACCATAGACTGGCGAGCAAAAACACCCCTCTAACAAAGAACCTGTTCAAAGGAGCCCTGCAATGTGGGATATGAATGTGCCGTGGTGGGAGTTTGTGCTACGCGGCGTGGTGGTCTATGTGTTTCTGCTGGTGTTCCTGCGCCTCACGGGCAAGCGGCAGACGGGGCAGTACGCACCGTTTGACCTGGTGCTGCTGCTGATCCTGTCGAATGCGGTGCAGAACTCGATGAACGCGGGCGACAACTCGCTGGTGGGCGGGCTGGTCTCTGCCGCCACACTCATCGGCTGCCACGTGGTGCTGGCGCAGCTGACATTTCGTTTTGCGTGGATGGAGCGGCTGATCGACGGCAGCCCGCAGGTGCTGGTGCAGCAGGGGCAGGTGAACACCCAGCTCATGCGCAAGGAGCTGCTCTCCACCGACGAGCTGGAGGCCGCGCTGCGCGCCAGCGGCTGCCTGCACCTGCACGAGGTGGAGCGGGCGACGATTGAAACCAACGGGCAGATCACGGTGGTGCTGCGGCGGCGAGGTGGCTGAGGCAACGCCGCACCATCACGCTTTTCACGGCACGAGAACCCTCCTTCGGTCGGGTTGCTGCGGCGGGGTGTCGCGCGAAAGATCAAGGCCTTTTGTTCTGGCGTTTTGCGCCATCCATTCATCGGCCTATGACCTCCTCCCTTGCCTGCGGAACCCAGTCCGCCCACCCCCACGTCCTCGCCCACGCACCAGCGCGCTTGCCACGCCTTTGCGCACTGGCGATCGCCCTGACGGCCGCAGTGCTGCTGTCGGGCTGCGAAACCACCAACATGCGCATGGGCAGCGCCGACGCCAAGACCGTGGCCACCGGCAGCGCTGCGGGCGCTGCCACCGATGCCGCCAGCAGCGAGCTGGAGCGCTGCGAGTCCTCGCTGGGCACGGTGTCGCTCATCGAGAACCAGCAGGCGGGGTGGTACACCATCCTGCGCGACCAGTACCGCCTTCCCCCCACCGCCAACCTGCTGCGCCTGCTGGTGCAGCAGTCCAACTGCTTCGTGGTGGTGGAGCGCGGCGCCGCTGGCATGAACGCCATGACCCGCGAGCGCAGCCTCATGCAGTCGGGCGAAA
This sequence comes from Acidovorax sp., assembly GCA_018780365.1. Taxonomy (GTDB): domain Bacteria; phylum Pseudomonadota; class Gammaproteobacteria; order Burkholderiales; family Burkholderiaceae_C; genus Acidovorax. The sequence continues at coordinate 18,278 of JADMJR010000036.1, read as the reverse complement.
TGCGCCAGGGCAGCAACTTTGGCCAGGGGCAGATGGTGGCCTCGGACTATGGGCTCTCGCCTGAAATCATCTTCCAGAACCACAACGCGGGCGGCGCATCGGCCTCGCTGGGCGGCCTGGTCGGTGGGCGCGCGGGCGGGCTGCTCGCAGCCATCGGCGGCAGCCTGAACACCAAGGAGGCCAGCACGCTGCTCACCCTCATCGACAACCGTTCGGGCGTGCAGGTGGCGGCCTCGGAGGGCAGCGCGGCCAAGACCGACTTTGGCGCCATGGGCCAGTTGCTGGGTGGATCGGGCGGCGCACGCCTGGGCGGCTACTCCAACACCGCCGAAGGCAAGGTGATTGCAGCCGCCTTCATGGATGCGTTCAACCAGATGGTGCGGTCGCTGCGCAACTACAAGGCCCAGACGGTGCGTGGCCAGGGCCTGGGTGGCGGCGGCCGCCTGGGGGTGGATGGCGCGGCACCTCCGTCGCAGACCTCGGCACCGCGTGCGGCCGCAGGTGGTGCGGGTGGCGCCCCCGGCCTGGCGCTGAAGGACGCCCAGGCCCGGCTCAACGAACTGGGCTACAACGCGGGCGTGCCCGATGGCGCCATGGGCGGCAAAACGACGGCCGCGCTGCGTGCGTTCCAGAAGGACCGCGGCATGGCGCAGACGGGCAGGCTCGATGGCGCCACGGCACTGGAGCTGTCGAAGTAACCGTCACAAGACGGGCGCAAAAAACGCCCGTCAAAAAGGCCGCCATCGCAGAGTGCGATGGCGGCCTTTTTTTGTGCCTGGCGACGGCGCCGAGGCGCCGAAGCGATCAGTTCTGCGTGTAGCAGATCTTGTTGGGGATCAGGGTGTTCATGTAGCTCTCGACGCTGGCCACCGTCGGGAATACCGTGGGTGTCGAGTCCCCCAGCAGGCACAGGTAAGACCCTTTGCGCGCCCACACGGTGCGCGAGGTCAACCCCGTGACCTGGGCCCAGCTGCCCCAGAAGGCTGCGGCAGAGGCGGTCGTCTCGGTGCGGTCAAAGGTGAAGCTGCCGCCCGCCCCAGGCTGGGCGGCCGTCACCGTGCCGGCCCCCGAGCAACTCGCGTCGGCATAGGTCACACCGCCCAGGGTGACCGTGGCACGGGTGTCGCCCTGGCGCGAGATGCGCCACAACAAGCGGGTCCACTGGCCGGGGCCCGAGGGCGAGCACTGGTCCTGCTTCCAGTCGCCTTCGGGCAGGGCGGCGGCGGCAGTGGCGCAGCGCACGTCCACCGTGGTCACATGCGCCGACCCCACGGTGCCCGTGCCGTTGGCCACGGTGCAGCTCTGCCCGCCAGGCTGGGTTTTCACCGTGACGGCGTAGGCAGTGCCACCGGCCAGCGCCGTGGCAAAGCTGAAGCCGCCGTTGGCCGCCACGCCCAGGTCGTCGCGCCCGTTGTTCTGCAGCACCAGGCCGCTGCCGCCGAGGCCCGTGACAGCGCCGCCCACGGTGAAGGTGGCGGCGGCCAGGTTCTCGCAGCGCACCTGCACATTGCTCACATCCGCCGTGGCGGTGCCTGTGCCCTGGGCCACGGTGCAGCGCTGGCCGGCGGGCTGTGCCTTGATGGTGACGGCGTAGGCCACGCCCCGGTCCATGCGGGTGTTGAACACAAAGTTGCCGTTGGTGCTGACCGTGAGGTCGTCGGTGCCCAGGTTCTGCAGGGTCACGGTCTTGCCCGCCCCGAGGCCAGCCACGGCGCCACCCACCGTGAACACGCCCACGGCCGGGGGTGGCGTGCTGCCGTTGTTGTTGTCGTCGCCACCGCCACATGCCGCCAGCAGCGCTGCGGCCAGGCCAAGGGGGGCCCAGCGGAAAACGGGCCGTGCGGGGTGCCAGATGCGCTGTGCGCGGGTTGAAGCCATGTGCGGAAACCTTCAGGGTGGTGAATGGAGGGCGGATTCTGTGCAGCGCAGCACGCGGTGTGGAACCCTACCAGGGTAGGGTTTGCGCGCCACCCTGCCTGGGCCACACTTGGCAAAATTTGCCCTCGGTGCAGCCCTGCGCCCCCTCCCCCCTGCCGAACTGGCCATGTCACCATCACCTTATGCCCTTGTCCTGGACGACCACCCCCTGGTAGCACGCGGCGTGGCAGAGTTCCTGCGCTCGCGCCTGCCCCGGATGGAGGTGGCCGTGGCAGGCCGCACCGAGGATGTGCTGCCCCTGGTGGCCGAGCGCGGCGCACCCACCATTGCCCTCATCGACTTCTGGCTGGCCGAAGGGGCGGCGCTGGGCCTGATTGCCCAGCTGCGCCAGCACTGCCCCGGCAGCGCCCTGGCGGTGATCAGCGGCGACGACGACCCGAACGTGATGGAGCGCGTGCGCCAGGCGGGCGCCCATGGGTTCATCCACAAGCAGGCCCCGCCCGAGACCTTTGCCCAGGCGGTGGAGGCGCTGCTGTGTGGCCTGGCCTGGTTTGAACCACCCAGCCAAAGCAGCCAGCCCCCGCGCAGCCGCGACCTGCCCGTGACGCCCACGGAGCTGGGCCTGTCGATGCGCCAGGGCGAAATCCTGGCGCTGGTGCTGCAGGGTCTGCCCAACAAGCGCATTGCCCTGCAATACGACCTGTCGGAGAGCACGGTCAAGGAGCACATGAGCGCCATCCTGCTGCGCCTGGGTGCCCGCACGCGGGTGGAGGCGATCACGCGGCTGCGCGGGCGGCGCCTGGTGCTGCCATCCATGGGCGACGCGTGATGTGGGCCGGAGGCGGGTTTGCACGGCCTATGCGGCCCGCTCTGTTCACAACACCTTGGCGCTGATGGAACCGGTCACCGTGTCTCCCGCACCAGCCCGGGCCCCGGCAACCCCGGCCCAGGAGCCCGCGCAAGCCTCGCTGCAGACCGTGAGCATGGCGGGCCAGGCCCGGCTGCTGGAGATGACCTACCAGCGCCTGCACACCAGCATCATGGTGCTGCCCCTGGTGGCGCTGGCGCTCACGCTGTTCTACCAGCTGCAGCATGACGCGCGCTGGATGTGGGGGTGGTTCGGCTTCTATGTGGTGTTTGCAGCCACCTCCCACCGCCTGCGCCGCGTCTTCCGCCAGGACCAGGGCAGGCTGGATGCGACCGACCTCATGCGCCGCTGGCGCCCGCGCCTGGAGGTCTGCGCCCTGATCCACGGCGCGGGCACCACAGCCCCCGTGGTCATCGTGGCGGGCCATGCCAGCTACGACTTTGCGCTGTTGCTGCTGGTGACCAACGCGGCCATCCTGGCGGGCAATGCCACGCACCAGACGCCCGTGCTGAGCGTGTTCATGCGGTTCTTCATGACCGGGTGGAACGCCTCGCTGCTGGTGCAGCCCTGGCTGTTTCCCCACCACTGGTATTTCATCCTTCCGCTGTCGCTGCTGCACACCTTCACCATGTACCGGCACTCGCACACGGCACACCGGTTTTTTGTGCACCAGGTCTGGCTGGAAGAACGCGGCCAGCAGCTGTCGGCCCAGTACCGCGAAGCGCGCGATGCGGCCGAGGCCGCGCTGGCCGAAAAAAACCGCTTTCTGAGCACCGCCGCCCACGACCTGCGCCAGCCCGTGCACGCCATGGGCCTGCTCACCGAGGCCATCGCGCTGCGCAACCGCGACGCGGCCCTGGCCGCGCCCCTGTCCGACCTGCGGCTGAACCTGCAGTCGGTGCAGCTGATGTTCAACTCGCTGCTCGACCTGTCCAAGATCGAATCCGGCCAGGTGGCGGTGCGGCCCGAGCCGCTGCTGCTGCACCCTTTTTTCAACGAGCTGGAGATCCAGTTCCTGGCCGAGGCCCGCTCGCGCGGGCTGCGCCTGCGGCTGCACATGCCGCCAGCGGGCGCTACCGTGCAGGCCGATGCCGCGCTGCTGCGCCAGTCGCTGTCCAACCTGGTGCACAACGCGCTGCGCTACACCCCGCAGGGCGGCGTGCTCATCGGGGCCCGGCGGCGGCAGGGCCACTGGCGCATCGAGGTGTGGGACACCGGCCTGGGCGTGGCGCTGGAAGACCGCACCCGCATCTACCAGCCCTTCTACCGCCCCCAGCATGCCTGGCACATCAACCGCGAAGGCCATGGGTTGGGGCTGGCTGTGGTGGCACGCTGCGTGGACCTGCTGGGCGCGCAGCATGGCCTGCAATCGCGCCTGGGGGCGGGCTCCTGCTTCTGGCTGCAGCTGCCCGCAGCGGCCCCGGGGCCCGACCCAGCCAGCCCCCGCAGCCCATCCGCCCGGCCGTTGCAAGGCCGCTGCCTGATCCTGGACGACGACCCGCATGTGCTGGGGGCCTGGTCGGCCTTGCTGGGCAGCTGGGGGGTGCAAGCCTGTCTGGCATCCGACGCCAGGCAGGCCTTTGCGCATGTGGATGCGGGCCAGACCATCGATGTGGTGCTGTGCGACCAGCGGCTGCGTTCTGGCGAAAGCGGGTTTGACGTGCTGCTGGCCCTGCTGGCGCGCTGCCCGCAGGCACGGGGCGCCATGGTGAGTGGCGAGTTCGACGCCCCGGCGTTGCGCCGCGCCGAAGAAGAGGGCTACCTGGTGCTGAGAAAACCCGTGGACGTGGCCGACCTGCACGCGCTGCTCAGCTGCTGGCTGGAGGCGCCGGTCGATACAACCATTGCCATGGAGGGTCCCCGGCCATGAAGGTGCTGGCACTGTGGCGACAGTGGTTTCCCCGCGCGCTGGACACCGGCGACCTGGCCGAGCGCGGCCAGGTGCGCATGCTGGAGCTGACCCACCAGCGCCTGGCCCAGGGCATCTTTGCGATGCCGCTGCTGGGGGTGTTGTTCACCATGTGGTTCCAGGGGCTGGGGCGCAACCCCCTGGGCATGCTGGCCTGGACGTTGCTGCACACGCTGGCGGCAGTGGCAGTGTTTGTGCAGTCGCGCCAGCTGCGGGCCAGCCGCAGCGGTTCGGCCGCTGCCGACGACGCCGCGTGGCTGCGGCGCTGGCGACCCCGGGTGCGCAACACCAGCCTGGGCCAGGCCCTGGGCCTGGCCTCGCTGGGCGCCATCGTGGTGCTGACCCCCGGGCGTGCCAGCTTCGACTTTGTGCTGTTGCTGCATGTGAGCCTGGCGGTGGTGATTGTGGGCACCGCCACCTTCCAGCTGCCCTCGCTGGGCACCTTTCTGCGCTTTTACGGGTTTGGCTGGGGGGTGATCTCGGTGCTGGTGCCGCTGTCGCTGTCGCAATGGCCCAACCTGTTCGGCAACCCGGCCATGCCGGGCGGGCCGCCTGCGTCACCCTGGCGCTTCATCATCCCCATGTCGCTGCTGTTGATGGCGGCGCTGTACCGGCATGCGGTGGTGGCGCACAACTTCTTTCTGCAGCAGGTGAGGCTTGAGGAGGAAAGCCTGCGCCTGGCGCAGGAGGCGCAGCAGGCCCACGCCGAGGCCGAGCAGGCGCTGCGCGCCAAGAACCTTTTCCTCAGCACAGCCAGCCACGACCTGCGCCAGCCCATCCACGCCATGGGATTCCAGATCGAAGCGCTGGCGCGGCGCAACCACGACGCCGCCCTGCTGCCCGCGCTGGACGACATGCGCCGCAGCCTGCGATCGGTGAGCCTGATGTTCAACGCGCTGCTGGACCTCTCTCGCATAGAAAGCGGCACCCTGCAGGCGCGCCGCCAGCCCGTGGCCCTGCGGCCGCTGCTGCACGACGTGGCCCTGCTGTTCCGCGCCGAAGCGCGCGACCTCGGCCTGGCACTGCGCGAGCACCTGCCGCCCGAGGACGCCACCGTGCTGGCCGATCCCGTGCTGCTGCGCCAGTGTGTGATCAACCTGGTGCACAACGCGCTGCGCTACACCCGCCACGGTGGCGTGCTGCTGGCCGCGCGCCGCCAGAGCGGGCGGTGGCGCATCGCCGTGTGGGACACCGGCGTGGGCGTGGCCGAGCAGGACCGCGCCCGCATTTACCAGCCCTACGAACGCCTGCAGCGTGGCAGCACGCGGGTGGATGCAGGCCATGGCTTGGGGCTGGCGGTGGTGGCGCGCTGCGCCGAGCTGATGGCGGCCGAACACGGCCTGCGCTCGCGGTTGGGGCGGGGGTCTTGCTTCTGGCTGCAACTGGCCGCCACCGCCGCCGTGTTGCCCCCTGAACACAAGAACACCCCGGCGGGCATGGGCGCGCAGAGCGCCCCCGGTGCGGCCCCGCCGCCTTCGGCCACCCTGCACGGCACCTGCCTGGTACTGGACGACGACCCGCAGGTGCAGCAGGCCTGGTGCAACCTGCTGCACAGCTGGGGCCTGAAGGTGCGCCTGGCCGCCAATGCGCAAGAGGCGCTGGCGGCGGCGGCCAGCGGCCCCGCCCCCGACGTGGTGCTGTGCGACCAGCGCCTGCGCACGGGTGAAAGCGGCTTTGATGTGCTGCGCACGCTGCTGGCCCGCCACCCCGGTGCGCGCGGCGCCATGGTGAGCGGCGAATTCGACGCCCCCGCTCTGCAGGAGGCCGAAGCCGAAGGCTATGTGGTGCTGAGAAAGCCCGTCGACGTGAACGAGCTGCACGCCTTGCTGACACGCTGGCTGGATTCAGAGACACCGATGGTCCAGCACTGAAGCCCGGCCATCCGGGTGGCAAAGATGCCGGGCCACAAACCCGGCATAGTGCGCGGCTGCAAGACCGTACAGTCGCCCACGGAGCATCAGATTGAAGCAGCAAGACCCTTCCAGCCCCTCTGCCAGCGGCAAGCCCCGCTGGCTGTACCAGGCCCAGGATGCCAGCGGCCAGCCCACCGAGGGCTTTGTCCACGCCACCACCGCCGAAGAAGCCCTGCAGGCGGTCAATGCCCTGCAGCCCCCGCTGAGCCAGGTGCGGCTGCACTCGTCGGGGCTGTATGCCCGCGCGATGACCGAGATGACAGACGAGGTGCTGGGCCCCCTGGATGTCAAGGCGCTGCGCCAGCTGGCGCGCGACCAGATCGAAGCCCAGGAGAACCCGGGCGTGTGGACCCTGCTGCGCCAGCTGCTGCGCAACAACCGCACCTGGCTGCTGGTCTGCGCCGCGCTGCTGGCGCTGGCCGTGTGGCGCGAATGGAGTGTGTGGGTGCAGGGGATTGTGGTGGCGGCCATGCTCGTGCCCTTTGCCTGGTTTGCCTACATGCACCGGTTCCAGCGCATGTACCAACAGGCCCTGCTGGCCCATGCCACGGGCGACCTGCCGCGCCTTCAGGTGCTGGCCGAGCGCCTGGCCGACGCCGCCGAGCGCCACAGCTTCATGCGCGAGCCCGCCTGGGATGCGGCCGTGCGCATGGCCTGGTTCGAGGCGCGCACCGAGGGGGTGGACGCCGCCATCCTGCGGCTGCGTGTGCACCCCCTGCGCCCGCCGGACGACACTGATTTCCTGGCGCGCGTCTACACCCTGCCCCTGGCGGCGGGCGACCATGCGGGTTTCACCGCCAGCCTGCGCGAACTGATTGCGCTGCGCCCCGCCGAACCCATCCTGCAGCTGGACCTGGCCCTGGGCGAAGCGCGGGCCGGCCACGCCGACGAAGCACAACGCCTGCTGGACGCCACCAAGACCGAGCTGCTGCCGCCCCACGGCCAGGCCTTCATCGACTGGGTGCGGGGCCTGATCGCACTGCGCGACCCGGCACTGGCGAGCGAGGCGGCCCGCCACCTGGGCCAGGCCTGCGCGCAGTTCCTCACGCTGGTGCCCAAGGCCCCGGGCGCCTGGCCGTCGCTAGCGGTGTGCACCTGCGACTACGCGCTGGCCCTGGCCTGGAGCGGCCGCCCCGAAGCCGCGCGCGAGGCCTTTGCGGGCGTCTACCCTGTGTCGCGCCACCATGCCGAACCCGAGCGGCTGGCCATGCTGGAGCGCGAACTGCGCATGCGGGGTTGAGGCTCAGGCCAGTGCGCGCTGGATGATGATTTTCTGCACGTCGCTCGTGCCTTCATAAATCTGGCACACGCGCACGTCGCGGTAGATGCGCTCCACCGGGAAGTCGTTGACCACGCCGTAGCCGCCCAGCGTCTGGATGGCGGCGCTGCACACGCGTTCGGCCATCTCGCTGGCAAACAGCTTGGCCATGGCGGCTTCCTTCAGGCAGGGGCGGCCCGCATCGCGCAGCGCGGCAGCATGCCAGATGAGCTGACGCGCGGCCTCGATCTGCGTGGCGCAGTCGGCCAGGCGAAAACCCACGGCCTGGTGGTTGAAGATGGCGGTGCCGAAGCTCTCGCGCTCTTTCGAATACGCCAGCGCCGCGTCAAACGCGCTGCGCGCCATGCCCACGCTTTGTGCAGCGATGCCGATGCGCCCGCCTTCGAGCGCGCCCAGGGCAATCTTGTAGCCCTCGCCCTCGGCGCCGATGAGGTTCTCGGCCGGGATGCGGCAGTTGTCAAAGTTGATCTGCGCGGTATCGCTGCTGTGCTGGCCGAGCTTGTCTTCGAGCCGCGCCACCACATAGCCGGGGTTGCTGGTGGGCACGAGGAAGGCGCTCATGCCCTTCTTGCCTGCGCCCTTGTCGGTGACGGCGATGACGATGGCCACATGGCCGTTTTGGCCGCTGGTGATGAACTGCTTGACGCCGTTGATCACATATTCGTCGCCCTGCTTGACGGCGGTGGTGCGCAGTGCGGAAGCGTCGGAGCCCACATGGGGCTCGGTCAGGCAAAACGCGCCCAGCATCTCGCCGCGTGCCAGCGGGGTGAGCCAGTCGCGCTTTTGCTGCGCGTTGCCGTAGCGCATGAGGATGGCGTTGACGGGGCAGTTGGTCACGCTGATGGCGGTGCTGGTGCCGCCGTCACCGGCTGCGATTTCTTCGAGCACCAGGGCGAGGGTGACGTAGTCGAGGTGGGCCCCGCCAAACTCTTCGGGCACGCAGATGCCATACGCGCCCAGGGCGGCCAGGCCCTGGTGCGCCTCCTTGGGGAAGTGGTGCTCTTTGTCCCAGCGTGCGGCGTGGGGCCACAGCTGTTCTTGCGCAAAGTCGCGCACCGCGTCGCGGATCATTTCCTGGTCTTGGGTCAGCAGCATGGGATGTCTCCGAAAGTCAGTCGTTGTTCGTCGTTGAAAGATGCATTACCAGTGCGCGGCGCGGCGGCCGTCGTGGTGCAGCAGTCGGCCCTTGTCGGCGGGGGTCAAGCCCGCCACCGTGCCGCGCAGGCCGCGCACGCTGTCTTCCACCGTGAGCGGGGCGCCGTCGCCGCCCATGTCGGTCTGCACCCAGCCGGGGTCGATGGTGACCAGCGTGGCGCCGGGGTAGTCGTGCTGCGCGGCGGCCACGGCCATGTTGAGCGCGGCCTTGCTGGTGCGGTACAGCCAGGAGCCGCTGTTCGGCAGGCTGCCGATCTGCGACATGGACGACGAGATGAACGCAAACACCCCGCCCGCATCCGCCACCAGCGGGGCCACCTGCGGGATGGCCTGCATCGCGCCCAGCACGTTGGTGTGCATGACGGCATCAAAGTCTTGCTGCGTGGGCGGCGTGAGGGCGTTGGGACGGCGGATCACACCGGCCACATACCAGGCGATGTCGATCTTCTCGCCATCGAGCTGCCACGCCAGGCCACTCACGCTGGCCGGGTTGGCCACATCGACCGTGAGCACCTCGGCGCCCAGGGCCAATACACGCTCGCGGCCTGCCGCGTCGCGCACGGTGGCGATCACACGGCGGCCCGCCTCGGTGTACTGGCGCACCAGTTCCAGGCCAATGCCACGGGATGCGCCCATCACGAGTATGGAGTTCATGAAATTTTTGAATAAAAAAGGCTTCTGGCGCGCAACCACAAAGCGCCACTAGCTATCAAATTAGGAGTAATCGCCAAAAAACACCGAGCGCCGGGGCGCAGGTGGCGGGCACGCCATGGTTCGGGGGCGGGGAGCACGGTCACACCCCGGCTCAATGCGCGGCAAACTCGAAGTAGCCGGACCAGGCGGGGTCGTAGGCCATGCTCAGCTCCAGCGACTCGGCCTCGTCCCGCAGCAGCAGGGGCGCCAGCGCCTGTTTGGCCAGTTGCTCGTCGCCCACGTAGTAAACGGCCTTGCGGCGGCCCGCACGGGTCATGGTGTAGGCCAGGATGCCCAGCTGCGGCAGCTCCAGCAGCGTGGCGGCCTGGTCCTGCAGTGCTTTCACGGCAGGCAGCGCATCGCCGCTGCCCACGGCCAGATCCAGCACCAGCGCGTAGGGCAAATCGGCGCGCATGGCCACCGGGTTGGCGCTGCGGTTGATGGTGACAAAAGCCCGGCCCTCGGGCTGGTCATGGCCTTCGCCGTCGTCTTCACCGTCGTCTTCATGGGCCTCGTCACCGGGCTGCGCGTGAAACGCCAGCGTCATGCTCGACCAGTCATGTTCTCCCATGGGAAAGTCGCCCGTGCGGCCCAGCGTCTGGACCCAATAGCGGTCAAACACCGAAGGCAACTGGCTGAGCGGCACCCACTGCGCCTGCGGATCGACGGGCTCCTCCACAAAATCTACCGCGCCCACCTTGACGGCAAAGTCGTACTCACCGAGCACATGGTCGAGCATGATGAACGCCATGTTGCGCGCATGGTCCAGGTAGTCGCTGGGGATTTCACGGCCGAAGCGGATCTCCAGTGCGGCCTGCCCGCCGTCCTGCTCCAGGGCAATGAGCACCTCGGACGTGGCCAGCTCGAAACCGTCCATGCCGATGGGGAAGTCCGGCTCCGTGGTGCGCTCGCGGAACGCGCGCACGCGGTAGCTCTGCAGCGCAGGTGCCGCCGCCACCACCTGCATCAGCAGCGGAAAATGCTCGGTGCTGCCGTGGGCCGTGACGATGAGGCCCACCACCACATCGTCTTCGCCGCCAGACATCTCCAGCGCCAGGCCGCTCAGGTGGCGCTCGATGAGCACATTGGCCGACTCGACCCGCTCGCGCAACGGCTGGGCCTGGAGCGATGCCTGGGCATCGGCAAACGCGCGCCAGAAGGCGGCAATGTCAGAAGAGGGTGCGGCGGTCGTCATCGCTGTCCTTGTGAAGAGACGGGAATCATCCCATCCCAGGGCCACCTCAGACCAGCTCCAGCGCCACGGCCGTGGCCTCGCCGCCACCAATACACAGCGTGGCCAGGCCCTTGGTGAGGCCACGGGCCTGCAGCGCATACATCAGTGTGACCATGATGCGCGCGCCGCTGGCGCCGATGGGGTGGCCCAGGGCGCAGGCGCCGCCGTTCACGTTGACCTTGTCGTGCGGCAGGTCGAGTTCCTTCATCAGCGCCATGGGCACCACGGCGAAGGCTTCGTTGACCTCCCACAGTTGCACGTCGCCCACGGCCCAGCCCGCCTTGGCCAGCGCCTTCTGCGTGGCGCCCAGCGGCGCGGTGGCGAACCACTCGGGCTCCTGCGCGTGGGTGGCGTGGCTCACGATGCGGGCCAGGGGTTTGCAGCCGAGCTTCTTCGCGGTGGATTCGCGCATCATCACCAGCGCGGCCGCGCCGTCGTTGATGCTGGAGCTGGAGGCGGCGGTGATGGTGCCGTCCTTCTTGAAGGCAGGTTTCAAGGTGGCGATCTTTTCGAGTTTGACCTTGCCCGGGCCTTCGTCCACCGACACCACGGTCTCGCCCGCACGGGTCTTGACGGTGACGGGCACGATCTCAGCCGCGAACGCGCCGGACTCGGTGGCGGCCTTGGCGCGCTGCACGCTGGCGGTGGCGAAGGCGTCCTGCTGTTCGCGCGTGAAGCTGTATTTGGCGGCGCAGTCTTCACCGAAGGTGCCCATGCTGCGGCCCGCTTCGTAGGCGTCTTCCAGGCCGTCGAGCATCATGTGGTCAAAGATGCGGTCATGGCCCAGGCGGTAGCCGCCGCGGCCCTTCTGCAGCAGGTAGGGGGCATTGGTCATGCTCTCCATGCCGCCTGCCACCATCACGTCGTGCGAGCCGGCCAGCAGCATGTCGTGCGCCATCATGGCGGCCTTCATGCCCGAGCCGCACATCTTGCTGAGCGTGACCGCGCCCGCGCCCTTGGGCAGCCCGCCCTTGAACGCTGCCTGGCGCGCAGGGGCCTGGCCCTGGCCCGCCATCAGGCAGTTGCCGAACAGCACTTCGCCCACGGCGTCGGGCGAGACCCCGGCGCGCTCGATGGCGGCCTTGATGGCAGCGCCGCCCAGGTCGTGCGCAGCCAGGCTGGAAAAGTCGCCCTGCAGCGACCCCATGGGGGTGCGTGCGGCGCCGACGATGACGATGGGGTCTTGGGGGGATGTGGTCATGGTGAAGGTCTCCTCAGGATGATTCAGACAAAAAAATGGGCTTGAAAACGGTGGTCAACGGGCTGCAGCGCCATGCACAAAGCGCCGCTCCGCGTCATAGGGAAACACATCGAACATGTGGCCCGCCTGGATGCGCTCCTTGTGCGACTGCCAGAACGCGGCATCGAGCAGGTCGGCGTGGTGCAACATGAACACCTCGCGCACGGCGTCGTTGCCCAGCAGGAAGGGGCCAAAGGTTTCGGGGAACACATCGCGCGGGCCCACGCTGTACCAGACCTCGCCGCTCATCTCTTCCTCTTCGTTGCGCGGCGTGGGCACGCGGCGGAAGTTGCAGTCGGTGAGGTATTCGATCTCGTCGTAGTCGTAGAACACGACCTTGCCGTTGCGCGTGACGCCGAAGTTCTTCCAGAGCATGTCGCCGGGGAAGATGTTGGCCGCCACCAGGTCCTTGATGGCGTTGCCGTACTCGATGACGCTGTGCTCCATCTGCTGGCGCGCGCGAGGGTCGGTGAGGCCGGTGTCAAAGGCCTCTTGCAGGTAGATATTGAGCGGGATCATGCGCCGCTCGATGTACAGGTGCTTGATGATGACTTCGGTCTGGCCGTCGCCGTCGCGGTCGCTGATCTCCAGCTGGCTGGGGGCGAATTTTTCGATCTCGGCAATCAGCGCGTCGTCAAAGCGGTCACGCGGAAAAGCCACCTCGCTGTATTCGAGCGTGTCGGCCATGCGGCCCACGCGGTCGTGCTGCTTGACCAGCAGGTACTTGGCCTTGATCTGCTCGCGCGTGGTTTCCTTCTGGTGCGGGAAGTAGTCCTTGATGAGCTTGAACACGAAGGGAAAGCTGGGCAAATCAAACACCAGCATCACCATGCCCTTGATACCGGGCGCGATGCGGAACTGGTCGCTGGAATGCTTCAGGTGGTACAGAAAGTCGCGATAGAACAGTGTCTTGCCCTGCTTGGCCAGGCCCAGCGCGTTGTAGATTTCGGCACGCGGCTTGCGTGGCATGAGGCTGCGCAGGAACTGCACGTAGGCGCTGGGCACCTCCATGTCCACCATGAAGTAGGCGCGTGCGAAGCTGAACAGCATCTGCATGTCGTCTTCGCCAAACAGGGCCGCGTCGATAAACAGCCTGCCGTTGTCGTCGTGCAGGATGGGCAGCGCAAACGGCACTTCGTTGAAGCCGTTGATGATCTTGCCCACCACATAGGCACCCTTGTTGCGAAAGAACAGGCTGGTGAGCACCTGCACCTGGAAGTTGGTGCGCAGCTTGACCTTGTCCAGGCGACTGCGCATGGCGGCCACCACACAGGCCGTGTCACGCGCCAGGTCGGCAAATTCGCGCTGGAGCTGGAAGTTCTCGACGATGCGCTGCACCGTCTCGGGCAGAGTGTCCCGCGTGGGGTAGTAGGCGCGGTAGGTGGGGCGCGCGGCGGGCTCGTCGTTTTCGATGTATTCGGTGCTGACCGCGGGCCGCACAAAGATGAAGTCGTTGTGGAAATGTGTGCGGTGCAGGATCTTGGTGGTGACCGAGTTGAAGAAGGTCTCGGCCAGCTCGGGCTGGTGGTGGTTGACCAGCAGCCCGATGTAATGCAGCTTGATCTGGTGCCACACGTCCATGGGCTGGGCACCCGCGCCAAACTCCTTTTCGAGCCGGCGCACACATTCCTTCACCCGCAGGTCGTAGAACTCGATGCGCTCGCGCTGCGCCCGCTGCTGGCCGTGCCAGTCGCCTGTCTCGAAGCGGTGCTTGGCCCGCGCGGACTCGGTGCGGAACAGCCGGTAGTGGCGATTGAAGCCGTCCATCATGGCCTTGGCAATGCCATAGGCCTGAGGGGCGTCGAGCCGTTGCGGGAACATGGCGGGTGCTCAGCCGTTACATGGGGGCTGTGGGTTGGCTATTGCCTTTTGACGGCTGCCACACCGGCAATGGCCGCCTTGTACAGCGAGTCCAGGCCTTCGGTGCTGTCCACAGACATGTGCAGGTTGTTGATGAGGCCATCCTTGAGGCCATAACACCAGCCATGCAGCGTCACCTTCTGGCCCCGGCCCCAGGCGTCGAGCATCACCGTGGTCTGGGCGATGTTGACGACCTGCTCGATGGCGTTGAGCTCGCACAGCACATCGTGGCGCCACTCGGGCGCAGTGGCTGCGATCAGGTCACGGTGGCGGTCGCGCACGTCCTGCACATGGCGGATCCAGTTGTCAGCCAGGCCCACACGCGTGCCCTCCAGCGCAGCGAGCACACCGCCGCAGCCGTAGTGGCCCACCACCATCAAGTGCTCGACATGCAATTGGTCCACCGCATACTGGATGGTGGACAGGCAGTTGAGGTCGGTGGGCACCACCACGTTGGCCACGTTGCGGTGCACAAACACCTCACCAGGCTCCAGGCCCGTGATCTGGTTGGCAGGCACGCGGCTGTCGGAGCAGCCGATCCACATGTACTTGGGCTTTTGTTGCGCCAGCAGGCTGGTGAAAAAGCCGGGCCGCTCGCGCTCCATCTGGGCCGCCCAGGCGCGGTTGTGGACAAACAGGTCTTCGATGGATGTGGGCATGTGGTCTCGGCTCTCAGAATAGGTGGAATCGGCCCGCAGGTTCAGCAGGTCTCGGCAAACAGCTCCCGGCCAATCAGCATGCGGCGAATTTCGCTCGTGCCCGCGCCGATCTCGTACAGCTTGGCATCACGCCACAGGCGGCCCAGGGGGTACTCGTTGATGTAGCCGTTGCCGCCGAAGATCTGCACGCCCTCGCCCGCCATCCAGGTGGCCTTCTCGGCACACCAGAGGATGACGCTGGCGCAGTCCTTGCGAACCTGGCGCACATGGTCGGTCCCCAGCATGTCGAGGTTCTTGGCCACCGTGTAGGCAAACGAGCGCCCCGCCTGGAGCACGGTGTACATGTCGGCCACCTTGCCCTGAATGAGCTGGAATTCGCCAATGCTCTGGCCGAACTGCTTGCGGTCGTGAATGTAAGGGATGACGTTGTCCATCACCGATTGCATGATCCCCAGAGGTCCTCCGGTCAATACCGCGCGCTCGTAGTCCAGCCCGCTCATGAGCACCTTGGCGCCCTGGTTCAAGCCGCCCAGGATCTGGGAGGCGGGCACCTCGACGTTGTTGAACACCAGCTCGCCCGTGTGGCTGCCGCGCATGCCCAGTTTGTCGAGCTTTTGCGCCACGCTGAAGCCGGGCATGCCCTTCTCGATCAGGAAGGCGGTGACGCCGCGCGCGCCCAGCTCGGGCTCGGTCTTGGCGTAGACCACCAGGGTGTCGGCATCAGGGCCGTTGGTGATCCACATCTTGCTGCCGTTGAGCAGGTAGTAGCCACCCTTGTCCTCGGCCTTGAGCTTCATGCTGATCACGTCGGAGCCGGCACCGGGCTCGCTCATGGCCAGCGCGCCCACATGCTCGCCACTGATCAGCTTGGAAAGGTACTTCGCCTTCTGGGCTTCGCTGCCGTTGCGGTTGATCTGGTTCACACACAGGTTGCTGTGGGCGCCATAGGACAGGCCGACGGAGGCACTGGCGCGGGAGATTTCTTCCATGGCCACCATGTGGGCGAGGTACCCCATGGCAGCGCCGCCGTATTGCTCGGGCACGGTGATGCCCAGCACGCCCAGGTCGCCCATCTTGCGCCACAGGTCCATGGGGAACTGGTCGTTGTGATCGATCTCGGCGGCACGTGGCGCAATCTCGGCCTGTGCAAAGTCGCGCACGGCGTCGCGCAGGGCGTCGATGTCTTCGCCCAGTTGGAAGTTCAGGCCAGGAAGGTTGGCGGGAATGCTCATGGTGAATGTCTCCTCAGAATGGGTAGAGAAAAGTGGCTGGTTCAGCCTTGGATGGCGTCGCGCCCGGTGACGGCCATGAGCGTGCAACCCATGGTGGCCACGAGTTTTTCTTGGCTGGCTTCGACGGCGAAGGCTCGGCCTTCGCACACGGTGATGGTCCGGCCGGGCTTGATGACGCGGCCTTCCATGCGAAAACGCTCGCCCCGTGCGGGGGCCAGCAGGTTGATCTTGAATTCGATGGTGAGCACGGCGGCATCGGCCCCCATCAAGGTGAACCCCGCATAGCCACAGGCCGAGTCCAGCGCTGTAGCCACCATGCCGGCATGGAGAAAACCATGCTGCTGGGTCAGGCCAGGTGCCCATTCCAGTTCGATGTCTACCGCCCCTGGCGCCATCAGCCCCAGACGAGCACCCAAGGTCTGCATCGCACCCTGGCGCGCGAAGCTGTCGTGTACACGGTCCGCATAGTCGGCGCAGCGAGGCTCAAAAGGGGGCAGGCTCACGACAGTCTCCTGATTTACGTTTACGTAAACGTCAATTATGAATCATTTTTGCTTTTCCACCTTCAACAGCAGCGCACGCGCCTCCTCTTCGTGTTCCTGAACCTCTTCCAGATTGGCCTGCAGGTCCGCCATCTGCCCTTCGAGCTGTTTGCGGTGAACGACGAGCACGTCAAGGAACTTGCGCAGCTGCACACCCGTGTCGCGGGGGCTGTCGTAGAGGTCGATGATCTCCTTGGCCTCTGTCAGCGACAAGCCCAGGCGCTTGGCCCGTAGCGTCAGGCGCAGGCGTGTGCGGTCACGGGCGCTGTAGACGCGGTTGCGGCCTGCGGGGCCGGTGCGCTCCGGCTGCAGCAGGCCCATGTCTTCGTAGAAGCGGATCGCCCGGGTGGTGAGATCGAACTCTTTGGCAAGGTCGCTGATGGTGTAGGTGTTGGCCATGGTGGTTGCTGCATGCAGCAGGACGGGTTTCGCGCAGGAGACAGCCCTGCGGCCATCGGTCCCTACAATGCATCGAATGCATGACGTTTACGTTAACGTCAATGCTAACCCATACGAAGATCACCATGAACCCACTCGAACACCAGATTCACTACCCGCTGGGCGATATCCTCCCTCCCGAGGGAGAGGCCATGGAGGTCGCACCCGGCGTCAAGTGGGTACGAATGGGCCTGCCGTTCGCACTCGACCACATCAACCTGTGGTTACTGCGCGATCGTCAGCCAGACGCCAAAGGTATCCCGGTGGACGGCTGGTCGGTGGTGGACTGCTGCATCGACAGCGCCACCACGCGGGCGCAATGGGAGCAGGTTTTCACCAGCAGCCTGGAGGGCTTGCCGATTCTTCGCGTGATCGTGACCCACATGCATCCCGACCATATCGGGCTGGCGCATTGGTTGTGCGAACGATGGAGAGTGCGCCTATGGATCAGCGCCACCGACTACAACGTCGCCAGGACTGCTGTTTATGACCGCAACGGATTTGGCGGTGAGGCCAGCGCCGATTTCTACACCCTGCACGGCACACGGGACGACGCATTTCTCCAGCATGTTCGGGGGCGGGTCTCGTACTTCCCCACTCTGGTGCCTGCATTGCCCCCTACTTTTCGCCGACTCATGGATGGGGATTGCATCGATATTGGCGGCCGGGCCTGGCAATGCATCAGCGGATATGGCCATGCGCCTGAGCACATGGCCCTGTATTGCCCGGAGCTGTCCACCCTCATTAGCGGCGACATGGTCTTGCCGCGCATTTCCACCAATGTCAGCGTCCACGCAGCGGAGCCGGAGTCCAACCCCCTGCAGCTCTTTTTGCAGTCGCTGCTTCGCTACCTGACGCTACCGGCGGCTACGCTCGTATTGCCATCGCACGGCAAGCCTTTTCAAGGTCTGCAAGAGCGGATCAAGCAACTGCAAGACCATCACCAGGATCGACTGGAGGAAATCCTTGATGCGGCGCGGGACCACGCACTGTCCGCAGCCGATGTCTTGCCCATCATGTTCAAGCGCCCATTGGACTCTCACCAAATGACCTTTGCCATGGGCGAGGCCTTGGCCCATTTGCATTGGCTGTGGTTCAACGGGCGATTACAACGGATTCTTGATGCAGCGGGTATTCACAGGTTTCAGCATCCGCAAGGGGATGCGCCCCTGGAGAGACAGCGTATCCAAGTGAGCGCGGCCTAACGGCCTAACGGGGAACTCGCTGCACGCACGCCTGTCCAGGCGCGTGCAGATGTAATGTCAGTGTCCGGCTACCAGTCCGAAGACGGTTCGGCGCTGGCCTCAAGCAAATGAGGGGAGGCAAAGCAAAACGCCCTTCTACTCATTTGAGCAGAAGGGCGGATTGGGCTGTAAGA